>CACZIO010000059.1 GCA_902781215.1 uncultured Lachnospiraceae bacterium
CCGGTCTTTTTTTCCAGATAAAAATTGTCATAGAGGCGGACGCCGTATGCCTCGATATCCCTGCGGTTATCGCGGGAGATCTCCTCATCCGTCCGGAAGTTTCCGTCCTCCATGTTATATTTTTCGAAGCTTTCGTTATAGGCAATGATCATGCTTCCGTCCGCCACCAGGAAGCCGGAGATCAGGCCGATGGTAAAGACCAGCAGCAGAAAAATGACCAGATATTTGCCGAACTCGCTCCGCAGGTGCCTCCTGCGGAGAGGATTGTGCTTCACCATTCCAGGTCCTCCGCAGGTACACGGGCCGCATTGTGGATGCAGTCCCGGATCTTCCCGTCGCGCAGGCGGATGATGGTATCCGCCATGGCGCCGATGGCTTCATTGTGGGTGACCATGACGATCGTGGTCCGGTACTGGAGGCTGATCCGCTCGATCAGCTGCAGGATCTCCTTGGAGGTATTGTAGTCCAGGGCCCCTGTCGGCTCGTCGCACAGGAGTATGTCCGGGTTCTTGACGATCGCCCGGCCGATGCTGGTCCGCTGCTGCTGGCCGCCCGAGAGCTGATTGGGGAGCTTGTCCCGGTGGTCATAGAGTCCCAGCGTGTGCAGGATCTCCTCGACATCCAGCGGATCCCTGCTCAGCCAGGCCCCCACCTCGATGTTTTCCCGCACTGTCAGATTGGGAATCAGGTTGTACATCTGAAAAATATAACCCAGATGCTGGCGGCGGTAGCGGGTGAGCTGTTTCTCCTTCATGGCACTCATCCGGTCCCCGTCGATCAGGATCTCACCGCTGTCCGCCGTGTCGATCCCGCCGATGATGTTGAGCAGCGTCGACTTGCCGGATCCGGACGGTCCCAGCAGGACGCAGAATTCGCCCTTTTCCACACCCAGGCTGATGCCCCGCAGGACCTCCACGTAGCTGTCCCCTTTGCCGTATGCCTTCCGGATATCTTTTAATTCCAGTATCATGTCTTTCGTCCGCTTACCTTCTTCCATTCATCTCCGGCCATTGATCGTCCGTCATTGATCTTCGCATATACACCCTCTATCAGGATTTACCTTTCACCATTAGATAAATATAACCTTGTTAGTATTAGTTAACCATTATAGCGCATCTCAGCTGTATATGCTATTCTTTCTATCCAAAAAAGCCAGAAACGGCCAGTGATATTTACGTCTTCTGCGGCGGAACCAATGCTTCGCATTGGCGTAACCTGCGCGCGGCCATGCACAATGCGAAGCATTATGATCAGCATGCACTGACAGGCCGTGCGCCGTTCAACGCCGGTTTGCGTAAAAGGCTGGCAGAAGGCTCAGGCCGTTCCTGCATTCGAAGCGCTTTCAGCGCATGAGAAGACCGGAGGCTGCAGCTGTCTGCCGCGTCCTCCGGTTTTCTCATTCCTCATTACCTGTTATAACACCCCTTTGGTTTTTACCTTTTTTATCCTTATGCCAGTGCAGCGCCCAGAGCCTTGCAGTCCGCCTCGCCCTCGTCGTCGGGAGCGCCGTTGACGATCACGCTGTCCACGGCCAGCTCGGCGCCGGCACCCTTGGCCTCGTCTTCCCACATGCGCATCCACTCGCCGTCGCCCCAGCCATAGGAGCCGAACAGAGCGATCTTCTTGCCGGAGAGCTCTCCCTTGACCTCGTCCCACATGGGCTGATACTCAGCCTCTTCGAGAACTTCCGCGCCCATAGCGGGGCAGCCGAATGCGATCGCGTCATAACCGGCAACAGCCGCCGCACCGAAATCAGAGGGTCCCATCATGGTGACTTCCGCGCCCTTCTCCTGTGCGCCCGCCGCGACAGCGTTCGCCATTGCCTCTGTGTTGCCGGTGCCGCTCCAGAAAACCACTGCTACTTTGCTCATGTCTTTTTACTTCCTTTCTCAATTGATCGTTTATTGACTTGTTGACTGTGATAAATGACATTATGGTCACAGTTTTATGTAAACGCAGCAAGAGGCTGCACCTTACATCTTTCTGAATCTTCCTACACCTTCCCGCATCTTCTTACGCAGTGACAGCCAGCCGGACCAGGGGAACACCGTCCGACCACTGCTGACAGTAGGATTCTGTACACTTGCGGTATTTTTCAAATGTCTTTCTGGCCGCGTCCACATCTCCGTACACCCGCCAGGTGCCGACCAGCTTGCAGCCGTCGGACCGGTTGGCGCTGTGGGCGATGAAGCCCCTCACATCCTCCGGCGGATAGCTCAAAAAGAGGCCGATCTCATGCGGGAACTCACTCTGCAGATCTTTTTTTGTGCAGCTGTTGAGGCGTCGGATGAGCTCGACCACGCACTGGGTCGCGTTCTCATGCCGGTATCCCGCCTTCTCCAGCAGCTCTGCCGCCTCCCTGTCGGACAGGTCCTTTTCCAGGCGGTCCGGCCGGTACAGATAGATCAGCACCCGCTCCGCCGAATAGCGCAGGGGCAGGACCCGCAGGCCCTTGGGCCCCAGTCTCCGGTTCAGCCGGCGCAGCTCCCTCATGGTCTGCTTCCTGTCCGTATAGGGGCAGGTAAAGAGATTTCCTGTCTTGATCCCCGCCAGCGTGGGGGATCCGTATTGTACCAGCATTTCATCCGACATCGTTTTTACCTCACAGGTACCAAGGGGGCGGTTCTCCGGCTCCTTTATCTTTTTCTGTCACGGAGATGGGTCACGCCACAGATGCGCCCGCATGCTTCTCCAGGATGCTGCGAAGAGCCGCCATGGAGGCTGTCCGGGAGTGCTCCACCTTGGTGTCCAGGCCCTTGATCTCGTTCTGCGCGCACTTGAGCACCTTGTGCGAGAGCGCGCCTGTGAAACAGATCATCAGGTCGGGATTTCCCAGCTTGTTCTTCAGGCTCCCGGAAGGCTTGATAAAAACCTTCGCCCGGCATTTATATTCCTTACACAGATCCTTGTACTGGCGCTCCATACATTCGTTGCCGCCCAGAATGATCACACTCATCTTCGCCCTCCTCTTCTGTTGACACGGGATTGCGCTGCAAATAATAACGTACAGGTCCCTCATCTCGCAGTTCATGCAGCCGGCGTATCCGCCGGTCCTGCAGCACACGGTACGGCAGTTCATTTTCATCGACTGTTTTCAGGATTTTCAATGACGTCTGGGTTAGATTTATCTAACCCCAATTGAAAAAGAAAACGCCTTGCGGCGGCTACAGTTACGGACTTTTACTGAGGAAATCCTGTACTGACTCATATCGGCATACACCTGCATAAGATGTAAATGCAATATCTCTGATCCCTGTTTGCGGGAATCTGATTCAGCCAGAAGGTTATCTTCGTCTAACTCTTGCTGTTGGTTAATTATAGCTAACCATCATGCCCGTTACAACTCCAAATAGACATATTTTCTGCTTTTTTCACTCCGAAAAAAAAGAGCCTCGCATGCGAGACTCTTACACATCCTCTTTACCCGGGCATTATCCACGCGTTTTCTGCGCCGATCTGTGCGCGGTATTTTTTGACGGTCACTCACCCATGACCTGGAAGACGATCTCCCGCTCACGGTCGCGGGTATCGCACTCCACCAGAGTCAGGTTCTGCCAAGGGCCGATGGTGATCTTGCCGTCCACAAAGGGGATCGTGATGAAGGGCGACAGAATCAGGGAATGGATATGGGAGGATCCATTGTCATCGTGCCATGTGTCATGGTGGCGGTAGTGAATGACATGGCCCTTCTCATCGCGATAGGGAGCGATGCCCTGCATGGCCTCGCGCACATCGTGGCCGACGAGGCCCGGCTCGAATTCCAGGGTGGTCAGGGCAGCGACGCCGCCGGTCGTAAACCCGGTGATGATCCCGCTGCTGATCTTTTTCTCCCGGCAGGCGGCGGTCACTGCGCTCTGGAAATCGCCGGTCACATCGATCATGCCCATGTTGCCGCGGGTGTGATAGTCTTTTCGTACAGTATAGACAGCCATAGGTGGTATTCCTTTCTGCGTAAAATGCGTTGTCAGGTCGGTGTCTATTGTACATGGGAAAAATGAGGGGGTCAAATGTGGTAAAAGCCGATCAAATGACCGAGCGTGTCTCCATGCGAGCATGGACACGCTCGGTCGCTTGATCGGGCTTTTACAACAAGTTTTTCATGCTGTCCACGCTGAAGTAGATGGTGGAGACGTTGTGGAGGAGGGCGGCGCGGGCGGAGGGCATGCGGCCCATGAGGCCGAGTGCGATGAGGGCGCCGTTGAAGGTCATGATGCGGCGGTAGTTGCCGTCGATGCGGGCCATGAGGGCGTTGCTGATGCGGCGCAGAACGACAAGTTCGCGGAGGTCGTCGGCGGAAATGGTGATGTCGGCGATCTCGCGGGCGATGGCGGCGCCCGCCGCGATGGCGATGCCGGCATCGGCCTCGGACAGGGCCGGGGAGTCGTTGATGCCGTCGCCGATCATGACGACCTTGCGCCCCGCCTCGTGCTCACTGCGGATGAAGGCGGCCTTGTCCTCGGGGAGGACCTCGGCGTAGAAGTCGTCCATGCCCAGGCGTGCCGCGACGGCTGCCGCGGTCTTGCGGCTGTCGCCGGTCATCATGACGACGCGTGAGAAGCCGACAGCGTGCAGGTCATCCACGACGCGGACGGCCTCGGGCCGGATGGGATCCTCGATGCAGATAACCGCGGCCAGTGTTCCGCCGAGCGCCAGATAGAGGAGGGAGCAGTCGTCGGGCAGGGACTCGAACCGGGCGCGGTCCTCTTCCGTATCCGGCACCTCGCAGTTTTCATCTTCAAAAATGAAGTGGTAACTGCCGATCAGAGCGCGGACACCGTCGATGGAGCTGGCGATGCCGTGCGCGACGACGTATTCCACCTTCGCGTGCCGTTCCTCGTGCTCGAGATCCCTTTTTTCTGCCTCGCGGACGACCGCGTTGGCGATGGAGTGGGGGAAATGCTCCTCCAGGCAGGCTGCCAGACGCAGCATCTCAGGTTCGTTCTGTCCGCCGAAGGTGATTACCTCACGGACGCTGGGCGTCGCCTTGGTCAGAGTCCCCGTCTTGTCGAAGACGATGGTATCCGCCTGGGCGACGGCCTCCAGGAACTTGCCGCCCTTGACGTTGATGTGGTGGTCACTGCACTCGCGCATAGCTGACAGCACCGTGATGGGCATGGCCAGCTTGAGGGCGCAGGAGAAATCCACCATCAGGAAGGACAGGGCCCGCGTCGCATTGCGGGTGATGGCATAGGTCAGGACCGTGCCGCCCAGGGACCAGGGCACCAGGGAATCGGCCAGATGGGCCGCCCGGCTCTCCGTCGCGGATTTGAGCTTCTCCGAATCCTCGATCATGGACACGATCTTGTCATAGCGGCCGCTGCCCAGCGCCTTCTCGACGCGGAATTCCAGTTCGCCCTCTTCCAGGACGGTGCCCGCATAGACATAGGCGCCCGCGTCCTTGCGGACCGGCAGGGACTCGCCCGTCATGGAGGCCTGGTTGACGCTGCCCTCGCCGCTCTCGACGATACCGTCGAGCGGGATGACATTGCCCGTCCGGACTACGACGTGGTCGCCCGGCTTCACATCGCGCACAGAGACCAGGACTTCCTCGCCTGCCTCCGTCCGCACCCAGGCCTTGTCCACGTTGAGGTACATGCGCTGGGCCAGGTCGTCGACCGACTTCTTGTGGGTCCACTCCTCCAGGAGGGCGCCTGCATCCAGCAGGAACATGACCGATCCAGCCGTGGAGTAGTCGCCCCGCAGGAGCGAGACCGAGATCGTCGTGGCATCCAGGACCGGAACCTCCAGCTTACCCCTCCACAGGCAGCGCAGACCTTCGCCGATGTAGCGGGCGGCCTTGACCAGGTTGTAGACCCGGTTCACCGGATCCGGCAGGACAAAGGACCGGACCGCCCGCCCCAGGACCAGGAAAAAGAGCTTGTCCTCATAGGTCCGGCTCAGCTCGCGGCCGGTGTGCTCGGGCACCTCGACCTCCGAGGTCTCGTAGTCAAATGTCGACAGCGCGGAGATAATGTTCTCCCGCGCCTGCCTGTTTTTTTTATCATATAGAATCGTCGCGTCCATGGTGCGGTCAGAGACGGTCACCTTGGACACCACCGGGAGGGCTGACAGATAGTAGTGCAGCCGGTCCGCCTGGGCCATGGTCATCCGGCGCTGGGCCATCCTGACACGCATGCGGCCGCCCGATTCATGTAATATTCTGCATTTCATTTTTTTCTCTTCCGTATAAAACCGTATAAATTACCTGCGCGAAAAGACTATATACAAAGCCTTCGGATTGACTCCTGTGTATATGACCTTCGCATCTTACGTAAAACCGCCCCGCAGGAGCATTTCCTGCGGGGCAGCTGTCATCATACCGGTTTCTGTGATCTTATGATCATGCCTCTGTATAATCCGCCTTGCAGGCCTCCGCAGCCGCCAGGATCGCTTTCGCGTCCTCGATCTGCTTCGCATCCAGTTCTGCCTGCCGCTTCTCGTTGATCTCACGGGCATCCGCCGCGATATCACTGCAGTTCTCGCGGATCGTGGTGACGTCCTTGAGGACCTCATCCTTCATGCGCAGAACCGCCGCCGTACCATGCGTATATGCCTTCTTCGCATCCGAGCTGGACAGGAGCTTTACTCCGTAGGAGCCCAGCAGTGCGCCGCAGCCAATCAGTCTGAGTGCTTTCCAGTTGCAATGTTCCAAACAATCCAAGATAAACATAAGGTGCCTCCTGTTCTGACTGTCCATGCCGCCCCGATTCTCACGCCCCGTTCTCTCACGGTTTCTGATATTGCCTGTTTCACGCGACAGGGACCGGTATGGATATTGACCGCGCGGGAGTCCTGCTCATTCAGTCCCCGCGTTCGTTTGCTTGCTATAAACTCATGATAGTGAGTTAGTTTTGGCTCGTTCGACTCCAAAAAGACGAAATAATACGGTTAGTCCTAACTCTTTTGGCTCCAAAAAGACAGATTGTGTTTTCAGCTTTTATACCACTTCCGGCCATGCCGGCATGTCAGGGTTCCACTTGCGTCATGTGCGGAGCAATTCCGTTCTCCTGTTCCCAGCGATAGCGCCTCCTGTACTGGCTGGGGGAGACGCCCATCACACTGCGAAAGGCCGTCGCGAACTTGCTCCCGTTCTCATAGCCGTATTTGCCGGCGATCTCCAGGATCGAATCCTGTGTCTCCTTCAGCTGGTCGGCAGCAGCCTCCATGCGCGCTTTCCGCGCATACGAAAAGACCGGCATGCCGTATACCCTGTTGAAACATACCTTGATCTGGGTCTGCGACACATGCATCTCCTGTGCCAGCTCCGCGATCGTGACATGCCTCTCCAGATTGGCGAACACGATATCCCGCGCCCTGTCGGCGATTTCTTTCTGCGCCTGCGTGTATTTTTCCATTCTTTCCCACCATGCCGCTCACCAGAGCACAGGCATTGTCTATACTTCTGTTGTTTTCTCCGGAACTCCTGCAGCCATTCCGCGACAGCCTTCCCCGGTCCGAAATTCCGGCTTCACCTGTCCGGCAGCTTGAGTTATTAGAAGCAAACAGGATTAGTTTTTACTAACTCCGTATCAAAAAAAGTACCGCTCCCTCAGCGGCACTTAGAGTTTACCGTATCTAACTAGATGTGTCAATTCCAACTTTCCGGAAGCCGGAGACCACAGGGAGGAACCACAGGGACGGTTCTGTGGTCCCCTAAGCCTCCGTTTCCGCCCGGCAAAGGGGCCGGAGAACCGTCCCTCTGGTCCCCGGAAAAACCGGGAGAACCGTCCCTCTGGTCCCTTCACAGCTCGCACTCGACAAACAGGGTGCGCACCGCCGCCTGGTACTGGACCAGGTTCCTGGACTTGCGGATTTCCTTCAGGCAGCGGTCGGCATTCCTGAAGTTGGCTCCCATGTAAAACCAGAGTTCCTTCATGCGGCCGAGGATGGGGACTGTGCCCGGAAGGGTTTGGACCGCCGCCTCATACAGGGCATCGTGGAAGCTGCGAAGCTCCCGTTTGCAAAGCTTCTCTCCGCCCTGCAGCTCTCGGGCAAGGGCAGGATTCGTGATCAGACCACGACCGATCATGACCGTGTCGACCTGCGGGAAGCGCTCCCGCAGCGCCAGGAGATCCTCCATGGAACAGATATCTCCGTTGTAGACGACCTGATGCACACACCCCTCCAGGAACATGCCGAAAACTTCGAGGTCAGGCGTATTCTTATACATGTCCTTCTGGGTCCTGGGATGCACCGTCAGTTCGCAGACGGGGTATCTGTTGTAAATTCTCAAGAGGTCCGCCGCACGGGACGCGTCTTCGACGCCGATCCGGGTCTTGACGGAAAAGCGCAGGGAGCCCTGCTCTTTCTCCCGCCCCTTTTCATCTGCTGATCCGGCAATATCAGGATTGCTGGATATTTCTGCCCCTGATGCTGCAGCCCATCTGTCAGAAACCGCATCAGTCGTATCACGAAGTCCATACTGACTGTCCATCCCCTCGCAGATCTCCTCCAGGAACCGGTCCAGGGCATCCAGATCAGCCAATTGCCCGGCCCCGCGCTTTTTGCGCACGACGGTGGGCATGGGGCAGCCCAGATTCAGGTTGATCTCACGATAACCCAGGTCATAGAGTTCCCCCGCTGCCCACAGAAAATCCTCCGCCCGATTGGACAGGATCTGTGGAACCAGCGGCAGGTCCGTGTTGTTTTCCGGCGCGACATCCGCTTTTTCCTTTCCCTTGAAATGATGGGTGTAGTTGGGCGCCACAAAGGGCGTGTAGTAGCGGTCGATTCCGGTAAAGAGCCGATGATGGGCATTGCGATAACTGTATCCGGTGATTCCCTCAAGCGGGGCAAAATAAATATTCATGTGTAGTGATAGCTCCAGATTTTTTCTCACGCCTGTACTTTCGCGAGCAGGTCGATTTTTTTCCTGTATCCTGTCAGAATTCCCGTCATCTGCCGGTCTGTCAGATTTGCCTCTCCAAGCAATGTCCCGATTTCGCTCTCTCCGGGCAGCTTTGCGATATCAACAAGTGCGTAATCGGTCACATACCTCAACAGATCCACTTCCTTTTTTCGGAAGCTGCTGACGGGAATGCTGAGAAGAGGGTCTGACAACGGAAGGGCAGTACAATTCCAGAACATACTGTTTCCTGTATCAAAAACAGGTGCTATCCCAACCAGGGACAGACTGGCGGAATCTCGCAAAACGCCAAAATTGTTAAAATGCCTGTCGGTGTTCGTCAGTACAAAATCTGTCAGAATCTGATATTCGAGAAAGGTACGTACTTTGCCCTCTTCCAATCCACCCCGCGTGCATAGACGGACAAATGCTCATATTCAGACAGGGCATTATCTTTTTTGGCAGAGCAGACAATGTCATAGGCCGGAATAAATTCAGTCTCACCGTCTGCAAAGTCCTCACAGATACAACCTGTTCTCATTCCCTGCTCCGTCATGATCTCACAGAGCTCGTATCGTGTAAAAGGGACACGTCCCTGTCCCTCATGCAGCCGCGTCGCGATCACTTCATTTACGCTCTGCTGGCAGCTGTCGCCGTAGTTGCCCTTGATCAGGCACCTCTTTCCATCCCGGATCACCCATTTTTTCCGGAGCTCACCCTGGGTGGAAGCACTCGGATAAAAGACGGAGATTCCAGTCAGATCCAGCGTCTCATATCCGTCACCACCATGGGCAAACTGCATTTCACCGATGTCATCACGAAAACCGTTGGTAAAAAGATTGACATCTTCCCAACCCAGGCTGCTTTCCACAGGCCTGATCCAGTAATGGTCAGACAGACTGAGCCCACAGTTCATCGTCAGATACGTCTGGGTGGAAGGAATTCCCTGCCGCTCCAGGATTTTCCGGATCATTCCCTGCCGGGCGGGAACCGCGCGGCGAATCCACCATGCACGCAGATCATCCGGAGACATACTGCCTCCCGGCGGCAGCAGCTCCCTTCTCACCTTTGTCCCGACACGGGTGATCTGTCCGGAGACCGGATCAATTTCTACCGTCGTGACGATATCATCTTTGTGCAGCAAATAGAAAAGATTGTTCCTGCTATCCCCAATCATCCCATTCTCCTGTCTTTGTCAGTCGGCTGCTCCTGTCTTGAAACGACAGATCTTCCATATACCGTTCCATTCTCATTACAGCCGCCTCCGACAGCCAGGGCAGCGTTTTCTCTGTCACCCAGACCGGCAGAGGAAGCTGAACAACAGATCCCCGGCAGACAAATATGATCGACATTCCCTTGTCCGTCATAAGCCATCTGCCGGACAGGTGATATTGCTCAGACCGGAAGCTGCTGTTCTCAAGAAGTTTCCCAAGCATTCCTCTCTGTTCGTCTTCCTGCTCCTTCTCTGCTTCGCCCTCTCCGAATACGTCTGCCTCCGTCTTTGGTGTAAAACGGTCATTCCCGGTAACTGCTTCTTCGGCGCAGCTGTCCTTGATCTCTTCCCTCCCTGTATCCTCCTGAAAGAAAGAATCAGCGCTGTGCGATCTTCCCACCAGATAAGGAGTCAGCAGATCCTCCACCGTGCATCCTAAGACGAGAGAAAGCTTGAACAGAATCTCTCCATTTGCCCGGACAATATTTTTGTGCCCCTGCTCGTAATCCTGCAGAGACCGGAGGTTGATCCCGCTCTGTTCGGATACCTCTCTGCGCGTCAGGCCGGCAGCTTCACGCAGTTGCTTCAAAGCGGTCATGATTCCTCCCCTCTTTGCGAAATCCTGTTGTTACCATCTCCTTTTTACATCAATTATACGCATATCTGCGTATATTGCAATGTATTCTTCCATGGCCTGTGTGTCCGGATCGGAGCCAGAACAGCCAGAATAGCCGAAAAAGCCGGTGCCACAGTCATTTCTGGCTGCAGCACCGGCGCAACATCATTGGTACTTCTCAATTTGTAGCTTTCTCCGGCATGGGCTCGGGCCGCTCAAAAGAGGTGTGAATAGAGACAAAACGCTCCTCCCTGGCAGCGACCAGAATGGCCTCCCCCACCTCGAGAGAGTGCAGGGCCATGTCGCCGCTCGCCCGGCCGGGACGGCCCTCCGCGATCGCGCGGACCATGTCGACCAGACCGATCCCGCGGTTGTTGGTCACATAGCTGGTCGCGTTATAGTCATGCCGGACCTCCGCGATCTCCCAGGGAATATCCTCGTCGCCCTCGTGCCGGGGCATGTTTTTCCAGCGGTAGGTCTCCCGGGTCTTGACCAGCGTGTCGCCGCCAAAAATATTGGGGCCGCCGTTGGGATCCTCATCCGCCATGACCAGGGTCGCCTTCGTCCCGTAGAGTTCCATGCGCGGCATGACAGAATCCCAGGCGTCCCAGACCATGTTGTAGTTGACGACAGCGCCGGAGCGAAACTTCAGGACCGCCATGAGGGAGGTCTGGATCTCCGGATCCACCTGCAGCATCTGTCCCTTCATGGGCTCGGAATAGATCATACGCTCCCCCTGCGGCCGGATGCCCATGGCGGTAACTGTTTCGACCGGTCCCAGCAGGGACAACAGTGCCGTCATGTAATAGGGGCCGATATCCAGCACAGGCCCCGCGCCCTTCTGGTAGAAGAAGGCCGGACTCGGGTGATACCATTCCCAGCCGTGGGAGATGCAGTTGGCTGTCCCCGCGACGATATCGCCAGCAACGCCCTCATCCATCAGCCTGCGGAAGGTCTGCAGGCGCGCGCCCATGAAGGTGTCCGGCGCGCACCCGACATAGAGCCCCTTCTCCCTGGCGAGCGCCATGATCTCCTGCCCCTCGGCAAAGGTCGCGGCCAGCGGCTTCTCGGTATACACGTGCTTGCCTGCCCGCAGGGCGGCGATGTTGTAGGAATAATGCGCCGCCGGCGTCGTCAGGTTCAGGACCAGGTCCACGTCCGGATCCTCCAGCAAATCATCCCCGGTGGCATAGGCCTTCTTGAAGCCGTACTGTTCCTTCTTGGCTTCCGCCTTGGCCGGCGTCCGGCAGGCACAGGCGTACAGCTCCACCTCCTCAGGAAATTTCTGCAGATTCGACAGATAGGCGTGACAGATGTCTCCCAGTCCGATCACGCCGATTCGCAATGCTCTCATAGATACCTCCACATTTGCGCTGTTCTCAGTCCCTTGTTCCTTTCCCGCATGCGGCCGTTTACGACCGTTGTGAGTTTCCGTTTATCTCTCCTACACAAGCCGGGGCATCCCCGCATCTGCTATAGCAATTATCATTCTATCATTTTTCACCCTGCTCTGCATTTGAACATCTTGCGAAGATGAACAGGCTTCTGTCAAGCCATCTCAAGTGCCTGACGTCCCCTGTATGCCGCCGCGCCAAATGATCCTCCTCCATGAAACCTGTCCTGAAACCAACCCTGAAACCAGCCCTGAAAATGACCCGCAGGCTTGCGTCCTCAAAATACGGCATGATATAGTATTTTTGTACAAAAACACGAACAATAATAAGCAAAACAACTCGTGCAAATCAGCCCAGGCAAAATGACATATGTCCTGTGCACCGCTTCACATTTGACCATATCTGACCACGTTTGTAGATCGAGAGGTTATAGATCTCGAGAACCTCAAAAAGAAGGGAGATCTCATGACTTATACATGTCCCGCCTGCGGCGGTCCCAATGAAAACAATGCGGGAACGAGGCTGATCAACTGTATCTGGTGCGGAACCGCCTTCCGAATTCCTGTCGGATCAAATCTGACGGCACAGGCCGGCTCCGGTTCCAACTCCGGCTCTGAAGCGGAATCACCGAAAGAAAGTCCTGCGACAGATCCTTCCCTGGTCGCGTCGCAGGCCTCCATGTCAGCCAGTCAGAGTGCCTCGGCAGGCGCGGCCGCTGCCGCCTCCTCCACTGCAATGGCATCCTCGATCATTCAGGCCGCACAGGATCCAAATCTTGCCAATAATCCGGAAAAAGCCGCCGAGATCGCCGCCGCAGCCGCCCGCGCCGCCGCCAATGCCATCGCAGCTGCCAATGCGGCCAATGCGGCCGCAACCGCTGCCGCCGCGGCTTTTGACCTGCAACAGAAAGAGGCTGCTCTGCAGGCGAAGGAGAGCCAGCCCCAACCTGCGCCGGCGCCTGCGGTACAGTCCGGAGCCGCAGGCACTACTGCTACAGCACAGCCCTCTGCCCAACCCGCCGGCATCCGGATCATCCCCAGGAAATTTGCCGACGCCCAGTCCGGCATCACCCTTGCCTCCGCCGCCATCCCGGAGAATTTCACGGTAGGCGGAACCCTGATCCAGAAATGGCAGAGCGATATGGTTCCCTTTACGGCATCGATCCAGGCGGCCAGCCCCGACAGGAGCATCTTTCTCTCCTCCACCTCCGGAGAGTTCTACTCCTACTACCTGAATCCCCTGCTGCGGTCCGCGGCCGCCAGCGTGCCCGGCGCCTTCAAGACCCAGCTTCGCAATTTTATGGAGCCGGATGCATACCTGCACGAGTATGCCGCCAAAATGGCCGGTGTCCGCCTGCAGCCCACAGCCAGAGCCAAGCTTCCCAGCCCCTTCGGCGCAGATCTGCAGGGGGAGCGGAACCGCCTGGCCCGCTTTTTCCAGGATCACTCGATCAATATCGGTGTGCAGATCGCCGTGTCCACCTATTACTGCGATGCCTTCCTCTACCGCTATGAGGCAGTCGTCAAGGGCAGGCGGACTGTCTTCCTGGCCGGCTGCGACTACAAGGGCGTCGAATACTACGATGCCTCCAACAGCATGGCCTTCGCCCTCGGAGGAGGCCTCGGAGGCCTCCTCGCCATGGGCATGCAGGGCGGATCCAGTAAAAAGGCAAAAGCCGCCGCCAAGGCCGCTGCGACCGGAAAAGGCAAGGACTCTCCCACCGGCGTCGGCTCTGAGGGCATCCCCTTCGGCCACGGCAAGGAATACGGGAAGCGCGTCGATACCATCGACTGGGGCGCCGACCGATTCTACTTTATGGCCGCTCCGATCGAGCTCGAAAAGACGGCAACCAATCTTTTCCTGCGCTTCATCGGCAGCCTGGCACCGGATCCCGCCCTCTGGAAACGCAGAAACCTCCTCATCGAGCAGATGCACCAGCAGAGGATCACGGAAGCGGCCCGACTCAACGCCCAGGCCACCCAGATGCGCATCGACGCCCAGCGCCGCCAGGCCGACCTGGCCCGCCAGATCCAGGCAAACAGCGATGAGATCTCCCGCGGCATCATGGACTCCTGGGAAAAGCGCAGCGCTTCCCAGAGCCGTATGAGCGAAAACTGGTCCCAGGCCATTCGCGGCGTCAACACCTGGCAGACCTCCTCCGGCCGCACCGTGGAGGCCAGCGTCACCGCCGACCACGTCTACCAGAACCGCTACGGCGACACCATCGAAGTCTCCGGCACCGCCCTCGACGACGAGCTGACCAGCCGCCTCGACTGGACCGAGCTCAGGCGCAAGTGAACCACCCGGGACGGTTCTCGTGGTTGATCGTTATCTCCGCTTTTGTACAGATCCCTTCAGGCCCTCCCCCGGGACGGGAACTCACCCGGGACGCAAAACAAAACAGGCAGCGGAACCCTCAACGGGTCTCGCTGCCTGATTCATTTTTTCTCCAGTACTCCAGTACGACAGGTCGGTCACATGATATTGAAGAATCACACACCTGCGATGCATTCACGAGAATGCGCCGGCTGTTTTTTCATTCATGCTGAAAAGCTTGATCACAGGATATGTCGAACCCCGCTGCCCCACAGAGACCTGTCGAACTCCTCTGCCTCACAGAGACTTGCCGAACTCCTCTGCCTTGGCAAGGGCTGCCTCAGTCTTATTCTCATCGCCGACACACTCGATGATGCCCGCGTTCTCAGCGCCGAACATGCCGATCATGCAGTTGTACAGCGCCTCGTGTTTCACTTCTTGATCTTCACCCCCTTTGTTCCGCTCCAGGCGGCGTAGGAGGCCAGAGGGCTCCATGGGGACGGTCCACCGGCCCGCCACGGGGTATAAAGCTGAAGGAGGAGGCACAGTTCAGTCCCCGTGTCTCCTCCGTCCTGTTGTCCCTCCGGTCAGGTGAAGTCTCGCGCGCTCATATCGAGCAGAGCTTCACCTATGCATTATATTATAACACCCGCGCAGTCGTAATCACAATCGCTGCGAAACAGTATTCCGATGCACCGGGACTGCTGAAGCCGGAGGGCATCCCCGCAGGCCCCCGACCTATTTGCTGCGTCGTGTTGTATTTCGTGTTGCATAGATCCCGAAAAAAACGGCTCCAGGCCCGATCCATCCGACGCGCAGGACGCAAAAATCCGCATAAACACGGGCTTTTTGGTGCTCGTGCTCATGCGGATTTTGTAAAAATACTGCCGGCGGTGGGACTCGAACCCACACGCCCTCTCGGACAGCAGATTTTGAGTCTGCCTCGTCTGCCATTCCGACACGCCGGCATGAGATATGAAACTGTCTGATCTGCCCGGGCTCCGGTGACGGCACAGGCGCATGTACACGATTGCGCCCGCATGCCCGACAGATCAATATTTGCGCAAAATCCTGCCGGCAGCCGAGCTGCCGACAGGAAGCATTTTAAAAAGCATGTTGAGATTTCAGGCCACACCGCCGGTCCTGACGGACAAACGGCAATCGAAGCCGCAAAATACAGCCGCTTCAGGCCGTCATCTCGCCCCTTTCACGCCGATCAGCGCTCGGTGTAGGGCATCAGAGCCATGTGGCGGGCTCTCTTGATGGCGCTGGTGAGCGCTCTCTGGTGTGTCGCGCAGGTGCCGGTGATTCTGCGGGGCAGAATCTTGCCGCTCTCGGAGACGTACTTGCGAAGCTTCGCAACATCCTTATAATCGATCACGTTGTCCTTGCCGCAGAACACGCAAACTTTTCTCTTTCTGTGGAAGCCGCCTCTCTTGCGGAAAGGTGCATCCGAACGATTCTCTCTGTTAAAAGCCATTTCTAACCTCCTGTATACTCCCTATGGGTACGCATCTCGGGCGCAGGCGCAGTCACAGTCATCTGAATCGTTCAGTGATCTGCGTCTCCTGCGGACAGGACCTTCATGATCTGATCCTCAATGATCAGCTGAAGGGAAGCTCCTCGTCGATGCCGTCAGGGATATTCATAAATCCATCCAGTGCGTCCGCTGCAGGTGCCGCGTTCTGGTTCTGTGCGGGGGCGCTGTAGCCGCCTCCGTTTCCACCGTAACTGCCGCCGTTACCGCCGTAGTTTCCACCGCCGTAACCGCCGCCGTTTCCGTAGGAAGAGCCGCCGCCGTAACTGCCGCCGTTTGCCTGGGAGGCACTCTTGCTCTCGGCAAACTCCAGATCCTCGACAACCACCTCGGTCACATAGACCTTGACGCCTTCGCGGTTGGTGTAGTTGCGGGTCTGGATGCGTCCGCTCAGGCAGGTCTTGAGTCCCTTGCGGTAGTACTTCTCCACGTGCTCGGCCTGTTTGCCGAAGACAACGCAGGGAATGAAGTCCGCTGTGGGGCCTCCGTCCTGATTGTTGCGGCCGCCGCGTCTGTCGACTGCGACTGTGAAATTCGCGATGCAGAGGGAATTCTCACCCTGCGTATACCTGACTTCGGGATCCCTGGTCAGACGACCCATAAGTATGACTTTATTCATGATGACCTCTTCTTTCTGTTATTCAGGCCGCTTCCTGTTTTACGCACAGATATCTGAGGACGTTATCCATGATGCGCATGAAGCTCTCGATCTCGGCGATCGCGGAGCCTTCAGCTTCGAACTGGATGAAGTAGTAGTAACCTTCGTTCATCTTCTGG
>CACZIO010000060.1 GCA_902781215.1 uncultured Lachnospiraceae bacterium
TTTTAACCTGACTCACCGCAGCGCCGGGAAGTGAAGAGAGCATGATCCGGCGGAGGGAATTTCCCAGCGTGATGCCATAACCCCTCTCCAGAGGCTCGATCACAAATCTGCCGTACTTCTTATCATCGGAGATCTCAACGACCTCGATGCTCGGTCTCTCAAAATCAAACACTCGTAAATCCTCCTTTGCGCTCTGCGCACGGTCAAATTACTTGGAGTACAACTCGACGATGAGCATCTCGTCGACGGGAACGTCGATCTGCTCTCTCTTGGGCAGCTGGCTGACAGTGCCCTTGAGGGCTTCCTTGTCAACGTCGACCCAGTCGGGGGTCAGCCTGCCGGCAGTCACTTCGGAGATATCCTTGAAGCGCTGGATGTTCTTGGACTTCTCGCGGATCTCGATCACATCGCCTGCCTTGACGAGGTAGGAAGGAACATTGACAAGATTACCGTTGACAGTCACATGCTTGTGGCCGACGACCTGGCGGGCCTCACGGCGTGTGCGGGCAAAGCCCATACGGAAAACGACATTGTCCAGCCGGCTCTCGAGCATGGTCATCAGGTTCTCACCGGTCATGCCCTTCATCCTGTCGGCCTTGTCATAGTAGTTGCGGAAAGGCTTCTCGAGAACGCCATAGATGAATTTTGCCTTCTGCTTCTCGCGAAGCTGCATGCCGTACTCACTCATCTTGCGGCTTCTGCGGATGAGCTGCCTTTTGGACTTCTTGTCATATCCCAGGAAAACGGGATCGAGATCGAGAGATCTGCATCTCTTCAGTACCGGAGTTCTGTTTACTGCCATGATATAATCCTTTCTGATGCTGCAGGCCCTTCTCCCGAATCATTATTCGGCTTTTATATATCGATATCGAAGGGGCTGCATGTTGTTTACAACACCGGACCGCACAGGCTCTGCCATATGAACAGCCCGCATGTCTTCATCCAAACGTGTAATAACGTAACTCTCTGAAATCTGATGTAAATATCCGCAAATAATGAAAAGAGGGCGGAATACTCAGACTCTCCTTCTCTTGGGAGGACGGCATCCGTTGTGGGGGACCGGGGTCACGTCGGTGATGCTGATGATCTCAAGGCCGTTGGCGTTGAGGGCGCGGATGGCTGCCTCTCTGCCTGAACCGGGTCCCTTGACGAAGACATCGACAGCCTTCAGCCCGTGGATGAGCGCTGCCTTTGTTGCCGTCTCTGCAGCCATCTGTGCTGCATAGGGAGTAGATTTCCTTGAACCTTTGAAACCAAGACCGCCTGCACTTGCCCAGCTCAGAGCGTTGCCCTGGGTATCAGTCAGGGTAACGATGGTGTTGTTAAAAGAGGACTGGATGTGGGCCTGGCCGCGTTCAACGTTTTTCTTGACACGTCTGACCTGCTTCCTTCTGGAGGACTGCTGCTTTGCCATAAAACTAACCTACTTTCTTTCCCAAAAATGGTATTATTGATTTTCTGTTCCGTCAGCCCCCTTATTGCAGATGCTCCGCATCTGCAATCTACGGACGTCCGAGGCGCGGCGCGCCTTGTCCGCCCTGTGAGACCAGGCAATATCCACTCGAAACACAAGCATTTCGATCTGTATATTGCCTGATCTCACAGGGTGCTGACTACTAATTATTTCTTCTTGTTTGCGATGGTCTTCTTCGGGCCCTTTCTGGTCCTTGCGTTGGTCTTGGTCTTCTGACCGCGGACAGGAAGGCCTCTTCTGTGACGGATGCCTCTGTAGCAGCCGATCTCAGTGAGACGCTTGATGTTCATGGCGACTTCTCTGCGAAGGTCACCTTCGACCATGTAATCCTCAGCGATGACTTCGCTGAGCTTCTTGACTTCTTCGTCAGTCAGATCGCGGCATCTTGTGTCGGGATTGACACCTGCCTTGTCGACGATCTTGGTTGCAGACGTGCGGCCGATCCCATAAATGCTGGTCAGGCCGATCTCAACGCGCTTATCTCTGGGTAAATCAACACCTGCGATACGAGCCATTGTAAAACTCTCCTTCTACATAATAAATTACTGATTGACTGGGGCGTCTCAGAGGCATGTCCGTTTCATGCATGTCCGCCCAACCGGCTCTCACCGGTCTTTCCACTGCGATCCAAACGATCGGCATGGTATCAAAGAGTAAATCCGCAGCCCCGGTCTGAATGATTGGGTTAACGGGGCGCTGTCTATTCTATGATAAGTACTGCTTCCGGCATTCTCCTGACGGCCCGCGGCCTTCAGATCACGATGCCCTCTGCAGTCCTGCTAAGCAATACCAGCTCGCTCAACCCTGCCTCTGTTTGTGTTTCGGATTCTCGCAGATGATCCTGACGATGCCTTTGCGCTTGATAACCTTGCACTTATCGCACATAGGCTTCACGGAAGCTCTAACCTTCATCTCCTGCTCCTTTCCACTGTGATGCAGCCTCGCTTGTCGGGGCTCACACCAGCTGTTATCGGTTCTGTCCGAAATCACCCCGTCCCTTGAAATGCGTACAAACGGTTTAAGACAGGACAATTGAGCAAGGGTCACCCCCTGCTCATTTACAGACCAAAATATAGTAGCACACCAAAAAAACAAATGCAATAAATATTTTTTAAAAAAATGCCGCCGGATTGCACCTGCAGGCATACATCCCGCGCCGCGTTCTCCGCGGGCAGTCTTCGCGTCCGGGCTCTGTCATCGCCCTGAATCAGATCTTATTGCAGTAAAAACCCCTGCGCGCTGTGATGCACAGCCGGGCAGGGGTCCCAGGTATGATCCTTACTTGTCTCTCCAGATGATCCTTCCCTTGGTCAGGTCATAGGTGGACATCTCCAGTGTGACCTTGTCGCCGGGGAGAATGCGGATAAAATTCTGGCGGAGCTTGCCGCTGATATGCGCCAGAATAATGGCGCCGTTCTCCAGCTTCACCTTGAACATGGTGTTCGGAAGCTTTTCGGTTACGATTCCTTCAAGTTCGATAACATCTGCTTTTGACATATATTATTTGCCCTCCAAAATAGCGCTGATTGCCTGGAATACTTCATTCATATCCTTTGTGCCGTCCACAGTGCGGAGCGCGCCTTTCTTATCGTAGTAGTCGATGAGCGGCTGGGTCTGCTCGTGATAGACGGACAGTCTGTTCTGGACAGTCTCGGGCTTGTCGTCGTCGCGCTGGATCAGCTCACTGCCGCAGCTGTCACAGATTCCCTCTTTCTTCGGAGGAATGAATGTGATGTGGTAGGAGGCGCCGCACTTGGGGCAGCTGCGCCGGCCGCTCATGCGGGCGACGATGTTCTCATCCGGCACATCCACATTGATCGCGTAGTCGATCTTCTCGCCGGTCTTTGCCAGGGTATTGGTCAGGACCTCGGCCTGGGGGATGGTGCGGGGGAAACCGTCGAGGATATAACCCTTCGCGCAGTCATCCGCCTTGACCCTGTCGAGCAGGAGCTCGACCGTCAGCTCATCCGGGACAAGCTGGCCGGCGTCCATAAAAGCCTTCGCCTTTTTGCCGAGTTCGGTTCCGTTCTTGATATTGGCACGGAAAATATCTCCTGTGGAGATGTGGGGAAGTCCGAACTTCTCGGCCATCATCTGTGCCTGTGTGCCTTTGCCCGCGCCGGGCGCTCCGAGCATAACGATCTTCATGTGATACCTCCCTTGTACCCTTTTCAGTGGATATTCATGAAATAGCAATGATTAAGTCCCTGCTCCCTCGGGGTTCCGGATCCCGGATCCTCCGTGTTCAGCTCATTGTCCCAAAGATATCTACATTTTAGTAGAATCCTTCTAATAATACAATATCCGAAGGCGGCATACCCGCGAAATCTGCGCAGGTATATCTGCCTTCGGAAAGTGTTTTGAATCTTCCACAGCATGTCTGCGCACGCGCGTGCGCCGACATCCGTAAAGAATAATCAATCGTTGAGGAAACCCTTGTAGTTTCTCACGAGCATCATGGATTCAACCTGCTTGATGGTCTCGAGCACAACACTCACCACGATGATCAGGCTGGTCCCTCCAAAGGAGATCGAGGCATTGAAGATGCCGCGGAAGATGAAGGGAAGAATACCGACCATGGTCAGACCGATCGCGCCGATGAAAATGATGTAGTTCAGGATCCTGTTCAGATATTCACTGGTAGGCTTGCCGGGACGGATACCCGGGATAAAACCGCCGCGCTTCTTGAGGTTATCTGCGATCTCGAGCGGATTGAAGGTGATCGAGGTGTAGAAGTACGCGAAGAAGATCAGCAGCAGGATATAGAGCAGAAGACCTGCCGTGTATCTGATATAGGAAGGATTGCACCAGTAGGAAGAGCTCAGATAGCGGAGCACCTCCGACCAGATGCCGGTTCCCTTGTATCCCGCCAGCGTCGAGATGATACCGGGGAATTCCATGAGGGAGGAGGCGAAGATGATCGGCATGACGCCGGCCGTATTCACCTTGAGCGGAATGAAGGATGACTGGCCCGCGGTAAAGCGGCGGCCGCCGACCTTCTGGGCGTAGGATACGGGAATCCTGCGCTCGGCATCATTGAGCAGGATGACCATGATGATCATCACCAGGATCACCGCAATGATGATCACGGCTGCGAGTGCGCCGAAAGCGACGTTCTTGCCGATAACGAACTGGGTAAAGAGTGCCGCGATATCCTGCGGCATTCTGGAAACAATGTTGATGCACAGTACGATGGAAATGCCGTTGCCGATTCCCTTGACCGTGATCTGTTCACCGATCCACATCAGGAAGGCGCTGCCTGCCGTCAGAGTCGCAATGACCATGATGACGTTGAGCGCGTTGAACTCCTCCAGGAGACCCTGGCGGCCGAAGCCGATCGCCATGGCGGAGGACTCCAGCAGGGCCAGGGCCACCGTGACATAGCGGGTGATCGCCGTCATCAGCTTTCTGCCTTCCTCACCCTCCCGCTGCAGCTCCTCGAGCTTGGGAATCGCGATGGTCAGCAACTGGATGATGATGGAAGAAGTGATGTAGGGCGTGATGTTCAGCGCCAGAATTGACATGTTCAGGAAGGATCCGCCTGTGAAGGCGTCCACAAAGCTGAACGCGTCGCCTGTCTGCTGTGCAAACCAGTCCGCAAAGTAGTTCCTGTCGACGCCCGGAACGGGCAGCTGGCATCCGAAACGGATGACGATCAGCATCAGGAACGTGAACAGGAGTTTCATCCTGATCTCTTTGACTTTAAAGACATTCTTGATTGAGTCAAACATCTGATTATGGCCTTTCTGAAATGATTTGCCCCGTCTTCATCTGATTTTTGTCCTTCATACTGCTGTCAGATAACAGCGGAATGAACAGATGCTCCTGCCCACAGCTCCCTGACCGGATCCTGCTCATATGGCCGGATTCTGCTTTTATTGAATACAAAAATCTTCGAATAAAGGGCAAGCCATACCGGCCAGAAACCTGTCCGGTATGGCGTGACTATTTCTTTGTCGATCAGCCAATTGTCTCGGCTGTGCCGCCGGCCGCCTCAATCTTCTCCTTGGCAGCTGCGCTGAATGCAGTCACCTTGACGGTGAGCTTCTTGCTCAGATCAGCATTGCCGATGATCTTGACGCCATCGCCGAGCCTGCTGACTGCCCTGCTCTCAAGGAGAGCCTGCTCGTCAACAACCGCACCATCCTCGAATCTCTCGAGTGCCTTGATATCGATGGCAACGATGTCTTTCTCGTTGTAGTTGTGGAAGCCTCTCTTGGGGAGTCTTCTGTACAGGGGCATCTGGCCGCCTTCGAAGCCGGGCCTGGGAGCGCCGCTCCTGGCCTTCTGGCCCTTGTGGCCATAGCCTGCAGTCTTGCCGTTGCCGGAAGCGTGGCCGCGGCCTCTGCGATAATTGTCATGCTTAGAGCCTTCAGCAGGCCTGAGATTATGTAAATCCATCATTTACCTCCTAAACTATCAGTCCAGCTCTTCGACCTTGACCATGTGGTTGATCAGTCTGATCTGTCCTCTGGTTGCGGCGTTGTCGGGAAGGATGACGGAGCTGTTCAGCTTCTTGAATCCCATGGACTTGACAATCGCGCGGTTCTTGGGAACAGCGCCGATGGTAGACTTGATCAGGGTGATTTTCAGCTTCTTCGGCTCAGCTGCTGTTTTCACATCTGTAGGCATAGTTACCTCCATTTATAATATTGATGTCTCGCCGGTACGTAATCAGCCCTTGAGCTCAGCGACGGTCTTGCCGCGTCTTGCTGCGACTTCTTCCGGAACCTTCAGCTGGCTGAGACCGTTGATGGTTGCCAGAACAACGTTCTGCTTGTTGTTGGAACCAAGGGACTTGGTACGGATGTTCTTGATGCCGGCCAGCTCACAGACAGTACGTGCAGGACCGCCCGCGATGATACCGGTACCATCAGGAGACTTCTTCAGCAGGACGGACGCGCTGCCGTACTTGCCGATGTAGTCGTGGGAAATACTGGATACTTCGTCGAGCGCAACACTGACGAGGTTCTTGGATGCATCCTCTCTGCCCTTGCGGATCGCTTCCGGAATTTCAGTTGCCTTGCCAAGGCCGCAGCCAACATGGCCGTTTCCGTCACCGACAACAACGAGAGCCGTGAAGCGCATGTTGCGGCCGCCCTTGACGACCTTTGTGACACGCTTGATGGCTACGACCTTATCGGTCAGCTCCATCTGGCTTGTATCGATCATTGTATGTTTCATGACACATTCTCCTCCTTAGAATTCCAGACCGGCCTTGCGGGCTGCGTCTGCCAGAGCAGCGACCTTGCCCATGTAGATGTAACCGCCGCGGTCGAAAACGACTTCCTTGATGCCCTTCTCGGCTGCGCGCTTCGCGATCACTTCACCGACCTTCTCTGCTGCCGCGATATCATCCGTGTGCTCGACAGCATCCTGGATTTCCTTCTCGACTGTGCCTGCGGCCACCAGTGTAGTCTGGGCGTCGTCGTCGATGATCTGTGCGTAGATGTGCTTATTGCTTCTGTAAACTGCAAGGCGGGGGCACGCTGCGGTTCCGCTGATTCTGTTGCGGATCCTGGAGTGCTTCTTCTCGCGGATCGCCTTCCTGTTTGCTTTCTTTACCATTTCTATTCCTCCAAGTATATGCTCCCGGATGCCTCCGGCCTTCTCTCATGTCAGGCCGTCTCTGCCTTCCGGCAGCCTCCATAAGAATGATGGCTTATTCGTGAATGAATCACGTAGTAAGTATCTATTATTTATTTCTTACCGGTCTTACCAACCTTGCGGCGGATAACTTCATCAGCGTACTTGATGCCCTTGCCCTTGTAAGGCTCAGGTCTGCGCTTGTCGCGGATGTTCGCTGCAAACTGGCCGACGGCTTCTTTATCAATCCCCTTGACTGTGATCACATTGCCCTGGACCTCGGTGGTGACGCCTTCGGGATCGATCATCTCAACGGGATGGGAATATCCTAAGTTAAGTGTGAGCGTATTGCCTGCCTTCGCTGCTCTGTAACCTACGCCGTTGACTTCCAGCTTCTTCTCGAAACCGGCCGACACGCCGACCACCATGTTGTTGAGCAGACTTCTGGTCAGTCCATGAAGGGATTTCTCTTTCTTCAGATCATTGGGTCTCTCGATCGTGATGACACCATCGTTCTGGGTGATCTTCATCTCACCCGGAAGGGTTCTCTCCAAAGTTCCTTTGGGACCCTTAACAGTCACTTTATTATTTTCTGCTATCTCAACAGTGACGCCTGCGGGAATAGCGATTGGCATTTTACCGATTCGTGACATGCCCGTACCTCCTGTTTGCTTGTTCTATAATCGAATTCTTGAATGAGAGCTGCGCGCCGTCTGCAGCCGCAGCTGACAGTTAATTACCAGATAAAGGCAAGGACTTCGCCGCCGACCTCGAGCTCTCTGGCCTTCTTGTCGGTGATGACACCCTGGTTGGTGGAAAGAATGGCAGTGCCGAGTCCGTCGAGAACCTTCGGAACCTCATCCTTCTTGGCATAGACACGCAGGCCGGGCTTGGAGATTCTCTTCAGGCCGGTGATGATCTTGTCATTCTTGTCTGCGCCGTACTTGAGGGTGATGCGGATATCCTGGAAATTGCCGTTGTCGACCATCTCATACTTCCTGATGTAACCTTCATCGAGAAGGATGTTCGCGATCGCGATCTTCATCTTGGAAGAGGGAATATCAACTGTATCATGTTTTGCAGTGTTTGCATTACGGATTCTTGTAAGCATATCTGCAATAGGATCGCTCATTGTCATTGATTTTGCCTCCTGATTATGGATTTACCAGATAACGAATTACCAGCTGGCTTTCTTCACGCCCGGGATCTGGCCCTTGTAAGCCAGCTCGCGGAAGCAGATTCTGCAGATACCATACTTTTTCAGAACAGAGTGCGGACGGCCGCAAATTCTGCAGCGGGTATAGGCCCTTGTTGAGAATTTGGGTTTCGCCTGCTGTTTCATCTTCATAGATGTTTTAGCCATTTTAATTTCTCCTGATTCTATGTCCGGCCGGACGCGCTACAACGTGTTTCCTGTGTACACGCGCCGCCGGTACCGGGCTGTCCCCTGGATTACTGCTGCTCCCTGGCAAAAGGCATATTGAAGAGGCGAAGGAGCTCCCTTGCTTCCTCATCCGTGTTTGCCGTGGTGGTGAAAATGATGTCCATGCCTCTGACCTTGTCGATCTTGTCGTACTCGATCTCAGGGAAGATCAGCTGCTCTTTGATGCCGAGGGCGTAGTTGCCTCTTCCGTCGAAGGAATTGGGGTTTACGCCGCGGAAGTCACGGACACGGGGCAGTGCCAGATTGACCAGTCTGTCAAGGAACTCATACATGCGGTCGCCGCGGAGGGTAACCTTGCAGCCGATCGGCATGCCTTCCCTGATCTTGAAGTTCGCGATGGACTTCTTGGCCTTTGTGATCACGGGCTTCTGACCGGTGATGGTCGCCATATCCCTGGCTGCCGCCTCGAGGATCTTCTCGTTTTCGCGGGCCTCACCGATGCCCATGTTGACGACGATCTTGTCCAGCTTCGGAACCTGCATGATGTTCTTGTAGCCGAACTTCTTCATCATCTGTTCGCGGATCTCATCCATATACAGATCTTTGAGTCTACTCACCGTTCTATACCTCCTTATTACTCGATCACCTTGCCGGTCTTCTTGGCGATACGGACCTTGCTCTTGCCCTCACCGCTGAAACCGACGCGGGTAACCTGGCCGTCAACGACCAGCATGACATTGGAGATATCCATGGCTGCTTCCTGCTGCACGATGCCGCCGTTCTGATTGGTCATGGAAGGCTTCTGATGCTTTGTGACGATGTTGGCACCTTCGACGGTGACTCTTCCTTTTTTACGGTCCACAGCGATGACCTTGCCCTCATGACCCTTGCTCTTGCCGGTCATGACTCTGACGGTATCGCCAACCTTGATCTTGCTCATTGCCATAGCTCTCTCCTCCTTATAATACTTCAGGAGCCAGGGAGAGGATCTTCATGAACTTCTTCTCACGAAGCTCTCTGGCCACAGGTCCGAAGATACGTGTGCCTGTCGGAGTCTGGTCGTCTTTGATGATGACGGCCGCGTTCTCGTCGAAGCGAATGTAAGAGCCATCTTTCCTGCGTGTGGTGTTGACTGTGCGGACAACAACGGCCTTGACGACATCGCCCTTTTTGACGACACCGCCGGGGGCTGCTTCCTTGACAGTTGCGATGATGACATCGCCGATTCTCGCATATCTTCTGGTAGAGCCGCCGCAGACACGGATGCAGAGGATTTCCTTCGCACCGGTATTATCAGCAACTCTGAGTCTGCTTTCCTGCTGAATCATATCTATATTCCTTTCTTCTCCGGCCCAGAGGAGCGAGGCAGGATGGAAGAGCCCCTGCTCTCCTCACTGCCGTCTGCTCATTCGGCCATCCGTTTACAGCGGTACGGAAAGGTATTCTCGCGGTTTTGAAACCGGTCATTACCTCGCCTTCTCGACGATATTGACAACTCTCCATCTCTTGGACTTGGAAAGCGGTCTTGTCTCCATCACGCGGACAGTATCGCCGATGCCGCACTCATTCTGCTCATCATGTGCTTTCAGCTTGTAGGTCTTCTTGACGATCTTACCGATCAGCGGGTGCTTGACGTGATCTTCGATCGCAACGACGACGGTCTTGTCCATCTTGTCGCTGATCACCTTGCCGACACGCACTTTTCTAAGATTTCTTTCCACGGTTGTTCTCCTTTATTCTCAGAATACCCTGCGTTTTACTGCTCCTTGGCACTGATCATGGTCTTGATCCTGGCGATGTTTCTGCGGACTTCCCTGATCCTGGCCGTGTTCGTCAGCTGGTTCGTGGCATTCTGGAATCTCAGATTGAAGAGCTCCTTCTTGGCGGAAACGAGTTCCTGATTAAGCTCTTCGACGTTTTTATTTCTAAGGTCCTCAACGTACGCTTTACTCTTCATTTATTCAGCACCACCTTCCAATTGCGCTTTGGAAACGATCTTGCACTTGCAGGGAAGTTTGTTTGCTGCAAGGCGAAGCGCCTCTCTCGCGGTCTCCTCAGGAACGCCGGCGATCTCGAACATAACTCTGCCGGGCTTGACAACCGCTACCCAGTACTCGACTGCGCCCTTACCGGAACCCATTCGAACTTCAGCGGGCTTCTTGGTCACGGGCTTGTCGGGGAAGATCTTGATCCAGATCTTACCGCCGCGGCGGACGTAACGGGTCATGGCGACACGGGCTGCCTCGATCTGATTGGAACGGATCCAGACAGGCTCCTGGCAGACAAGGCCGTACTCGCCATAAGCGATCTTGGTTCCTCTGGTGGGTGTGCCAGCCATGCTGCCGCGGAACTGTTTACGATATTTGACTCTCTTAGGCATTAACATCAGCGGTCACCCCCTTCTTTGTTCTTCTTCTCAGGAAGCACCTCACCCTTGTAGATCCAGACCTTGACGCCGACCTTGCCGTAGGTGGTGTTCGCTTCCGCAAAACCGTAGTCGATATCCGCGCGCAGTGTCTGCAGCGGAATGGTTCCCTCGGAGTAGGTCTCTGTACGGGCAATATCAGCACCGCCCAGACGGCCGCCGCAGGAAGCCTTGATACCAAGAGCGCCTGCCTTCATGGTTCTGCCCATGCAGGACTTCATCGCGCGGCGGAAGGAAACACGGCCCTCGAGCTGCTGCGCAATGTTCTCAGCGACCAGCTGTGCATCCCTGTCGGGGCGCTTGATCTCCTTGATGTCAAGGAGAATCTTCTTGCCGGTCATCTTGGAAAGCTGGTTCTTGGTCTTCTCGATCTCAGCGCCGCCCTTGCCGATGACAACACCGGGCTTCTGGGCGTAGACGATGACCTTGACGCGGTCGGAGGCACGCTCGACTTCGACCTTGGAGATGCCTGCGCTGTAGAGCTTTTTCTTCAGAAACTTTCTGATATTGTAATCTTCAACGAGGAGGTCCGCGAAATCACCTTCGGCATACCATCTGGAATCCCAGTCTTTGATGATGCCAACGCGCAGACCATGAGGATTAACTTTCTGTCCCATTTTGGCTCCTTTCTATTTCCGCTTACTCTTCACTCTTCTTCTCGTCGAGAACGATCTTGAGGTTGCTCATTCTCTTGAGAATCCTGTAGGCACGGCCCTGCGCCCTGGGTCTGATCCTCTTCATGGTGGGACCATCGAAGGCGTAGCACTCTGCGACGTACAGGTTGGCGGCGCTCATGCCGAGGTTGTTCTCAGCGTTGGCCACTGCGGAGTTGAGGAGCTTCAGGATGACTTCTGAAGCATATCTGTTGTTATATGTGAGAATTCCGATCGCAGTCTCAACATCTTTGCCGCGGATGGCGTCCATGACGAAGCATGCCTTCTGCGTGGGGATTCTGGCGTAAGAAAGCTTAGCCGAGGGACGGGTGTCCTTCTGAGCATTTCTCTCTCTCTTAATTTGGGTTCTATGTCCGTTTGCCATAGTTCCGCGCTCCTTTCAATCTCTATTCCCTGCTTTTTGTTCAGCACCCTTATTGTGGATGCGGAGCATCCACAATCCTGTGTGTTCCGAGGCGCTTCGCGCCTTGCCCACACCGCGGATTTGCATGAACCTTGCGGGGAGCCAGCTCCCCGCCCGATTCCTGCAAATCCACGGGGTGCTGAATTTAATGTTATTTCTTGTTGTTGCCCTGGTGTCCACGGTAGGTGCGGGTCAGGACAAACTCACCGAGCTTGTGTCCGACCATGTCCTCTGTGACATACACCGGCACGTGCTTACGTCCGTCATGGACAGCAATCGTGTGGCCAACAAACGACGGGAAAATCGTAGAGCGGCGAGACCAGGTCTTAATGACCTGCTTGCTGCCGGAAGCGTTCATCTCGTCAATCTTCTTCAAAAGGCTCTTGTCTGCAAACGGTCCTTTTTTCAGTGATCTTGCCATGGTAATCTCCTTATTTGTGCTCAGCAGATCTGCATCGGCGGGTCCTGCCCGTGTCAGGCTGCTGTACAGTCCTTATCTATTACTTCTTGCCGCTGCGTCTGCGGACGATCAGCTTATCAGAAGCTTTCTTCTTGCGAGTCTTGTAACCAAGTGCAGGCTTGCCCCAAGGGGTGCTCGGTCCGGGACGACCGATCGGAGCCTTGCCTTCACCACCGCCGTGAGGGTGGTCGTTGGGGTTCATGACGGAACCGCGGACTGTCGGACGGATGCCCATGTGGCGGATCCGGCCGGCCTTACCATAGTTGATCAGGTTGTGGTCGATGTTGCCGACAACACCGATGGTGGCGCGGCACTCAAGCGGAACCATTCTCATCTCGCCGGAGGGAAGACGCAGGGTCGCGTACTTGCCTTCCTTAGCCATCAGCTGAGCGCTGGTGCCTGCGGAGCGGACCATCTGGCCGCCCTTGCCGGGCTTGAGCTCAACGTTGTGCACCTGGGTACCAACGGGGATGGCGGAGAGGGGCAGGCAGTTGCCTACGCGGATCTCAGCAGCCGGTCCGTTCATGACAGTCATGCCGTCGGTCAGGCCCTGGGGTGCCAGGATGTAGGATTTCTCGCCGTCTGCGTAGCAGATCAGGGCGATGTTGGAAGTCCTGTTGGGATCGTACTCGATGCCGATGACCTTTGCGGGGATTCCATCTTTGATTCTCTTGAAATCAACCAGTCTGTATTTTCTTCTGTTGCCGCCGCCGTGATGTCTGACGGTGATTCTGCCCTGGTTGTTGCGTCCCGCGTGCTTCTTGAGGGACTCGGTCAGGGATTTCTCGGGAGTCTTCTTGGTGACCTCGGCGAAATCAGAACCGGTCATGTTACGTCTTGACGGGGTATAAGCGGTATACTTTTTAATTCCCATGATTGGTTCTCCTATTCATGTAATATTGCACCGCATTACGCAGCTTCCGCATACCTGTGGGACATGCCCGCGCGGAGGCTGTCTGTCCGATGCTCTCATAAAGCCATGTGGCTTTTGCCGGTCAGGCTTCTGCCGGAAGGCTTTTCAGCCGGCAGGCCTTTCCGGAGATCAAAGGCCGGTAAAGACTTCGATGTCCTTGCTGTCCTCGGTGAGCTTGACGATGGCCTTTTTGGTCTTTGCGGTCTTGCCGTAGACCATGCCTCTTCTCTTCCTCTTACCGTCGGCGTTGAGGGTGTTGACCTTCTCGACCTTGGTTCCCTCGAAGAGTCTCTCGACAGCGGTCTTGATCTGGAATTTATTGGCATCGGGATGTACCAGGAAGGTGTATTTCTTCTCGGCCATCAGTTCCATGCTCTTCTCAGTGATAACGGGCTTTAACAGAATGTCGTAATATTCGAGTGTTGCCATTATGCGTACACCTCCTCGATCTTCGCGACTGCATCCTTGGTGAGGATCAGGGTCTGGGCATTCATGATGTCGTAGACATTGATCTCGGATGTCTGGGTCGTCTTGGTATCAGGCACGTTCCTTGCGGAAAGGATGACGTTCTGGTCCATGTCGCCGAGAACGAACAGTGCCCTGTTATCGATCTTCAGGTTGTCCATCACCTTGACGAAGGCCTTGGTCTTGATCTCGTCGAACTTGAGCTCGTCGAGGACGATCAGCTTGCCTTCCTGCAGGCGGTCGGTCAGAGCGGACTTGAGGGCAGCCCTCTTTTCCTTCTTGTTCATCTTGAAGGAATAGTCGCGGGGAACGGGCGCGAATACGACGCCGCCGCCCTTCCACTGGGGAGCTCTGGTTGAACCCTGACGCGCATGGCCGGTGCCCTTCTGTCTCCAGGGCTTTCTGCCTCCTCCGGAGACCTCGCCGCGGGTCTTGGCCTTCTGTGTGCCCTGGCGCTTGTTGGCCAGATGCTGCACAACTGCCATGTGGATCAGGTTCTCATTTACTTCGACGCCAAAAATCGCGTCGTTGAGGTCGATCGTGCCGACCTCCTGTCCTTCCATATTCAAAACAGATACGTTCGCCATCTGTGTTCCTCCTTTCTAAAAGACCGCAGCTGATCAGGCGTCAGCCTTTGTGGTCTCTTTGATGGTCACAAGGCCCTTCTTGGGACCCGGGATCGCGCCCTTGACAAGGAGCAGGTTCTTCTCTGCATCCACGCGGACGATCTCAAGATTCCTGACCGTAACCTGGACGGAACCCATGTGTCCGGGCATTCCCTTGCCCTTGAAAACTCTGCTGGGATCGGAAGAAGATCCGTTGGAACCCTGATGACGATGGAACTTGGAGCCGTGTCCCATGGGGCCTCTGTGCTGGCCGTGACGCTTGATGGCGCCCTGGAAGCCTTTGCCCTTGGTGATGGCTGTGGCATCGATCTTGTCGCCTTCTGCGAAGATGTCAGCCTTGATCTCGTCGCCGAGCTTGTATTCGGAAGCGTTCTCGAAGAGGAACTCTTTCACGTGCTTCTTCACGGAGACGCCGGCCTTGTCGAAGTGGCCCTTCATGGCCTTGCCCACGCCGTGGCGGTGTGCGACTTCCTTCTTGCCGTTCTTGTCGACGGTGGTGATGCGCTCTTTGGCTTCGCCGTAACCGACCTGAACTGCCTCGTAGCCGTCGTTCTCGATTGTCTTGACCTGTGTGACCACGCAGGGGCCTGCCTCAAGGACTGTGACGGGGATCAGAGTTCCGTCTTCCTGGAAGACCTGGGTCATACCGATCTTGGTTGCCATAATTGCTTTCTTCATTCTTACCTCTTTTCTGCCGCTTTATGATCTGCGGCGAAATATCTACAGCGGACATCGGCACATCCTTGCGGCTTCCGTGCACTGGCATCGGGCACGTGCCGTTTCCTTCTATATATAAGTACATTCGCGTCTTTTCGTTTGTCAGGTCCGGGGTGGCCCGGCTGCATGGTCTCAAACGATCCCGAATGACTTACAGGCTCCGGCGGTCTGCTGTCTGGCCGGCGGAGGGATGTACGGTTCCGGTTTCGTGAACCGTCACGATTCCGGGACGTCATACTAGTAGAGGTTTGTTATACCGGACCGACTGGCCATTGATCTCCGGTCCGGCTGTTCATGCCGGCGGCCGCATCCTGCGGCACGGCATCCTATACGTTCTGCACACGGAGAGTGCAGTGCAAGGCTTTGTGGTTTGTGGATTATTTGGTCTTCATCTTGATGTCGATGTAGACACCTGCGGGCATCTCCAGCCTCTGAAGAGCATCCACGGTCTTCTGAGTGGGAGTGATGATGTCGATCAGGCGCTTGTGTGTGCGCTGCTCGAACTGCTCACGAGAATCCTTATATTTATGGACGGCACGGAGGATGGTAACAACCTCTTTCTTTGTAGGGAGCGGAACGGGACCGCTGACCTGAGAGCCGTTCTTCTTCACAGTCTCGATGATCTTCTTTGCGGAAGCATCCACGAGCTCGTGATCATACGCCTTCAATGTGATTCTCATAACCTGATTTGCCATAAAAAAAGTCGCCTCCTTTTCGCACTTTTTGGTAAGTACGACAAGCGGTGACTGTACACTATCCCGTGTGCTTCAGCTCCTTCAGAGCTCTGCAGACCATCATTGGTACAGTGACTTGTCGTCAGATTCGCGAGCACCTCTCCAAATGGCTCCTGAAGAGGGCTCCAGACATTCGCTCCACGGAAAACCTGCCGGACACCCGGCAGCAACCTCACGCTTCACAGCTATCATGTCACAGCTTTGTTAGAATACCACGGTTGATGGTCTGAAGCAAGCAGAAATTTATAAAATTGTCAAGATTTTTTTGCTGATTATGTACTTTAGGAAGTACAGGCCCGCCGCGCGCCGCGACGAGCCTGTACAGGGTTCTTACTTCTTATGCACCTCATCAAAGGTCTTCACGATCACGGCCGAGGGCTCCTTGGTCGCCAGGCTGACGATGATGTCGGCCGCAAGGGCAATCAGGAAGGCCGGGAGCAGCTCATAAATGGAGAAGATTCCGCCGAGACGGGCGATGCCGAACTTCCAGACGAAGATCATGATACCACCGCTGATGAGTCCGGCCAGGGCGCCCTGGCGGTTGGACCTGCGCCAGAAGAGGGCCAGCAGCATGGTCGGGCCGAAGGTGGCGCCGAATCCTGCCCAGGCGAAAGAGACAACACGGAAGACCGAGCTGTTGGGGTTCCAGGCAAGTACGATGGCAACGACAGCGATGCCGATGACCGTCGCGCGGGCGGCGATCATCTTGGCCTGCTGGCTGAGCTTGATGCGGCCGAAGCCTTGCATCAGGTCCTCGGAGACAGAGGATGCGGCAGCCAGGAGCTGGGAGTCCGCCGTCGACATGGTCGCCGCCAGGATGCCTGCCAGGATGATACCGGCCGCCAGGGCCAGAATGACACCATGTTCACTCATCAGGTGAGCCATCTGAATGATGACGGTCTCCGACTCCGCAGAGCTGGTATTGAGCATGGGGATGTGGCCCGCGACAGAGACGCTGTAGCCGATGATGCCGATAAAGACGGCGATACCCATGGAAATAACGACCCAGACCGATGCGATCCTGCGGGAGAGCACAAGCTCTCTCTCATCGCGGATGGCCATAAAGCGAAGCAGGATGTGGGGCATGCCGAAATAGCCCAGGCCCCAGGCCAGTGTCGAGCAGATGCTCAGCAGTCCGAAGCTGGATGCCGAATTGGTCGTGACATCGTAGCCCTGGGTAATGTTCAGGTAACCGGGCAGGGCCTTCGCGTTCTGCACGACCATGTCCAGGCCGCCGGCCTTGTCAATGCCGAAGAAGACGATGATGATCAGAGCGATCGTCATGAAGATGCTCTGCACCAGGTCCGTCGTGGAGACAGCCAGGAAACCGCCCATGGTCGTGTAGGCTACGATGATGACAGCGCCGATGATCATGGCCAGATGGTACTCAACCCCGAAGAGGCTGTTGAACAGGGTGCCGACCGCCTTGAAACCGGATGCCGTGTAGGGCACAAAAAAGACGATGATAATGAGGGCTGCAACCAGGGACAGCGTGTTCTCCCGGTCGCCGTAGCGCCTGGTGTAGAAATCCGGGATCGTGAAGGCGCCGACACGCTCGGAGTACCTGCGCAGGATCCTGGCGACAAACAGGAAATTCAGATAGGTTCCGATCGCGAGGCCGATGGCGGTCCAGCCGACCTCCGCCACACCGGCCAGATAAGCCAGGCCGGGCAGACCCATCAGCAGATAGCTGCTCATATCCGAAGCCTCCGCGCTCATGGCGGTGACGAGGGGACCCAGGCCCCTGCCGCCGATATAGAATCCATCCGACGTATCCGCCGCGCCCTGCCGGTTAAAGATCACACCGATCATGAGCATGCCAAACAGATAGGCCACGATCGTGGCGATTACAATAATTTGTCCAGTAGTCATGTTTTACTCCTCCCTGTAAACTTGCGTCCGGCGGCTTGCGTGCTTTGCCGCTTTACCACTGCAACGCAGATAACAATCCGATTTTAACACAAGAGGGCACCGAAATAAAGACATTGTTTACTTTTTCCCCGCAAGCGGATAGACTGATAGTTACATCAAGGCCTTTTTCAGGGCAGATATAATAAATGACCTTACACAATGATTGACTTTACTATATAGAAAGGAACCGTTTTCATGTGGATCGCAGATGCGTGGAATGATTATGAAGTCATAGATACATCGCGCGGAGAAAAGCTGGAGCGCTGGGGAGACTACCGCCTGATCCGTCCGGATCCCCAGGTCATCTGGGACACGCCGCGCTCCCGTCAGTGGCGCAGCCCCAACGCCCACTATCACCGCAGCAAAAAGGGCGGCGGCGAATGGGAATTTTTTGACCTGCCGGACGACTGGTGCATCCGCTACCGGGATCTGACCTTCCGCCTCAAACCCTTCAGTTTCAAGCACACCGGCCTCTTTCCGGAGCAGGCCGTGAACTGGGACTGGTTCTCCGACCTGATCCGGGCGCGGACCTCCCGGGGCAGAGAAGTCCACGTCCTCAACCTCTTCGCCTACACCGGCGGCGCCACCACCGCCGCGGCTGCGGCCGGCGCCCGTGTGACCCATGTGGACGCCTCCAAAGGAATGGTCGGGTGGGCGAAGGAAAATGCCCAACTGTCAGGGCTGGGCGACGCTCCGGTTCGCTGGCTGGTCGATGACTGCGGCAAATTCGTCGAGCGCGAGATCCGCCGCGGCAACCACTACGACGCCATCATCATGGATCCGCCCTCCTACGGCAGGGGACCCAAGGGCGAGATCTGGAAGATCGAGGAGAGCATCTTCCCCTTCCTGCAGCGGTGTTCCCTCCTCCTGTCCAAAGATCCCCTTTTCCTTCTGATCAATTCCTATACGACAGGCCTCCAGCCCGCCGTCCTGACCTATATGCTCCGCACCGTGCTCGATCCTCTGTATCCCGGAAGGGTCGAATCGGAAGAGATCGGCCTCCCGGTCTCCTCCAACGGACTGGTCCTGCCCTGCGGCGCCTCCGGCCGCTGGACCGCCGGCAGATAAATAAAAAGGGCAAGGATCCGGCGCCCCGGAACACCAGCGGATGACAGCTACAGGCACCCGCGGCATGAGATGCTGAACACTTACATAAAACAAAAAAGAACGCTTCCGGACGGTTGCGTTCTTTTTTGTACTTACTGTCTATACTTACTGCCACTCGGACATCTCACGGCTGTTTGCCTCACTGAGCTCGATCCGGTCTCTGATCTGCTGCATCCTGCGGTCCAGCTGATTGATCAGGTCCGCGCTGAGACGCAGCTCCTCCACGATCCGCGCCTCATTGCGGATCTCTTTTTTGTACTTCATCTTGTGCTCCACGCTGGCCCAGAAATCCATGGCAATGGTCCTGAACTGCAGCTCCACCTTCATGTACTTCTTTTCCTGCATCAGGAAGATCGGCACTTCGATGATGAGATGCAGGCTTCGGTAGCCGTTCGGCTTGGGGTTTGCGATATAGTCCTTCTCCTGGACGATCCGCACATCATCCTGCGCCGCCAGACTGTCCCGGATCCCGTATATGTCGTCGATAAAGGAGCAGATCACGCGCAGGCCGGCGACGTCCGTGAGGTTTTCCTCGATGTTCTCGACGGAAAACGGGATCTTCCGGTGTTTGAGTTTCTCATAGATACTCACGGGCTTTTTGAGTCTGCTCTTGATGGACTCAAAAGGATTCCTGTTCTTTTTAAGGGCGACCTCCTTGTTCAGGACCTCGAGCTTGGTCCGGACCTCCGCCAGCGCACAGTCATAGTACATCATCAGGATCTCGAACTTCTCGAGCTGACCTGTCAGCTGCAGGATCCGGTCAATGTCCTCCTGGGAGATCTCCTTTGACTCCAGATGGCGGATCCGGACATGGCCCGTCCCCTGGTAGTCCTTTGTCTCCATATCTTCCATCCCGCCGGGGACCGGCAGGTCCCGGCTCCTTGTGGTCATATCCATATCATCCCTCTTTGAGGCCGCATCCCGAATATCGGCCTCCTCCCTTCTCCATTTTACATCCTGTCACCCTGTTGCATTTCTGTATGATCTGTCATTCCGCCGGGCCGGCAGGCTGTCGACGGCATTCCTTCTCTGTCATCGCGATTACCATACGCAGGGCCGGAACCCTGCGCCGGCTGCAGGCTGTCGGATAATCCCCTGATCACCTGCCCAGCGTGTGCAGCAGGGCCCTGTCCGTCATAAAGGAATTGGCCCCATACACATACAGGATCTCCGTCGGCTCATATTTTTTGATCAGCTTCTCCATTTTCGTCCCGCACAGAGACGGGTGGACAAAAATCACCTTCTCGAAAGAAGAGACAAAAGCCGGCACGATCGTATCCGCCATGCTGTCGCCCACCACCAGCAGCGTTTTTCCGTTCACAGCTGCCGTATAAATTTCCGTCAGCGGACGCTCCCCGCCAAAAAATGTCTTCAGCGGCTCGGTCCCCTCCGCTTTCGAAGCATCATAGAGAGAAGCAGACCATTTGCCGGTCGCCGCATCCACTCTGTAGTAGGGGGCCTCGTTCTCCGGAACGTAGATCTCAACGCGCTCTGCCTGCGGTTCCCAGAACCGGTGCAGAAGGGTGTCGTCCTCCGCCAGCTTTCCCTCGAAGGTATTGGACAGCAGATAGCAGGCGTCCCGCCCCTCCGGCATGTCCGCCTCCATGGCCTTCATGGCCGCCCGGGCAGCATACCGGCTGCCCCATCCGGTCAGATGCGGGTCTGTGGCGTAATAGAGTTTTTCCCCTTCGTGACCGGAAAAGAGGTCTGCCAGGTCGATCCAGGTCAGGTCCGCCGGCATATCATCCCGGACAGAGGCCAGGTCTGCCGCCTGGTCGCGGATCGCCATGCCCTCGGGCAGGAAGCGCTGCTGAATATAACCCGCCGACGGGATCAGCATCATGTACTGGCTGATCTGCGGGTGATCCTGCGCGATTTTTTCGATTCCGTACGCAGTCTCCTGTATCTGATCCGCATCAGGTGCAGCCGGGATCTCCAGCATCCTGCCGCTGCTGCAGCGATAGAATCCATGGCGGAGATCACGCCCCATATCCCTGTAAAAAAGGGCCGCCCCCGCTCCGATCAGGAGCAGGCTCACCAGCAGACAGAGAAGGCCCCCGTGCCCTCGTCTCTCCGGCTTATCCTCAAATTCCGCTCCTGTCTCTTCCATGCCGGAAGCAGGTCTCAGCTCGTCATATTCCATCGTAAAGTACCCGTTATCATCTATCCTGTTCCGGGAAAGAGAAAGTCCGTCTCCCGTTCTTATGATCAAAAACACCGAGCAGCTGGTTCTCTCCCCAGTAGTGGTAGAAATCCGGCTGCAGATGCACGCCGTCGCCGGCATACAGGTCCTTATGTTCCTGAACCAGCGAATCGTTGTCGATAAAACAGATTCCCTTTTTCTCGCACATCCGGCGGACTGCCTCGCTGTATTCAGGCAGGCCCGCCCACACGGGCGTGGCCGCCGCCGCTTCATCGGTTGCAGGCAGAATCGAATTCACATAGATCTCCGCATCAGGCAGCGCCGCGTGCAGCTCGTCCAGTTTTTCCGCAAGGGCATCCGCGTATTCCTCCGCCGTCGGCCAGAATCCGATCCCGATGTCGTTGATCCCGTAGCTGATGAAAATGTACTTCGGATCCATGCTCCGGATCTGGTCAAGCTGGTCCGTGATCGCGTTGATCGTATCGCCCGTCTGCGCCAGGACCCGGTCCTCCGGCAGGAGATTGTAGACAGTGAAGCCGACCACACGGGAATCCCCCAGAAAGACAAAATCGTCGAAGGAGGACCACAACGCGTCGCCGTTCAGGCTCTCCCGGTAAGCCTCGCGTTTCTTCGAATATGCCAGCAGGTCCTGCTGCTCCTTAAAAAGAGCGCGCGCCTCATCGATGAGGACTTCCATCTCCATGGGCGTCCTGCGCTCCAGCGAACGCAGATAATCCCTTCCGGTCTCCAGCTCCGTGGGCCCGGTGCTCTCCGCCGTAGTGGCTCCGGCCGCAGTGTTATCCGTCATGGCTCTTTCCGCCGTGACGTTCAACTCTGCGATACTTTCCGTCCCGGCCTTCGCCCCGGTCGAAGCAGCCAGCTTTCCCGCTGCAAAACGGACGATGATGATGATCAGCACGACCGCAGCGATCGCGCAGGCGGCCAAAACAAGCCGGCGCAGCATCCGGCTTCTGGAATTCCTATTATTCATTCTTCCCTACCCTGCCGCTCGTCACAGGAGCTTTGGGCCGTCTCGCGGCACAAAGCTCTGAGAGAGAAAAAACGCTATCGAGCGTTTTTTCTCTCTTTCCTACCCTGCCGCTCGTCAGAGCGACAGCCTGTATTTGTGGCGCCGGCAGCCGGGCATATGCGCCCGCCGTGTCCTGCTGGTAAAAAAGCCCCGCCGTTATTACGCGGCGGGGCCTGTAGATCAAGATATCATGCCGGGCTAAGCCGGCATATCATCACCTGTGGATGACCGTAGGCTATCTCTGTTCTATTGTATTAGTCAAGAACGGAAGCAACACGGCCGGAACCGACAGTACGGCCACCTTCACGGATAGCGAAAGTAAGACCCTGCTCCATAGCGATGGGGTGGATGA
>CACZIO010000061.1 GCA_902781215.1 uncultured Lachnospiraceae bacterium
TCAGAATGTACATGCATGTTTCGGAAATTGGTTTTTCATTTTTACTTTTTTATCCACAAGGAGGAACAGGGATGGTCAAGTACGCATTTGCAACCGAGGAACAGAGAGAGCTCGCTGAGGGCGCATACAAGATCGTAAAGAACGAGCTGGAGCCCCGCATCGAGGAGTATGAGCTGGCAGACGGCGGCCTCGGGGTATATCCGATGGATGTTCATCAGACACTGGTCGAAGCGGGATACTTCGCCCTGTCGATCCCCGAAGAGTGGGGCGGCCTGGGCATGGATATGGTGACACAGGGTCTCATCATCGAGGAGATCGGTAAGGTCGACGCAGGCTTCGCATTCGCCTTCGCAGGCTCCGGATGCTACTTTGACCGCATTCTGGCGACCAAGATGCCCGATGAAGAGAAGCAGATGTGGGCGGACAAGATCCTGGCAGGTGCCATGGGTACCTTCTGCCTGACCGAGCCCGAGGCCGGTTCCGATGCAGCAGCCCTCAAGACCACCGCTGTCTACGACGAGAAGACCGACGAGTGGATCATCAACGGCACCAAGTGCTTTGCTTCCAACGCACCGAATGCCGAGTACTTCATCATCTTCGCATGGACCGACAAGTCCAAGCGCGCCAGCCAGGGTGTCTCCGCCTTCTTCGTTGAGAAGGACCGCGGCGTCCAGTTGGGCAAAAAAGAGAACAAGATGGGCCTGCACCTGTCTGAGACCTCGGACGTCATCCTTGACAACGTCCGCGTCCCCGCAGACCACATGATCGGCGAGCCCGGCAAGGGCTTCGGCATGGCTCTGGGCGGCATCTCCGGTGCCGGCGCGATCGTCAACTGCGCACCCCTTCTGGGCATGTCCCAGGCCTGCATCGAGCAGGCAGTCGAGTACACCCAGCAGCGCCGCCAGTTCGGCAGCCGCGTCGTCGATTTCCAGGCAGTCGGCTTCATGATCGCCGATATGGAAATGCGCACCCAGGCTTGCAGATCTATGGTCTACGATGCGCTCCGCGCGGCCGATGAAGGCGTCAAGACCAACCTTGATCTCTGCATCAAGGCCTACACCTCCGACTGCACCATGCAGACCGCGCTGGACACTGTCCAGGTCATGGGCGGCTACGGCTACATGAAGGAGTATCCCGCTGAGCGCTGGATGCGCAATGCCAAGATCTTCCAGATCTTCGGCGGCACCAACCAGGTCAAGCGCAAGAACCTCCTCAAGACCATGATCGAGCGCGATCCCATGAAGGCCAGAAAATAATCTGCCTCTATATAAATGATATCGGTCAATGATATCCGCGTGTACAATACATTTTTTGTTGGTGCGAATATGAATATTTAACTAATTCCTGTGCGTAATGCTGTTTGATAGAATGAACAGGAGCGGCCTGCCGGCCTCGATCCGCCGGCGGGCTGGCCTCCCGGGAACAGGCAGATCTGCCGGTTCCCGCGGCAGTTAACTTGACATACCTGACATAGAAGACCATGAAACAGAAAAGAAAACAACCGACAGCAGATGACCGACGTGAGATGATGAGGTTTTCTTTCCTGCGTTGAATATGGAGTGATACATGGAGAGATTTGACACTGCCTTTTCAAAAAACAGAGAACAGAACAGGGCACTTCTGGAGGGATACCGGGAGCGCGCGCAGGAAGAACATATCGACAGAAACCTTACACGCATGATGCGGGCATCGGAGGGAGACCTGGTCGCCCGCCGGCGGAACATGCGCATGCTCCGGGCCTATGCGGCCCATCTTTTTGCCAACATGGCAGCCGGCATGCAGGCCTGTGACAGCGCCTTTCTGCTGCTGGATCCGGAGGGCTGTGCCGTTCAGATGAGGACCTCGGGAGATTTCGGGAGTCTTCTGCAGGACAAGGGAATCGTTCTGGGCAGCGTGTGGCGGCCGGACGTGACCGGCGCTGACGCGGCATCGGTCGGCAATGCAGAGCGCTGCGCCATGCAGTCGGCGGGGGAGGACCACTATCTTCCGCTCCTGCAGGATCTGGCGATCTATTATGCCCCCCTGCAGGTCATGGAAAAGGGCATCCTCCTGAACATGGGCGGTATCGCCTGGATCTGCCCCCTGCAGAGCAGGACCGACGCCTTCATGATGTCGGCTCTGGCGATCGCCAGCGCCATCAACATCCGCGTCAGCACATCCTGGAACACCTGCGACTCCTATGAGGGGGACACGGCGGGCGTCGTCCAGCTCGATATCAACACCAGAAACGGCGCGGTCTCCATGACCCACCACAACCGCAAGCTCTTTGAAGTCCTGGAGATCCAGCCGCTGGAGCGCTGGGACTGCTATTTCAAGCCTGTCAACGAACTGATCGACCCGCTTCCGGATAACGCCAGGCTCTGGGAGATCATCGACAACCAGAAGGAAGTCAGGGATCGGGAGATCACGATCCAGGTGGAGGGCCGTAAGCTCAGCCGGGTCATCACGACCGTCTCGACGACCCACCCGGAGCTCAAATCCAAGGGCCTGCTCCTGTCGATCACGACCCGCAAGGACATCTCCCACCAGGTCGCGGACAAGACCGGCAACAACGCGGTCATCTCTTTCCAGGACGTCGTGGGCAACAGCTCCATCATGAAAAATCGCATCAAGCGGGCCAGACTCCTGGCGGGCACGGACAGCAATATCATGATCCTGGGGGAGAGCGGCGTCGGCAAGGACGTCTTCGCCCAGGCCATCCACAACCAGAGCCACCGGCGCGGCGGTCCCTTCGTCTCGGTCAACTGCGGCGCGATCCCGCGGGACCTGATCGCCAGTGAATTGTTCGGCTATGATGCCGGTGCCTTTACCGGCGCCAAAAAACAGGGCAATATCGGCAAATTCGAGCTCGCGGAGGGCGGAACCCTCTTTCTCGATGAGATCGGCGAGATGCCCCTGGACCTGCAGGCGACCCTCCTGCGGGCCGTGGAACAGAAACAGTTCATGCGGCTGGGCAGCAGCCGGGTGATCAAGGCGGATGTGCGGATCATCTCGGCGACCAACGTGGACATCAACCGCATGATCCGGGAAAAACGATTCCGGTCCGACCTCTACTACCGGCTCAGCACCATGAGCATGGACCTGCCCCCTCTCCGCGACCGCGGCGAGGACGTGATCCTGCTGGCGGAGAGCTTTATCCGCAAGATTTCCCGCAAGATCGGACGCCAGGACATCATGGAACTGACCCCGGAGGCAAAGGATTTCCTGCGCCAGTGCCCCTGGCAGGGCAATGTGCGCGAGCTTCAGAACCTGATCGACTGCCTGGTCCAGCTCTATCCGGACCACCTGATCACCCTGGACCTGGTCCGGGAGAACATCAATCCGGCCTACTTCGCCGCCTGGCAGCCTGCATATACGGCGGGATATGGCCCGGCCGGCGGAAGCATGGCAGACAGAAATATGACTGCCGGCAATCTGGCCGGCGGAAATCCGGTACGCGGATATGAGTCCGGCACCGGCCGGCATTTTTCGGAAATGCCCGCGCCCGGCGCCCCGGCCTTCCCGGGAACCGGAAGAGAATACGGCAACGGATATACGAGTCCCGCGGCCGCAGGGCCGTATCCGGCCCGGTATTCCGGAACAGAGGAGTCTGCCCAGGCGGCAGCCCACACCTATCCGGCCCGGCACCCCGGACAGACGGACCCTTTTACGCCGGCCCCGTCTCCCCGCCGGTATCCGGAGACAGCAGAGCCTGTGCCCGGTGATCCTTATTCCGCCCGTCCCCGCAGGGTATTGGAGGAAGCAGAGGGAGAAAGCCGCAGAGACATGCCCCTTCTCACAAAGGAGGAAATCCTCGAAGCCCTGCAGATCTGCGAGGGCAACCGCAGCAAAGCGGCCAAGTACCTGAGCGTCGGGCGGCGCACACTCTACCGCTACATCGACCGCTTCGGAATCGGGGATAAATTTGGAAAAAAATCGTGATCACCAGATCACTGTTATTTTAAGGAGGTAAGTATGAGCAAGCCGTTGGAAGGTATGAGGATTCTGGACTTTACACAGTTCATGTCCGGCCCCATGTGCACCCTGCTGCTGAGCGATTTCGGCGCAGAGGTCATCAAGATTGAGAATCCGCCGCTGGGTGACAACACCCGCTACGGCAAGATCATCGAAGACGAGGTCAGCAGCCACTACGCGGCCAGAAACCGCGGCAAGAAGAGCATCGTCCTCAACATGAAGGACGCACAGCAGCGCGACCTCTTCCTGGAACTGGTCAAGACGGCCGACGCCGTCATCGAGAACTTCAAGCCCGGCACCATGGAGAAATTCGGCATCACCTATGAAGTTCTGGAGAAGATCAATCCCAGGATCGTCTACACCTCCATTTCCGGCTACGGCCAGGAGGGACCCTACGCGGGCCATCCCGCCTTTGACGCAACCGTGCAGGCGGAGTCCGGCGTCATGAGTATCACCGGCCCCCAGGGCGGTAATCCCACCAAGTGCGGCACGTCCATCGCGGACTACAGCGGCGGCCTGGTCGGCTGCATCGGCACGCTGATGGGCATGGTCGATGCCCAGAGAACCGGCCACGGCAGACGCGTCGACGTCTCCATGATGGAGGCCCTGACCTTCAGCCTGGAGAACATGATCAGCATGTTCATGCGCACCGGCGTTGTGCCCAAACCCAACGGCAACCGCTATCCCGCCTCCAGCCCTATCGGAGATTTCATGTGCAAGGACGGCATCCCGATCATGCTCAACATCTCCACCAATCCCCAGTGGAAGGCCTTCGCCCTGGCACTCGACCAGCCCCAGTGGCTCGAGGACCCGGATTTTGAGTCCATGCTCAAGCGCGCCGAGAACTACCAGAAGGTCGAGGCCGAGGTCAACCGCGTCTTCTCCCAGCTCACCAGCGATGAGGTCGAGGAGCGCATGCTCAAGTCCAAGAGCGTCTACGGCAGGATCAACAACTTCGAGGGGCTCAAGAACCACCCCCAGATGCAGTACAGGAAGAGCATCATCAATGCCACGTATCCCAACGGCGTCACCTTCCAGGTGCCCTCCAATCCTATCATCATGAGCGGCGTGGAGCGCGACACGGAAGTTATGACCAGTCCCCTGGGCGTGGACACCATCGAGATCATGTCCGAGGTCTGCGACCCCGCCAAGGTCCACGAGATCTTCGATCCCGTCCTTGAGCAGGTCGCCCAGGCAACGAAGGATATGTACTCCAAGTCCTGAGTACCGCCTGGTGAGTCACCAGGGACGTATCTCAATGACTCTTTTTATAATCGAATAAGATTCAGACTGTTTCCATAAGTTATTTCAGACCATACATTTTTCAGAGAGGAGAAAATCATGAGTAAGGAGAAGATCGGATTTATCGGACTGGGTACCATGGGCTTTGCAATGTGCTACGGCCTCTTCAAGAGCGGTTTCTCAATGGTGCTGCCCACCTACCGCCGCGAGATCGACCAGAGCGCGGGCTTCATTCCGCTTGCCCCCAATCTCGAGGCCAAGATCGCTCTCTATGACGAGATGCTGAACAACGGCTGCGAAGGCGCCGAGAACTCCGCGGAGCTCTTTGCCAAGAGCGATTTCATCATGATCAGCATGCCCACCTCCAGGCAGGTCGAGATGAACATGTACGGCGAGGAGGGCATCTTGGCCAACGCCCGTCCCGGCACTGTCGTCATCGACCTGACCAGCGGTGACGCCTCTGTCACCCAGAAGCTCTGCAAGGAGTGCGCCGAGAAAGGCATCGAGATGATCGACGCCCCCGTCAGCGGCGGCCAGAAGGGCGCGACCGAGCAGACCCTGGCAGTCATGGTCGGCGGCAGCAAGGAGACCTTCGAGAAGGCGAAACACATCCTGGAGACCATCGGCAACCCTGAGAAGGTCACCTACATGGGCCCCAGCGGCGCAGGCGATGCCATGAAGTGCATCAACAACTACGTCTCCTGCACCAACTTCCTGGCGACGGCAGAGGCCCTCTCCGTGGCAGTCAAGGCCGGCATCGATCCCCGCGTCGCCTGCAGCGTCATCCAGAACAGCGGCGGCCAGTCCAACGCGACCGCTTACAAGTTCCCCAGCCTCATCTTCAAGGGCAACCCCATGAGCATGGCCGTTGACCTGATGATGAAGGATATCGCCCTCTACAACTCCCTGGCCAAGGACATCAAGGTCCCCAGCATGTACGGCAACCTCTCCTTCCAGATGTTCAACATCCTCTCCTCCTCCGGCAGAGGCATGGAGGACTTCTCCAACGTCGCCCGCCTCTACGAGGAGTGGTCCGGCGCCAAGCTCTGGGAGGTCGACAAGGACTGATCACCGGATGATTTATTTCGGGAACCACAGGGACGGTTCTTCCGGTTCTTTTTCAGAAACCGCAGGGAGAAAAAAGGCAGGCCTCCGGCCGGCAGATTCCCTGAGAATCGTATTTTAGCAAGACTATAAAAAAGGCTGCGGCGTGTAACATTTTTCGCTTACACTCCGCAGCCGTTTGAGCAGATATGGCGACCCGGCAGCAGCAAAATGATTTTTTCAGAATAAATAGTTGGAAATAGCTGGCAACAGTCGGAAATCGTTTTCAGAAGAGACCGGTTTTAGAGAGGTGATCTTATGTACAGACCGCTGGAAGGTGTGAAAGTTGTGGACCTGACACTGGCGGGCTCCGGCCCCTCCTGCACCAAGCTCCTGTGCGAGTGCGGCGCGGAGGTGATCTGGGTGGAGTCCCTGAAGGGAACGTCCACCAGGAGTGTGCATAAATTTGACTTCTACTGCACCGGCAAAAAGGCCGTCTCGATCAACCTCAAGACCCCGGAGGGGCGGCGGATGATCGAGGCCCTGCTGAAAGACGCCAACGTCTTTGTCTCCAACTACCGGCCCAAGGGCCTGCGCAGTCTCGGCCTCACCTATGAGGATGTAAAAAAGATCAACCCCGGGATCGTCTATGCCACCCTGACCGGCTTCGGTGAGGAAGGTGCGCAGGCGGATGACGCCGGCTACGACCCCGTCGCCTTCTGGGCCAAGGGCGGTATGCTCCAGGACATCGCGGAGAAGGGAAGCCTCTGTGTCCCGCCCGTCGCCATGGGCGACATCACGACCGGCGTCTCCCTCTTCGGCGGGATCTGCGCGGCACTCTACCGCCAGCAGGCCACCGGCGAGGGCACGCACGTCTTCAACTCCCTGCTGGGCCAGGCCATGTACATGAACCACGACGCGGTCATCGAGACCCAGTACGGCGAGCCCTACCCCAAGACCCGCCTGGAGCCCCGCCGCGCCATGCTCAACACCTACCGCTGCAGCGACGACAAGTGGATCACCATCACGATCACCGACCAGTTTGACAAATATTTCAACCCGCTTCTGCGGGTACTGGGCCGGGAAGACCTGGTCGGCGACCCCCGCTGGCAGTGCCTCGAGGACACCATGTACGAGCACGCCCCCGAGCTGGTCCGCATTTTTGATGAGGGCTTTGCCAAAATGACCCAGGCCGAGGCGGTCAGCGCCCTCCGCGCCATCGACATGCCCGTCTCTGTCGTCCAGGGCACAGCCGATGCCCTCCATGACCCCCAGGTCCACGCCAACAAATATGTCTATAAGCTGAAGGCCACCGTTCCCCCGGGAATGGAGAGCGCCTCCTTCGGAAGTCAGACGCAGCATTCCGCCGGCGGACAAGCCGATGGAACGTCACCCGCTTCTTCCAGTGAGTATGCAGCCGCGGATAGATCTGAAGCAGATGCAGGATCCGCTGCCAATTCAGCTGACGGCGCCGCGGAGGAGGAGATCTACGTTCCCTCCGCCCCCTTCAAATACGACACCGTGGACTGGAACTCTCTTCCGGGCAGGCCAAAGGGGCCCCGCATCGGGGAGAACACCGTAGAGATCCTGCAGAGATGCGGATTTACAGAAGAAGAGATCGCGGAAATGCTCGAAAAGGGCATTGCGCGTCAGGCATAACAATGCGAAGCCGCTGCGTATGCAGCGTCTTCCGGTTTGGCAGCAAGGCAAAAAAAGGCGCGCTGCCGCGCCCGTTCAGAAGAAAGGAGAATCACAGTATGTCCAGATATAAACCCGCTTCCAACATGAGCAAAGAGAGGATCGACAAGCTCTTCCACGGCGCCATCGACATGCATCTGCATGTGGCTCCGGACCCGCTCTGGGAGCGCCGCTTTGACACCATGGAGTCCGCCAGGCTGGTCCAGAACGCCGGCATGAAGGCCTTTGTTGCCAAGAGCTACTACTATCCGACCACGACCGAGTGCCTGATCGTCAACAAGGAGCTGGAGGCGGAGGTCGCCATCCCCAGCGTCACGATCGGCTTCGGCTCCACCGGCGGCCTCGAAGGTGCCCCCGCGGTCATGGAGCGCCACGCCCAGATGGGCTGCAAGCTGGTCTGGTTCCCCGCCGGCGAGGCGAAGACCTGCTACAAGATGCTCTTCGGCCAGGAGGGCGGCATCACCGTCCTTGACAGCGAAGGCAAGCTCCGCAAGGAAGCCCTGGATGTCCTCGAGATCTGCCGCGACTACAACATCGTCGTCTGCAAGGGCCACATGGACTTCGCCGAGACCGACGCTGTCTTCAAGGCCGCCAAGGACATGGGCATCAAAAAGCTGGTCAACACCCACCCGCTCTCCGACGGCTGGGGCCCCTTCACCCTGGAGCAGAACAAGTACTTTGCCGACATGGGTGCCTACACCGAGATCGTCTTCAACAACCTCATGCCCCGCCTGGGCAGCATGGATCCCGCCGACTACGTCGACTTCGTCCGCGAGATCGGCGCGGAGCGCATGATCATGGGCACTGACCTGGCGCAGGCCGTCGATATTGACCCCGCCGAGGGCACCCGCTTCTTCATCGCCACCATGCTGCAGTTCGGCTGCACCGACGAAGAAGTCGAATGGATGGCCAAGACCAACCCCAACAAGCTCCTCTTTGAGGACTAAAGACAGGGACCACGGGGACGGTTCTCCGGTCCCTTTCCAGGAAATGTAAGGGACCACGGGGACGGTTCTCCGGTTCCTTTCCAGAAAATGTAAGGAAGCAGAGGAGGGACCACAGAACCGTCCCCCCGGCTCCGAAAACTCCTTCAGGGGGCAGTTCAGCTGCCCCCGACTCCTTTCACGTAGAAACCCCGTAAACAGGGAGGGTAATATGATCGCAACACTGAAAATGAACGACGGTTACAGCATTCCGCAGCTGGGCATGGGCGCCTACCTGCTCCCGGACGGCGACGAGTGCTACAACAGCATCCGCAGCGGCCTTGACCTGGGCCTTCGCCTGATCGACACAGCGGCGGCCTACCAGAATGAGCGCACCGTGGGCCGCGCCATCCGCGAGTCCGGCGTCGACCGCGGCGAGGTCTTCCTCACGACCAAGCTCTGGGTCCAGGACTACGGCTATGAAAACGCGCTCAAGTCCATCGACGGCGCCCTGCAGCGCCTGGATATCGGCTATATTGACCTGCTCCTTCTGCACCGGCCCGCCGGCGACAACATCGGCGCCTACAAGGCCCTCGAGGAGGCACAGCGCCAGGGCAGGGTCCGGTCGATCGGCATCTGCAACCACACAAGGCCCCAGCTCGAGAAGCTCCTGGCCGCGACCGACGTCGTGCCAGCCATCAACCAGATGGAGTGCCATCCCCTGCAGCAGCAGAAGGGCCTCCGCCCCTTCCTCGAGGAAAAAGGCATCCTCATGGAGTCCTGGTTCCCGCTCGGACACGGCTCCAAGCGCCTGAAATTCAATGAGACCCTGACCGCCATCGCGGAGAAGGCCGGGAAGAGCGTCAGCCAGGTCATCCTGCGCTGGCACATCCAGGAGGGCTTTATCATCTTCCCCAAGTCCACCAACCCCGACCACATGAAGGAAAATATGGGGATCTTTGACTTCACTCTCTCCGAGGAGGACATGAACGCGATCCGCGCCCTCGACGCCGGCCGCTATCTCGGCGGCGACCCCGAGAGCCCCGAGAACTTCAAGAAGTGGGAGAGTCTCACATTTGAACTGTAATCATCCGCGCCCTATACGCTGCGGTATGATTGGACAGACAATATAACCTTTCTATAGCCTTTCCAGAAAAAAAGCCCGTCCGGCACTGACGCCGGACGGGCTGGTTTTTGATTTCTGCAGCACACGGTGTGTTTTCTTTTCACAGCATACGCTGTCATTAATTTTGCATCATATGTATGCCTTTTCCTGTATCATACAGAGATGATGCATTTTTCCCGGTACCAGGGAAGCAGCGAATCATGTGTGATGAAGGACATATTCTCTGCTTTGGCCTGAGCGATCAGCATCCTGTCAAAAGGATCATGGTGGAGCGGAGCACCTTTGGCTCTTGTGAGTGTCTCCAGCGCAAACACATGCCGGTCGCGCATCTCGACAGGCAGAAAACCGGCATCCTGGCAAAAACCGGCCAGGTCTTTCCCTGTGAATGACACGTTATCGGGATGTATGGCATGTTTGATCGATACTTCCCACACGGATATGGAGCTGTAATAGATGGCATTATCCGGATCCAGAATTAATTCCCTTGCCTTCTCAGGAAGGCGCGGGTCATCATTGAGCGCCCAGATTAAAATATGTGTGTCCAATAGAATATTCACAGCGCACCCTCAAACATTTCTGCAATTTCATCGTTGTACTGATCCAGATTATCAGGGGATTTCAGTTTCCCTTTTGCCACACCGATTCTTTTTGAGACAGGGACATCGTTATACGATACAATTTTGGCGACAGGCTTCCCGTATCTGGCGATGATAATGCGCTCTTCCCTTCCTGTCTCGACCAGTCTTACAAGATTTGACAGATTGGTCTTGGCCTCCAGAATATTTACCTGCATATTTGCACCTCCATGAACCTGGTCTGATATGACCATGTTGGTCTTCTTGACTATATTATACCAGAACAAATCCGAAAAACAAGTCATATCCATGTTATTACAATGATTAACGATAGAAACAGATATCAATCACGAAAACCTGATCCATGCATCAATTATTGAATATCACATAACCAGTATATGGGAATAACAAACGAATAACAATAAACAAAGAAAACGGAATGCCGTAAAGCCTTTTTTCGACCGAGGGACCAAGGGGGGGACCAAGGGGACGGTTCTCCGGTCCCTGACCAACAGGAAAAAACGTGGGGAGGCGCAGCGATCGTATACTATTGACCACCTTCATGTTCTTTATGAAAAAAGCCAATTAGAATGTCCCCGTTGTCCGTGGTAGTCTTTAAGCAGGATATTAATAATGCGGGAGATATTACCTTCTGAAACAGGAACTGCAGGCACAGAAAAGCCTGCCCTCTCCGGCGGAAAAAGAGCCCCGCGAACCGGGCCATGAAAGGGAACAGGGAAAAATGAAGAAAAGATCGAAAGCAAATTTTCTTGTAAAAAAACTGGGTGACAACTACGGCTGGGCGGTCTGCATCGCCTGCATGATCCAGCTTTTCTGCGCGAGCGGCCTGGGCACGACGGGCTTTTCCGTCTATCAGCCCTACCTGATCCGCCTGGGCGGTCTGACCAACACCCAGTCCTCGACCCTGATCATGATCCGGACCTTTGTCAGCCTCCTGGGGCTGGCCTTTGCGGGCAAGCTGGTCGATCTTTTTGAAGCCAAGCGCGTGGTCGTGACGGGTATGATCCTGTGTGCTCTCAGCTTTGTGGCCTATGGCACTGTGCGCTCCTTCCCCGGCTACTGCGCCGCGGCGGCTCTCTGCGGCCTGGCCCACGGCCTGGCCGGCATGATCCCCGCCTCCGTCATCATCACCCGCTGGTTCAACCTGCACCGCGGTACGGCGCTGGGCATCTGCATGAGCGCGACAGGTCTGTCCGCTCTCGTGGCCTCCCCCATCATCACCGCCCTCGTTGAGAGCGTCGGGCTGCGGACCTCCTTCTACGCAGAGGCGGTCTTTATCCTGCTCATGGGTGCGGTCGTCTGGTTCCTGGCCTACAGCAACCCCGAGTGCATCGACGCCCGTCCCATCGGCAGCGCCCAGGTCCAAGCGGACAAGGTCTATGCCTCTCATCCCGCGGCGCCGGTCCTCTTTTTCCTGATGATCCTGGGACTGGCCCTCTACGGCATCCCCGGCAACACCATGTACTCACACGTCTCCGTCCTCTATGCGGCGGAGGGCTACGCCCCCGGAGCGGTCTCCCTCATGGTTTCTCTCCTGGGCGGCACGATCGCGGCCGGCAAGCTCATCTACGGCGCCGTCGCGGACCGCATCGGCATGATCCGTGCCAGCTTCATCTTCTATACCATGGTCGCCGTGGGCGGTTTCCTCTGCTCCTTTGCCGGCAACGGCAGCATCCCCATGGCTGTCCTCGCGGTCTCCATCATGGGGATCGGCCTGGCTGTCAGCTCCGTCTCCATCTCCATGTACGCCTCCGGCGCTTCGACGGGCGCCACCTATGCGCAGACCGTCACCCGCTTCCAGCTGGCCTTTAACCTGGGCTCCCTCCTCTTCGGGCGCGTTCCCGGCATGATCGCCGACCGCACCGGCAGCTACATTCCCGCCTTCCAGATCATGGCTGCCGCCGGCGTCGTCAGCGCCGCCCTTCTCCTCATCACCTATGCCAGGATCCTGCGTGACGACGCGGACAGAACACAGAATGTCGAGGAAAAGAGGACCGCAGCCGCGTAAAGAAGATGTGAACCACGGGTGTGAACCACGGGGACGTATCTCCTGGTACTTTTTTGCTTACCGAACCACGGGGACATATCTCCTGGTACTTTTTTCCTCACGAAGACAGGCCTTTCCGGTATAATCTGTGCCGGAAGGATCTGTCTTTTTTTGCAGGAAAAGATCGGAACGATGGAATCGCACCGGGAGATTTGTACCGGTGAGAACCGTCCACAGTGGCTCCCGTCCTTTGTTATTTTGCTGGGAAAGATTGTACCGGTGAGAACCGTCCCAAGTGGTTCTTCCAGGTGGTTCATTCAGGTGGTTTCCCTCAAAGCGGAATGTTCGATGCTTACTGCAGAACGGCGATGACTTCATAGGGCCGGAGAACCGCAGTCTCCGCCGTGCTGTCCGCTGCCAGGGCAGTCACAGCATTTTCTGCCTTCCCGTAATTGCTGATCAGGATCTTTCCGCCGGGCACTGCAAAGGGCGCGTCGGAAGGCAAGCCCGCTGAACCGGGATCAGGTGCTGTGCCGCAACCCTGTTCCGTGCCCGCAGCCGCACCGCCGATCCGCTGGTCTGTGCCCCGCAGGTTGCAGAACACATACAGCTTCTGCCCGTCCAGCTCGCGGATGTAGGAGATGATGTTGTCATTGCCCGCATCGGTGAAGCGGATGCTGCCGTCGGCGATGATCTCGTATTCCCTGCGCAGGGCGACGAGTTTTTTGTAGAAGGCATAGATGGAATCCGGGTCCTGTTTCTCCACCTCCACATTGATATAGCTGTGGTTGGCGGGAATCCCCAGCCAGGGCTCCACAGTGGAGAAGCCGGCATACTGGCTGCCGTCCCACTGCATGGGGGTGCGGCCGTTGTCGCGGCTGCGGGCGCCGATGATCTGCAGGTCCCGCACGGAATTCGGCAGGAAAGCATGTGTCACCGGCCTTTGGCCCTGTGGGATGACCACTACACCGTCCCGATCTCTCCTCTGTAGTCCAGGAAATAATCACGCGCAAACTCGGCAGCGTCACTCAGCTTCCGGTCCGACGCCCACATCATGTAGACCGTACGCTGTGACAGGTCTCCGCGCAGCGGGACGAAGACGACCGAATCCTCCGCGGCGGGAACCTTCTGCATCACGGAGATCCCCTCACCGACCGACACCTTGGTGATCTGTGCCGACCAGTCGTCTGTGTACTCGATCGTGTTCGGCCGGAGGCCTTCTTTTTCAAACATTTGAGAGATCCACCGGTCCAGATTCCGGCCCCGGTGGTAGCCGACCAGCGGCTCTTCGGCGATCTCAGCGACCGACAGAGACTCCCGTCCCGCCAGCGGATGGCCTGGCGGCAGGGCCGCGTAGAGCTGCTGCTGCGCGAAGGGCACCGTCGTCAGCCCCTCCATCTGCGCCAGACAGGAGAAGGCGATATCCACCGACCCCTTCAGCACGTCCTCCTCGAAATTATTCCGCGTGTGGTTGACATTGAGCTGGACCGAGATGCTGTCCTCCGGCGCCTCCTCCCGGAAGGCCCGCAGCATCTGCGGCACGAACCGCCAGCCGTTTACATACGAAAAAGCGATGTTCACCACACCCGCGTGAGGATCCCGGATCCGCCGCATCGTCTCCTCGATCTTCTCCATCGACGAGATCGCCTGCTCCGCCATCGGCAGCAGCACACTTCCGTAGCTTGTCAGCTCGATCTTCCGCCCGCAGCTGCGGATGAACAGCGGCAGCTCCAGCTCACGCTCCAGCGAAATGATCGAATAGCTCAGCGCCGACTGCGTGACATTCAGATTTTTCGATGCCTTTGTGAAATTGCGCGTGTCCGCCACCTCGCGGAAATAGATCAGCTGCTGCAGCGTCATGACCGTATACCCCCGGAAAAACTTGTCGTCAGAAGATTCTTCTTATTTTACACCATTTCTGCCTTCGTTTGTGTACCTACCGTCAAAAAAGAACCAGCGATCTGCCGGATTTCCGTCGAGGCGATGACGATGCCAACCGCCGAAAGAAAGTTGCATCTGACACATCCCCGGCACTCCCGCAGCGGCCACAGCTGTATGACCGCAAAAAGGGGACAGAGAGGTGTCCCCCTCTGTCCCCCCCGGATATAGAGCTGATCCTGTGAGTTCCGCAATTGCTCAGGCCTTGACAGTATAATTCTTGTTCACCCAGCCTGTCACACCGGAATATTTTGCCCAGATATAGTCGCCGCTATTTTTTTCATCGGTAACTTCAAACACGGTTCCGTTGGTGATCTGTCCAATGATATTGCTGTCATCATACTTGGGAAGCGTTCTGAGCGCCAGATAACCGGTCTGGACTTTGCAGCGAACCTTTCTCCATTTAAGCTTGATGGTGCCGCCATATCCGCCGTTCACATCTTCGAGCATCTGATCATCTAATTTCTGCATTTCTGACATAGTATTCCTCCTTTGCTGTTGGAGATGCCGGACAGAATCCCGGCATGTAAATCCTCCGGAAATGTTTTATGAAAGGAACGATTATAATTGTATCATTCTGCATACAAAACAACAAGATATTATAGAAAAAACAGGGACCAGAGGGACAGGACGGACCAGAGGGACGGTACCAATGTCATTTAGATAAGCCTACCCCTGTCCCCAAATTAATAACCACATCTGAATCAGAGGCGAATAGCCTCTGATTTTTTTGCCTTTTTCGTGAAAA
>CACZIO010000062.1:0-673 GCA_902781215.1 uncultured Lachnospiraceae bacterium
AGATGCCCGCACTGTCGCTGAAGGGTCACCTGAATACCGGCCCACCTTGAGCTATCATAAACGGGGAAATCGTCAGCTGAATATCAAACTCCACGGCGATTTGCTGAGTGTCGATATTGATGGTCGGCCGGCAGCCGCGAATGTAACCGTCAGCGAACTGGATGCGGGCCGCCTGGTCCTCGGTGCCCAATGGCCCGGCTATGGCTACAGTCAGACCAATTTGGCCGATGACGTCTATGACGCCGTTTTTGATGGTTTGAAAGTCACCGAATGGACGGCTAATGAAAGTGAAGGTGCCGTCCTGTATGATGTTCATTACCAGGGCTGGCAGAAGTGGAAATACAAAGCTCATATCTGGTGGCGCAAGGTCCTCGATTGGGCTTTGGCACATTTTTAGGAAATGAGGAAAGTCAACATGCGCAAAATCATGAAAATTCTCTCCGGCGCCGTCGCAGCCGGCATCATCCTGGTCGTCGTCTGTGCCATTATCTTCATCGGCGGCATGGAGCGTCTGGCCTATGTCACCGAAAAGGTCGTTCCGGTCATGGCTGCCGTCTTCCTGGCAGGAGGACTGATCGTCCTCATCATGCGCATTCAGTTCCTGCCCGCGACCTTCGGCATGATCTTCGGCTACGCCTTCCATCCCCAGGCCATCATCGGCGGCGGCTTCGGT
>CACZIO010000062.1:687-15942 GCA_902781215.1 uncultured Lachnospiraceae bacterium
ATCGTCCTCATCATGCGCATTCAGTTCCTGCCCGCGACCTTCGGCATGATCTTCGGCTACGCCTTCCATCCCCAGGCCATCATCGGCGGCGGCTTCGGTATGGCCCTCAAGACCGCCATCTCCCAGGGCGCCAAGCGCGGCCTCTTTTCCAATGAGGCAGGTATGGGTTCCACGCCCCACGCACACGCCCAGGCCAACGTCCCGACCCCGCACGACCAGGGCGTCGTCGCCATGATCGGCGTCTTCATCGACACCTTCGTCGTCCTCACCCTGAATGCCCTTGTCATCATCTCCACCCTCTATACACCGGACGGCATCCTCGCGGCCGGCTATACGGGAAATGAAGTCAATGCGGCCGGCGAAGCCATCGCCAAGGCCAACCTGGCCCAGACCGCCTTCGGATCGGTCTTCGGGACGAATTTCGGCAACATCTTCGTCGCGATCTGCCTGCTCTTCTTTGCCTTCTCGACAGTTTTGAGCTGGAACATGTTCGGCCGCATCAACGTCATCTACCTCTTCGGCCACAAGGCGGTCACCTTCTATCAGGTCATCTCCCTGGTCTTCATTTTCCTCGGGACCCTGGCCTCCAACGACCTGGTCTGGGAGCTCTCCGACATGTTCAACCAGCTGATGGTCATCCCCAACTCCATCGCCCTCTTTGCCCTCACCGGCATGGTGGTCGCGGGCGCCCACAAGGCGGCGCACTGATATTAATAAGCGCAGCACGCATGATAAGCAATCAAAAAACGTATCTGCTCCGGCTTTTTCAAGCCGGTCAGATACGTTTTTTTGTTTTGGTATTCATGTGCTGATCCGGAAGTCGGCTCTTATTCCTGCCACTCCTGCGCATTCCGGATCAGGCTGTCGGCAGAGCTCTCACTGCAGGTCTTTCAGTTCTTTTTCACGGAGCTTTTTATACATATAAAGGTACTCCAGCAGCCGTTCTTTTTCAGCTTCCGCTCTTTCAATGAGAAGATCAAGTGACAGGGAGGATACACCCCGCACTACGTGGCTGACGTGTTTGATCGAGCAATTCAGCGCTTCAGCCAGTTTTTCCTGTGTCAACCCCTGTTTTTTTCTAAGCGCAGTGATCCGTCTCCCGATCTCTTCGTTCAGATTGTACATGTCCCAATACCTTTCAATACAGCAAACAAATATTGGTTCTGAATAAGTATATAAACGATGCTCGGCCTCGATATAGAACCTTTCAGGTGTTGCTTTGTGAACCTGATGGGTCTATATTATTCCTGTCTCAAATATTGCTGACAGGAGGGGCTGAACTTGAAGACTGATCATCATTCATCCGTAAAAAGAATGTGGGGGGCTGCCTTTATTCTTCTGGCAGCCATTGTCCTGTGTTTCCTTTTTGTTCCCGGTCTTTTTCCTGCTGTGTTTCAGCTGACAGGACGGACCGAAACCGGCGGCAGCGAAGGAACGATCACTGTCCTATATTACGGAGATACCGGGATGGATGGAGACGCAGTGCTGGTAGAATCGAACGGGCACTATATTCTGATGGACACAGGCTATTCCGACAATAAAAAAGATGTTGGCAATTCGACCGTGATCAAAACACTCAAATCGATGGGCGTTCATGACCTGGACCTGTATCTGTCGCACTATCACAACGACCACTATTACCTGATGACAACGATCATGAAGGACGACTTCTTTCACGTAGGCACGGTTTATCTGCCGAATATCGAGAAGCTGCTGGCGTTTTCCTCTAAGGAAAACAAGGATGCGAAGTGGTATGAGGATCTGACCAGAAATATCAGTATTGACGGCGATGAATGGGGCCACTATGCCTATACCAAGATCCAGGAGGCAATCGAGGAAAAAAGAATAAAGCAGGTCCGGCTCCACCAGGGGGATACATTCCGGGTCGGGGATGCCCTCTTTGAAGTGCTCTGGCAGGAGGAAATTGACAAAAAGCCGGACCCCGATGACCCTGATGCAAAACATATGATCAACAACACGAGCCTGGTGACCAGAGTGACCATCGGCGGTGTACGGTATCTGACCGCCGGAGACATCTACAAAAGTGTTGAGCAGAATATGATGGATGCCGGCCTGGACCTGCGTGCAGACATTCTCAAAACAGACCATCACAGCAACCCGAAGACCAGCAACCTGCCGGCTTTCTATCAGGCGGTCGACGCCGCATGGGCTTTCGGTACCGGTCCGGCTTCGGATGTCTGCACTGACGCGACAGATCTGTCCCGCAGCAACTATGTGAATCTGAAAAACAACGGCCAGATCACCTTCCGGATCGACCGCGGTGAGATCACCATGTCAGCCAGAAGAAATCTCCGCAGGGTCAACTGCAGATACACGGATGCCGGCGGGAATACGAAGACAAAGTCCTTCATGTTTGACAAGGACCAGCAGTATTATCTCCGGGACCGCATGTTCCCGACAGGCAGCCGTGACTGGAGCGTAACAGACAGGTGACAGTCTGCATCGTCCCCTGTGCGATCGCATGACAGCCGGTATCAGCACATTATTCTGATTTCATCATCATAAAAAAGGGAGTGCCGGATCTGTGAACATCCGACACTCCCTTTGCTTACGTATTTCAAAAATAGAAGCTCTATAGCTTTGAGATCAAAATGGTTCCACGGTGGAGCTTACAGGAACCTGATCGATTTAAATCTTCCCGCTCTTCGCCAGGATCTGCTCGAGCAGCGTTACTGCCTCGTAGACCATGCCGTCGCAGTGCGGTTTTTTGGCACCACCGGCCTCCCTGTTCATCCTCAGCAGGTCGGCGCAGTTCAGGCACCCGTTGTGATTGTCCCTGACAGTGCGGAACAATTCTCCCACTGTCACGGGATCCTCGATTCCGTAGAGTCCCAGTACCATCAGGGCGCTGGTCACTGCGCCGCAGGTCGCGGCCATCTTCATACCGCCGCCAAAATTGGCACTGACCCGGCAGGCGTCCTCCATGGACAGACCGGCATCCGGAGCAAAGGCCCCCATGACCGCCTGCGCGCAGTTGTAGTGGGCGTTCGGGTCGTTGCGGAGGGCTTTTGCCTTCTCAAGGTATTTTCCCATCTTTATATTCTCCTTAGATCTGCGGCCTCATGCCCGCCACGCGGGGCAGCATGGTGGAAAGGAAGGTGTAGACATATTCCACACTGGCGATGCGGACGGCGTCGCGGCCGATGTCGCCGAACTGTTTTGTGGCGGTCATGGTCTTTCCGTCGATGACAAAGCCAAAGCAGACCATGCCGACCGGTTTCACCGCCGTTCCCCCGGTGGGGCCCGCGATGCCGGTGATGCCCACCCCGACCTGCGCGTCATTGGCGCGGGCAGTGCCCAGGGCCATCTGGATGGCGACCTCTTCGCTGACCACGCCCTTTTCCCGGATGGTCTCTCCGGAGACGCCCAGATATTTCATCTTGGCTTCATCGGCATAGGTCACGAAGGAAGCGTTAAAGACATTGGAGGCGGAGGGAATATCCACCAGGTGCGCGGCAGCAAGGCCCGCGGTGCAGGATTCCGCAAAGGAAATGGTCCAGCCCTTCGCGGTCAGAATATCCACGATGAGGGCCGCACGCGCATCGATCTCCTCGTGGTCAACGACATATTTCATGAGAATTACCTCTTTTGTTTCTAAACGGCAGTCACCGTCATCTTTACACTGTATTCACAGAACACGCCCAGCAAAGGGCGTGTTCTGGTCAAGATCACATGTTCCTGGCAATGGCGCCGCGAAGGATCTGCGCCATCTCATCGATGTGCTGTTTCTCTGTGACGAGGGCAGGCACAAAGCGCAGGATGTTGGGCCCCGCATTGATCATGATGAGGCCGTGGTCCATGGCATCCGCGATGATGGGGCCGACCGGGCGGTCAAAGACCAGGCCCTGCATGAAGCCGACGCCGCGGTGCTCTGTGATGCAGTCAAATTTCGCGCAGAGGTCGTCGAGGACCTTGGTCAGGTAGGGCGCGGTCTCGGTGACGTGGTGGACCAGGTCAAGCGCCTCGTACTGGTCCAGGACCGCGTTGATGGCTGCGCAGGCGAAGGGATTGCCGCCGTAGGTCGTGCCGTGGTCGCCGGCGACCAGGGAACTCTGACCGACCTCCTCGGTCATGAGGAAGGCGCCGACCGGGACACCGCAGCCCAGGGCCTTGGCACAGGTCATGATATCGGGGCGGACGCCGAAGCGGTGCCAGGCGAACATGGAACCGGTCCGGCCCATGCCGCACTGGATCTCGTCAAAGATCAGCAGGATCCCCTTCTCATCGCAGAAGGCGCGCAGGCCCTTGAGGAAATCCTCAGTCGCGGGCATGAGGCCGCCCTCGCCCTGGACGGGCTCGACGATGACAGCGCAGGTCTCCTCCGTGTACAGGGCCTTCACGCTGTCCAGGTCATTGAGGCGGGCGAACTGCACGTCGCAGGGCATCTGGCCGAAGGCCTCGCGGTAATGAGGGTTGCCCGTGACGGAAAGGGCGCCGTAGGTGCGGCCGTGGAAGGAATTCTCCATGGCGATCACCTGGTGGCTCCTGCGGCCGTCCTTGAGGAAGGCGTGCTTCATGGCCGTCTTGAGGGCACCCTCGACCGCCTCCGCGCCGCTGTTGGTGAAAAAGATCCGGTCCATGCCGGAGGCCTTTTTCATCCTGGCCGCCGCGGTGATGGCGGGCTCATTGTAGAAGTAGTTGGAGGTGTGCAGGATCTTGTCGATCTGGGCCTTGAGGGCGTCGTTATAGGCCTTGTTGCCGTAGCCCAGGGCAAAGACCGCGATCCCGGACATGAAATCCAGGTATTTTTTGCCGTTGACATCGTAGAGGTACATGCCCTCGCCCCTGTCCAGGACGACCTGGTAGCGGTTATAGGTGTGGAGCAGGTCCTTCTCCGCCTGCTCGATCATCAGCTGCATCTTGTTGTCTGCCATGGTTCCAACCTCAATCTGATTCTTCCAAATATAGATTATGTAAACAAAACGATCAAAAACGATAGTATGAGAAAGAACTGTTTTCCTTTCACAAAGCATTTCCTGCCGGAGGGCAATCAGTATCCCCGCTCCTCGTTGTAGTCGCCCTTGTAGAAGACGGTGCCTATGCCCTTGTCCGTGAAGATCTCGAGCAGGAGGCAGTGGGGAATGCGGCCGTCCAGGATATGGACGCGGTGGACACCGCCCCGGACAGCGTCGGTGCAGTTAGCCAGCTTGGGCAGCATGCCGCCTCCGACAATACCGTCCTTGACCAGGTCCTCGGCCTCCGCGATGTTGATGCGGCTGATCAGGGAGTCGGGCTCGTCCAGGCTCCGCAGAACGCCGGTGATATCGGTCAGGTAGACCAGCTTGTCCGCGCAGACGGCGCGGGCGATGGCGCTGGCCGCCTCATCCGCGTTGATGTTGTAGGTATTGAACTCTTCGTCCATGCCCAGCGGCGCAACGATCGGCAGGTAGTCCTTCTCCAGCAGGTCGAAGAGGACGGTCGGATCGACGTCCGTGACCTCGCCGACAAAGCCGATATCCTGCCCGTCGGCGTATTTTTTCTTGACAGTCAGAAGATTTCCGTCCTTGCCGCTGATGCCGACGGCCCGGATTCCCAGCTCCGCGACCATAGAGACCAGCTTCTTGCTGACGCTCCCCAGGACCATCTCGGCGATCTCACAGGTCTCGGCGTCGGTGACGCGCAGGCCGTTGATGAACTTCGCCTCCTTGCCGCTCCTGGCGACCCAGCTGCTGATGGCCTTGCCGCCGCCGTGTACGATGATGGGCTTGAAGCCGACCAGCTTGAGCAGGGAGACGTCCTGGATAACGCTTCGCTGCAGGGACTCATCGCTCATGGCACTCCCGCCGTACTTGACGACGATGATCTTGCGGTTGAATTTCTGAATATAGGGCAGCGCCTCGATCAGGACCTGTGCCTTCTGCTGCGCTTCCATCTGTTCCCGGCTCAAATAGGGTTCCATGTCTTACCTCGTTTTACTTTTTAATGAAAGATTTTGAAAACAAATGAGCATGCGTTTTTGACTGATCGTCAGCTGCGATAGTCCGCGTTGATACTGACGTACTCGTGGGTCAGATCACAGCCCCAGGCCGTGGCGGTCTCCTCGCCCATGTGGAACTGCGCCAGCAGAGTGACCTTCTCCCGTTTGAGGAGCTTCGTCGCCTCCTCCTCGCTGAAATCAGCCCCTGCGCCGTCCGTGAAGATCAGCATGCGGCCCTGCGGATCATCCACTCCCTTCTCCTCATCGATGAAATAGAGCTGGAGGTCATTGGGATCAAAGTCGACACCGGCATAGCCGAGGGCGCAGAGGATGCGGCCCCAGTTGGCGTCACTTCCGTAGACAGCCGCCTTGGTCAGGCTGGAGGTGATCACGGACTTGGCCAGGGTGCGGGCATGCTCGAGTGTATCCATTCCCTGCACGGTCACCTCGATGAGCTTTGTGCATCCCTCTCCGTCGCCCGCCATCTGCATGGCCAGATCCCTGCAGATCGTGTGCAGGGCGCTGTACAGGGCCTCGTAGGCGGGTCCCTCCGCCTTCTCGATCTTGTCGTTGCCAGCCTCGCCGTTGGCCAGGACCAGCAGGGTGTCGTTGGTCGAGGTATCGCCGTCGACCGAGATCATGTTGAAGGTCTCGTCCACGATGGCGCTGACCGCTGTCTGCAGGACAGATGCTTCGACTGCCGCGTCGGTGGTCACATAGGCCAGCATGGTGCACATATTGGGGTGGATCATGCCGGATCCCTTGGACATGCCGCCGATGGTCACGGTCTTCCCGTCGATCTCAAACCTGCAGGCACATTCCTTCTTATGCGTGTCGGTCGTCATAATCGCCTTTGCAGCGTCCGTGCCGTGGACTGTGTCGTCACCCAGCGCCGGGACCAGGGAAGCCACGCCCGCGCGGATGCGGTCCATGGGCAGCTGGAAGCCGATGACACCGGTCGAACCGACCAGGACGGAATCCGCAGGGATGTCCAACAGGGAGGCCGCCGCCTCGGCGGTCTGCCGGCAGTAATCCATGCCCTCCTGTCCGGTGCAGGCATTGGCGATGCCGGAATTGACGACCACGGCGTGCATGGGCTTACCGCTCCGGACCAGGTCTCTGTCCCAGATGACCGGTGCCGCCTTGACGACGTTCCTGGTGAAGGTACCTGCGGCTGCACAGGGGGATTTGCTGTAGATCATGGCCATATCCGTGCGGCCCTGATATTTGATCTGCGCGGCGGTCGATGCCGCCTGAAAGCCCTTCGCAGCCGTGACCCCGCCCTCGATCTTATTTACTTCTATTTTCATATCCTGTATACTCCCGTTTCAATCGTCGAACATATTTACAGAGCTTCATATATCAAGTCATTCATGAAAGATCAGCAATAGTAACGAATTTCCCCGAAATGAACCAACCATTCCTCAACAATCATCTCTGAGTTAGCCTCGATCACACGCTGCAGCTTTCTCAGAATTCTCTCAGGAATCTGCGAATTATTATTACAGATCATTGCTTTTCCCGTAATTGTGATCCAGAGCTTGGTCGCATTGGCCGACGCACGACCCTCCGCAATATGGACATGAACAGGTTCCAGCGGACTGTTTTCATTTGACCAGAAATAGATGATGTAAGGTCCGATCCTAAGCAATTGTGGCATCCAGCACCCCTCCATCCTGGGCAAATTCCAGAATCACATGAGCATTATTGCGAATAAGCTGTTTAAAAAACGCCATTTCTGACTCATTGTAGCCCTGAATCTTTTCCCACCTGTATTCCGGCAGCCAGCATTCTGCGCTGTGAAAACCATCCTCAGCGTCCGGTGTCTCAATATATACCCGGACACTCCCATCCTGTTTCATTTCGGAATGGGTGATCTCCGTATCGTCATTCAAAGTCATAAACGGATACATCATGATTCATTCCTCCTGATACTCCACAAACTTCGTAATATTCTCTTCATTAAGAATAAACTGGTAGTAATTGCAGTCCTGGCGGAAGGTCCATCCGATCTGCTTCCAGAAGGCATTGCCGACATCATTTTTTGCGAACGCGATCAGAGTAACCCGGTTGATCCGCTCCCTCCGGAGGGCATTCATGCAGAAGCCAACCATCTGGCGGCCGATACCCTGCCTGCGAAACTTTTTGGCGACGCATACATGATAGAGGCATCCCTGTCGTCCGTCACTTCCGCACAGGATGGCACCGACGACCTTTTCCCCGCAGACGGCGACCACGCTGGTCGTGGGATTTCTCTTTAAAAAGCGATCGACCTCCTCACGGGTGTCGTCTATGCTGCGGATCCCGAAGCCGTGGATGGTCATCCACAGGCGCTTGACCTGTTCGTAGTCCTCGATGACCATGGCGCGGATACGGATCTGCGTCGGTATTTTCTTATCTGTCATAAAAATATGTGTTCCTTACTGACTTCTTTATATTAGACATTTTCAGCGCCCTGCTTTCCTGAAGGGTGCATTCCTATCATTATAACCCATTTGCTTTTACACGCAAGGTGGAAGAGTGAAAAATACTGTCGATACAGTATTTTTCGTTACTGTTCGCGCCCTCTAGATTATACCTGCGCACTTCGTGCTCCGGCATGGTCGGAACGCTCAGGTCGGAGCGCTTTCAACAATATACACTCTCTTCGAATATTTGTCTACTATATTTGCATATAATTTAATTATATTCACTAATTATGCATATTATATTAAATATATGCACAATTTGGGGCTTGCATTTGCCTTTTCGATGTTGTATAGTGGTAAACGTTCCGGACGAAAACAGGACAAAATGTATGTGAGAACGCATTCCAGCGCACATAATCACTTAATAAGGAAGCGATGGACTGCTGAACAGATACAGTTTAGAGAAAGAAAAAACACAATCAGGAGGATTTTCATCATGGGCACAGCAAACGAAAAGGTCATTCTGGCATACAGCGGCGGTCTGGACACGACTGCGATCATTCCCTGGCTCAAGGAGAACTACGGCTTTGATGTCATCTGCGTCTGCATCGACTGCGGACAGGAGGAGGAGCTCGCGCACCTCGACGAGCGCGCCAAATACTGCGGCGCCGAGAAGCTCTACATTCTCGATGTCACCGATGAGTTCGCGGATGAGTACATCGTCCCCTGCGTACAGGCCCACGCCGTCTATGAGAACAAGTACCTGCTCGGCACGTCCATGGCCCGTCCTCTGATCGCCAAGAAGCTGGTCGAGATCGCCCGCAAGGAGGGCGCGACCACCATCTGCCACGGCGCGACCGGCAAGGGCAACGACCAGATCCGTTTCGAGCTGGGCATCAAAGCCCTGGCACCCGATCTCAAGATCATCGCCGCCTGGAGAAGCCCCAAGTGGAACATGGATTCCCGTGAGTCCGAGATCGCCTACTGCAAGGCCCACGGCATCGAGCTTCCCTTCTCCGCGGACAGCAGCTACAGCCGCGACCGCAACCTCTGGCACATCAGCCACGAGGGTCTGGAGCTCGAGGATCCCGCCCTGGCACCCAACTATGACCACCTCCTGGTCCTGAGCCAGACACCCATGAAGGCCCCCGATGAGGTCACCTACATCACCCTGACCTTCGAGCAGGGCGTGCCCAAGACCCTCAACGGCGAGGCCATGAAGGTCGCCGACATCATCCGCGCACTCAACAAGCTGGGCGGCGAGAACGGCATCGGCATCATCGACATCGTCGAGAACCGCGTCGTCGGTATGAAGAGCCGCGGCGTCTACGAGACCCCCGGTGGAACCATCCTCATGGAGGCCCACCAGCAGCTCGAGGAGCTCATCCTCGACCGTGAGACCTACGAGCTCAAGGATGAGATCGGCCACAAGTTCGCCAGCCTGGTCTACGAAGGCAAGTGGTTCTCCCCTCTGCGCGAGGCTGAGCAGGCCTTCATCGAGTCCACCCAGAAATATGTCACCGGCGAAGTCAAGCTCGGCCTCTACAAGGGCAACATCATCAAGGCCGGCACGACCTCTCCCTACTCTCTCTACAGCGAGAGCCTGGCATCCTTCACCACCGGCGATCTCTACGACCACCACGACGCCGAGGGCTTCATCACCCTCTTCGGCCTGTCCACCAAGGTCCGCGCCATGAAGATGCAGGAGGCAGGACTTCTGTAATCCGCAATGAATCTGAACAGAGCAGCTGGACGCTTTTGCGCTCAGCTGCTCTTTTTTTCCTTCCCCTTTTGTCTTCGCCTCTGACTGTCATGTGTTTTTACTGAAAAGCACATACAGTAGAAAAGCATACCTTGTATCCTCCTTTGGCCTCTGACTGCCGTGTTTTTTCACTTGCACCCCAGTCTCATACCTATTAAAATAGACGTTGCACGCAAAAAAAGCTCTGCTTCTCCGGGTTCTTTCCCTGACCCGGGCCGCTGCCGCAGGATACTCTCCACAGGCTTCACGCCGGATACGGGGCAGAGATTTTCATGCGTAAGACAATGATAAAGACCGGAGGAAACGATTTATGCTCGCAAGAGTTATCCTGATCATATATGTACTATTTGTCACCTTTCTCGGCATCGCCTCCATGGCCTCGGACAAGATCCGCGCCATGGAACACCGCTTCCGGATCCCGGAGTCCGTCCTGATCACGATTGCTGTGATCGGCGGCAGCATCGGATCCATCCTGGGAATGGTCCTCTTCCACCACAAGACGCGCAAGGCAAAATTCCGCATCGGGCTCCCGGTCATCCTGGCTGTCCAGATTGCGTTCATCATCCTGCTGCGCGCCGTGATGGTATCGATCGAGTTTATCTGAATCCGCACGCATAACCTTGTACCCACATAATGAGACGGGGTAGATTTCAGAGCCGCGGAAATTATATCTGCACAGTTCTGGTTCTGTAAACAAAAAACTGCCACACAGCTTGCAGCTGTGCAGCAGTCCATCATCATAGGGCAGCACTGATATACGGGAGTATCATGATCGCACTTAAAATCAAAGGCCTTGGCAGTTTCATGTCAAGGCTCTTTTCAGGAAATACCTTTGATTCCTTTCTGCTGGCGGAGGGCATGCTGCAGATGGCTGTCACCTGGCAGGTGGACGGCCGGCTGAACCGGGACTTTTTTGACAAGGAGGTCCGGGAGGATCCCTCACAGCTCCCCTATGAATACACGGAATGGAGCAGGGTGCGCCCTCTCCTGCATGACCTGATCCGGGGAAAGCAGGCCCCCGTCTCCTTTCAGTTCGTCCTGCGGCTCAAGCCGGAATACGTCGCCTCCATGCTGGAGAAGGAGGGGGACAGGGAGCTTCAGGCCTGCGTCGACACCTTCGTGCTGACCGTCCGCTATAAGGCCGGAGAGGCGACAGTCCTGACCGGGATCGCCATGAAGGGCTTCACCCTCAACAAGGGCGCGGATGTCCTCTGGGACAAGGCCGTCCGCACGTTCCTGCAGGCAAAAGACATCCACTTTGAGGAGGCGGGCTGACCATGTCAGCGTACCCTTCTGCCATGGTCTTGGGAAAATCAGGAGTTCCCGGATATCATGGCAGTTTTCTTTTGGGCCTGATCCTTCAGCAGGGGCATTAAGCTCCTGCCCTTTCTCTCTTTTCTCTCTTTTTTCTCTTTTTTCTTGTTTTTGTAAGAAGTTCCAGTCCCACGCTCTCTACCTGTCCGTCGACGGCTGCGGACAGCCATTTCGCCATGCTGGGCATGCCGCGGCGGTGGAAATAGAATTCGGGCTGGCGGACCATGGTGTGGATGGTTCCGCCCCGGTAGAGGACCGGGCGCCGCCAGTCGTAGAGGTAGATGCCGAAGGACGGCGTCAGCTTCTGCATGGCGCGGACCATGTCCTGCAGCTGTCGGCGGAAGATGCGCTGCATGCGCTCGTCCGTGCTGTAGGTCTTGTTTTTGACATCATTGTAAAAGGCGCTCAGGAGATAGTCCTGAACGGAACAGGCATAGAGATAACGATACTGGTCTCCTCTGCGCCGGTAGAGGGCGCGGTACCAGTCCAGGGTCAGGTTCCTGCCCCTGATGTCATTGGCGGTCTCCTCTCTGACATTCCAGACATCGCGGGCGGTCTTTTTCCACTCCTTATTGAGCAGCAGGGCGCTGTCGGAGAAAAGGGTGACGTCGTGACAGGCCGGATAGAATTCCTGATGGATCTGCTCGGCGAGGGCGGGAACCGCAAAGGCGCCGGCGCTCTCTCCGGCGATCAGGAGTTTGTCCGCTTCCGAAAACAGCGTCTTCGCGATCCGCATGGAGCACATAAAGTTTTCATATCCGTGAAAATACAGGCAGCGGTCCTGCCCCTCTTCGTCCTGATAGTGATAGGTATTGCGGCCCAGGTGCATGTCGCCGGTCGCATAGGTGACAACGACAAAATTCCAGTCGTGAAAAGGATTTCTCCTGGCGCTCTGATCTGTGATCCCAACGCCGATATTGAAGACCTGCGTAAAGGGCCGCAGATTGCTCCAGTAATAGTTGGGGTGCCAGGCCAGGACGCGGCCGCCGGTCACCGGCCGGGCTGCCGTATAGGGATTCCAGGCAATCCCGCCTCCGGACAGAAAGACGCACAGATGGTCTGTCACGCCTTTTTTTATATAGATATGATATTCCGAGCCATCGGCTGTTTTTCCGCCCTCCACGGGGACCCGGTACCACTGGTGAAACGCAGGAATTTCCGTTTCTGAGGAAAAAGCCTTCTGTCCCGTCTCAACAAAAACATCACCGGATTCCGGGCTCCGGGACCTGTCTCGAAAATACACTTCCTTCGGACGCACCACAAGCTCAGGCACCTCCAGGGGGGTCTTTTCGATCATATTGCCGATAGCCTGCTCCGCGCGGTCTCCGATCCGCTCCTGCAGGGCTTCAAAGGCCTGACTCGCGCGTGTCCCTTTATTTTTCTGTTCCATTCGCTGATTCTCCACCTGTTTCCAGGGATATTTCATTTACATTGTGAATAAGTAGATCCCACTGCATGCGTGCGCATGTATCCCGCCGCAGGGGCTCAGATAGCTCAGGCCGTATGTTCTGTCGAGGCCTGCGCTCTTTTTTTGTGTTCACGCACGGTTCCGGAAGATGAGGCAGCTACATGTGCAGATATTTTTCCGCAGCATCCCGCAGCATCCTTCCGCGGAAAATAAGGAAGCTGCTGGCCAGGATCAGCATCATGGAGATACAGAGGACGGCAGGTGCCCTGACCGGGTTCCTGCCCAGCGCGACGGGGATGATCTGCAGCATGCTCATCAGGACATCGAAGACCGGGTACAGGATATATTCGTGCAGCTCCATTCCCTGCAGCTTCGCGGCTCCGAATGTGACGATGATCAGGATCCCGAACATGATCGGGACGACCCAGGAGACCGCCCAGCTGCCCGTCCGCGTGTATGCCGCGATCAGCAGGCAGATCCCCATGATGATATAAGCCTGGGTCGTCAGCATCCTGATCAGGTTATTGCGATAGTAGAGGGCAGCCTGGAAATCGATCCATCCCAGCAGGATAAAGAGCATGATCGCCAGGAGCCAGCCGCTTGACCCCGATATGATCTGCGCCGCGCCCAGCAGGATCTCCAGGGTGACACAGACAAAGGTCACCGTGCGGACCATCAGCATGAAGCTGACCCTGGGACTGGGCAGGCGGACAAAGGGATCATCCTCCATGACACTCTCCCGGCCGTCCGCACCTGTTTCCTCATCTGCCTCCACATTGACAGCGATATTCACCAGCTCCCTCTCGCAGAGTGGACAGTGGGCCTTATTTCCACGTATCTTTACCTTGCAATTCGGACAATACTGCATGTTTGTATCCTTTCCGGATTTTTGTTTTTATGACCGCCGGGCCGGCATACTCCGTCTTCCCGGGGCCGTGCGTGCCTCTTTCACTCCCAGGCATCATTGGTGGCGATCTCGACATCGATGCCCAGCGAGACCATCTTTCTAAAAAAGCGCATCATGACCGGGTTGGTCACAAAGGCACTGGCCACGCCGAAGCACATTTTATCCCTGAAGGAGGAGACGCAGATCTGGACGTCCGGGGCCGCCATAAAGCAGCTGAAGCGGTCGATCATGGAGGCATAGGGCTCCGGCATGGTGATCTTTCCCACATTGGAGATGGTGCCTGTGATTCCCTTCTGCACCCTGCGGTTGACCGCGGCAATGACAAGATTTTTGATCGGCAGCGGCACCGGTCTGATCGCGAGATTGTGCTCGAGCCGGGCATAGTCATGCATGGACAGAGAGACCTGGTCCTGGCTGAGCTGGCGGTGGAAGGAGGCTTGCACCACGTCGATGATGCTCCCGATGGTGCCGTCATACTGCGCCGGATCAAAGGCCACATTGATGACTCCAAAGAAGTTGCGGGCAGTCTCTGACGGGAAATAGTTGCGCAGGTTGACAGGCACACTCAGCACGATCGGCAGCTTTTTGTCCTGCACGCGCATCTCCTCCAGAATGGACTGCATGAAGAGTGCTGTGGTGAAGGCGGCCGCCGTGGAACCATGTTCCCTGGCCACATCGATGAATTTCTTGACGGACACGGTCCCTTCGATCAGATGCATCTGCAGGTATTCGTCCCGCTCTCCGCGCAGATGATAGGCCTTTCGGGGTAGGGTTTTCTGCTCGCTCGGCTTACCCTTTGTTTCACTGCTGTAATAGCGGGTAAAGGCATCATCCTCTTTTTCCTGGACACTGGCCGGATCCTGCGTGTCCTCCGCCTCCAGATCATGGGCCAGCATGAGGTAGTTGATCACGATCGCCCGCAGAAAGGCAAAGGCGCCCGTCCCGTCCGTCAGCACATGGAACATCTCCAGGTTGATGCGCCGCCTGTAATAATTGACGCGGTAGAGGAGCTTCCTGCGCCCGTCGTGGTAGATCGCGGCGCATGGAGGCTTGTTCTCTGGCTGTACAACGGCAGGAATATTGCTGCCGTCCAGATAATACCAGAACAGTCCCTTGCGCAGGATGCTGGCGAAATGCGGATAGTCCGGCACGGTCCTGTCCAGGGCCTGCTGCAGCAGGTCTCCATCCACCTCTTCCTTCAATTCGCATGTGATCCTGAAGACACGGGTGTCCGCGCCCCTTGTCGTCGGGGGAACGATCTTCGCCGCATTATCCAGTTCATACCACTTCGAGCGGGCCATACAGCTTTCCTCTCCTGTTATCGATCCATCATTCCTTGTGTCAGTACCGTAAAGATGATTTCCAGTGAAATCTCAACATAAGATACCACAGGCGGCCATCCTGCACCATATACATTTCGTGAACTACCCACCGCCTACGCATACGCTTAGAGGCGGGGGCTTCGCGCCGCTTACGCGGACACAGGGCAGACACTTGCCCGCTGTCCCGTTTGACCGG
>CACZIO010000063.1 GCA_902781215.1 uncultured Lachnospiraceae bacterium
AGTGGTCCGCCCGGTCAGGATGGTGCCGTCCTCCATCTGCATGGCGGCGGCGGGACCGCCGGTCTCCTCGTGGCGGACGTTGGCGGCCATGATGACCGGTCGGTCGCCCACGGTGATCTTGGCCTTGTTCATGAGCAGTTCGATCTTCTTGGCGGGTTCCTCTGAGGCATTGCCCTTGCGGTGCTCGCAGAGAGCCTGGCAGTAGCGGCGGATGATCTCCTGCTTGGCGGCGCTGCGGCAGACTTCATCGTCGCTGATGCAGAAGCCGACCATGTTGACGCCCATATCGGTCGGGGACTTGTAGGGGGACTCCCCCTGGATCTTTTCAAAGATGGCGTTGAGGACCGGGAAGACCTCGACATCGCGGTTGTAGTTGACCGCAGTCTTCTCGTAGGCCTCGAAGTGGAAGGGATCGATCATATTGATGTCGTCCAGGTCAGCCGTTGCCGCCTCATAAGCCAGGTTGACGGGGTGGTTGAGGGGCAGGTTCCAGACCGGGAAGGTCTCGAACTTGGCGTAGCCGGCCTTGACGCCGCGCTTGTTCTCGTGATAGAGCTGGGACAGGCAGGTGGCCATCTTGCCGCTGCCGGGTCCGGGCGCGGTCACGACGACCAGGGGCCGTTTTGTCTCGATGTAATCATTGCGGCCGAAGCCCTCGTCGCTGACGATCAGCGGGATATTGGAGGGATAGCCGGCGATGGGATAGTGGCGGTAGACGCGAAGGCCCAGCGCCTTGAGCTTCTTTTCATAGGCGATGGCGGAGGGCTGGCCCGCGAAACGGGTCAGGACCACGCTGCCCACATAGAGGCCGTTGGACGTGAAGGCGTCCACCAGGCGCAGCAGGTCCATGTCGTAGGTGATGCCCAGATCGCCGCGGACCTTGTTCTTCTCGATGTCGGCCGCATTGATCGCGACCACGATCTCGACCTGGTCGCGCAGGGCCTTGAGCATGGTGATCTTGGAGTCCGGCGCGAATCCGGGCAGGACCCTGGAGGCGTGGTAGTCGTCAAAAAGCTTGCCGCCGAATTCCAGGTAGAGCTTGCCGCCGAACTGGGCGATCCGCTCGCGGATGTGGCTGGACTGTGTCTGCAGGTACTTGTCATTGTCAAAACCGATCTGCATAAAAACCTCTCCCGGATATAGATAATAGATATTATGAGATAAGTAACTGTTCAGCACCCCCATGGTCATAGATGCCTGTGCCTCTGTGATCGTGTATGGCAGGTGCTCTGCACCTGCCGGGCTGACAGATACAAAGAAAAAAAGAATACATGACATTATACGACCGCCTGACAGGAGGGTCAAGCACACAGCTTCACAGTAATGAGAAGCTCCTGGGAAACGGCGGGCACGGGACAGAAAAAAGTACATGTGCGCATGCTGAAAAGTGTACTATTTTCCAAACCTTTTTGAATTATCTGTGGAGGGGATTGCTTATTTACAGGGGGTGTGCTATTTTTCACTTGAGCATTATTCGACGGAAAATGCATCACGATGATACTGCAGTCAGTAAGGCGGCCGGCGCGGAGCCAACAGAGAAAAGCCCGCGGCGGACAACAGCGGTTCCGGACAGACAGCGGCAGGATCCATATGCGACTTTGAGGGAGCGTGTAATGGAAGGACCGGTTCGGGAGAGCGTGCTTGACAACGGCTTATTGTGTGCGGCCAGGGTTTCTGCGGTCATTTGCAGGGACTTTTCCATATTCTGATCATGGATTCTGATGGGGGCGTTCGCCCTGATTTTTCCCAATGCTTAAGAGAATAACTACATAGACGGCTCCGGCATTCAGCAGGTCTTTTTTGCGTGCGCGGCTGTATCCCTCCCGCTCCGGACGGTCATATCCATGTCCGGTCCCGGCAGCCTGCCCGTGCCATCTGCTGCATGTCTGATGCGTGCGCGGACACGATCATGCAGAATCTGCAGATTCACGTATAGATGGAGCACAGTTGGACCTGACCGGTACAGAGCCGGACCGGGTCTGAAAGGAGAGGAATCTGAAAATGAAAAAGAGATTGCTTGCACTGATTCTGGGGGCGGTGATGACCGCCGGGGTTCTTGCCGGCTGCGGCGGCAGCACGGGCGGAAGCAGTTCCGTCGGCGGAAATGCGGCTGCCGGCAGCACAGCGGCCGAGACAGGGGCTGCAGCCGCAACCGGGGCAGCAGCCGCGGCAGGTGAGATGGTCGAGGGCGGAGATTTCGTCAAGGGCGTCTCCACCGAAGCACCCGGTTTTGACCCCTTCACGACACAGACCGCGGATGCCAGAAGTATCTTCTTCAACATCTACGAGGGCCTGATGGGCACCGAGACCGACGGCAGCTTCAAGCCCATGCTGGCGGAGAACTGCGAGGTCTCCGATGATCTGCAGACCTATACCTTCACCCTTCGTCAGGGCGTCAAGTTCCACAACGGCAATGAGATGACCATGGATGATGTCCTGTATTCCGTGGAGAAGGCCATCGCCTCCTCCATCACCGGCTACAATGAGATCGACGCCTACTATGCCGGCGGCAAGGCCTACACCCCCGTCTACAAGACCGAGAAGGACGAGGAAGGCAATGACAAGCAGGTCTTTGACAAGGTCGACGTCGCGGATTCCGAGGACGCGCCCGCGGATGATGTGACCCTGGTCATCCACCTGAACACACCCGACAGCGGCTTCCCCGCGGTCGTCACCAACCCCATCGTCCCCAAGGATGCAGAGGATCTGGCGACCAACCCCATCGGAACCGGCCCCTTCGTCATGAGCGAGTTCGTGGAGCAGGACTACACCCTGCTGACAAAGAACGAGGACTACTGGGGAGAGCCTGCCCACCTCGACAGCGTCACCCTCAAGTACTATGAGAACACGGCTGAGCTGGCGACCAACTATATCGCCGGCGCCATCGACGGCTTCAACTCCAACTCCAACGGCGGCAAGGAGATCGAGGGAACCGAGTATGTGGAAAATACCCGCCACTCCAACTCCGTCCAGCTCCTGGCCCTCAACAACGATTTCGAGCCCTTCAAGGATGTGCGCGTGCGCCAGGCAGTCGCCTACGCCGTTGACGCGGACGATATCATCGACAAGGTCGGCTACGGCCACGGCACCAAGTCCGGCACCCCCGTCATCCCCGGTCTGGAGAAGTACTGGAACGCGGAGCTCGCGGATGCCTACAACGTCAACGTTGACAAGGCGAAAGAACTCCTCAAGGAGGCCGGCCAGGAGAACCTGACCTTCACGGTCCGCGTCCCCTCCAACTACCAGGTCCACATGGACACGGCCCAGGTCATCGTCAACCAGCTGAAAAAGGCGGGGATCACCATGGAAATCGAGGCCGTCGACTGGAATACATGGCTCAAGGAAGTCTACACGGAACGCAAGTATGAGGCGACCATCGTCTCCGTCGACGGAAACACAGCTTTCCCGACATCCTTCCTGAGCCGCTACGTCTCCGATGCCGGCAACAACTTCGTCAACTTCAATTCCGAGGAATTTGACAAGGTCTACGGAGAGGCCATCCTGTGCGCGGATGACGCCGAGCAGGTCCAGCTCTTCATGGATGCCCAGAAGATCCTCAGCGACGAGTGCGCGAGCGTCTTCATCCAGGACATCGACTCCATCATCATCAACAGCCCCGCTTTCGGCGGCTTCAAGTCCTATCCTCTCTATGTGGATGATTACTCCGCGCTTTACAGCGTGCAGTGATCCCGGGGCTTAAGACCTGCGGGCAGGTCATACATAAAATGTCATCGCCTGGTCTCTGTGGCTTTTTGCCGGGGGACATGCGCACAGGACCTGCCCACAGGTCTGAACACTTCTGATCAGCAAAACACGGGAGGTCCCCCCGGCGTCTGCCGGCCGGGGCCTCCCGCGAAGCCGTGAAATCTACATAATCCGGGATTTCCGCGCAGTGCCGCGGATGCAGTGCAGTGAGCCGGTGTGACAAGTCACCCCGGGCCTGCACCCGGCGTTCCTACGCAGGAGAAATGATATGCGATATCTGATGAAAAAAGTCTGCATTATGCTGGCGACCCTCTTTGTCATCTCCATCGTGACCTTCTGGCTCTTCCACATCGTGCCGGGCGATCCGGCCGCTATGATCCTGGGCACCAGTGCCTCCCAGGAACAGCTGGAATCCCTGCGCAGGGAGCTGGGGACCGACCGTCCGCTCACGGAGCAGTATATCAACTGGATCTCCGGGGCAGTGCGGGGCGATCTGGGAAATTCCATTAAATATAAGAAGCCGGTCACGACGCTGCTCAAGGGCAAGCTGCCCGTCACCCTGATCCTGGGCGGCATGTCGCTGGCACTCGTCATTCTGATCGGCATTCCCCTGGGCGTTTTTACAGCCGGCCGGAAACATGCCCTCTCGGAACAGATTCTGAACCTGGCCAATATCATCGGGATATCGATCCCCAACTTTTTCCTCAGCATCCTGCTGATCTGGGTGTTCGGTCTCATCCTGCACTGGTTCACACCGGGCCGCTTCGTGAGTCTCTCCAAAAATACAGCCGGCTTTTTCCGCTTTATGATCTTCCCCGCGATTGCGATCGCGATTCCGCAGATCTGCGTCCTGTCCAAATATATCCGGACCGCTGTGATCCAGGAGGTGCGGGCGGACTATGTGCGGACCGCGCGCAGCAAGGGCAGCACCAAAAACAGAATCCTCTATGTGCATGTCCTCAAGAATGCCATCGTCTCGGTCGTTCCCCTGATCGGTATGATCGTGAGCAGCATCTTTTCCGGTTCCATCGTCATCGAGCAGGTCTTTGGCATCCCCGGGATCGGGCGCCTTCTGATCGCGTCGGTCACCTCCAGGGATTTTCCCATGGTACAGACCCTGGTCATGTACATCGCCATCCTGATCCTGGTCGTGAACTTTATCGTGGATATCCTGATCCAGATCATGGATCCCAGGATCCGCATTGCAAACTGATCGTATCGATCGTACCGGAGGCTTTCCGGAGCAAATGTCCGGAACTGTACTTTGCGGGAAATCTTCTGAGCGGAAGACCCCGGAACTCCTTTGACAGCGGAGGTGGAAAATGGTCAAGACAGCCGATGCGAATGCACCCGGTTCGGCGGTGCCCGGCAAGAGCAGTGCACAGAAAGGCGGCGGGCTCTCCGATGCCGGTGCCGCTGTAAAAAAACAGATGAGCAAGGTGAGCGGCGGATGGGCGACCGGCGACAATGAGCTGCGGATCGGACTGATCCTGGTGGGCATCATTGTTTTGCTGGGGATCATCAGCATCTTTTACACGCCCTTCGACACACTCGAGATGGACACGGCGGTGCGCTCACAGGCACCTTCCGCGGTCCACCTGTTCGGGACGGACAATTTCGGCAGGGATATTTTCAGCCGCACCATGGTGGGCGCCCGCTTCACCCTCCTGGTCTCGGCTTCGACCGTACTGTTTGCGACCGCGATCAGCATCGTACTGGGTCTGGTCTGCGGCTATGTCGGCGGGATCGTGGATGAAGTCGTCATGCGTGTCATGGACGCCATCAACTCCTTCCCCAGCATCCTGATCGCCCTCGTCATGGTCTCGGTCCTGGATTACGGGAAGCTCACCATCATCCCGGCCCTGGTCATCATGTTTGTGCCCAGCTTCACCCGCATCGTCCGGACCGGCACCCTCCAGTACCGGCATGCGGATTTTGTCCTGAGCAACAAGGTCTACGGCGATTCGGATCTGCGCATTCTCTTTGTGCATATCCTGCCCAATATTTATCCCCTTCTGCTCTCCTCCGTCGTCATCGGACTTTCCAACGCCATTCTCGCGGAGTCCAGCATGAGCTATCTGGGCCTGGGCATCCAGCCCCCCATCCCCAGCTGGGGACGCATGCTCAAGGAGGCGCAGGACATCATTTTCTCGACGCCATGGGCAGCCCTGGCGCCCGGCCTCATGATCGTTGTCACGATCGTGGGCCTCAACTGCATCGGCGAGGGGATCCGCAAGAAATACCTGAACTGACGCCTGAGATGCCGACCGGTCAGGATCTGCGAAGCATACGGCGTCTGCATATACCTGGCCTGCATTTGTAACGGGCGGGCAGCAATCGAAGGAGCACGAACGGAACTCCTGCGGAAGCAGGATGACTGGAAGGACAACTGATGAGCGAGAATATTCTGGAAATCAAGCATATGACGGTGACGCTGTATGAGAACGGCGGCGAGTACAAAGTCGTCAACCGCATCAGCTTCAACGTGGGAAAGGGAGAGATCGTCGGGATCGTGGGAGAGTCCGGCTGCGGCAAGAGCATGACGGCCCTGGCTCTGCAGGATCTGCTCAAAAACCACATCAAGGTGACCGAGGGCAGTATGATGTTCGACGGAAAGGACCTCCGTACCATCTCGCCCGCGGAGCGCCGCCAGATCAACGGCAGCGACATGTCCATGATCTTCCAGGAGCCCATGACCAGCCTCAATCCCCTGCAGCGGATCGGAACCCAGGTCGGTGAGGTGCTCCTCCTGCACGGGAAGCACAGCCGCGAAGAGATCGAGGCGAGGACCCTGGAGGCCCTGGAAATGGCCGGCCTGCCGGATCCGAAGCGGACCATGCGGATGTATCCTCACGAGCTGTCCGGCGGCATGCGCCAGCGCGCCATGATCGCCATGGGTATCATCGCCAGGCCCAAGCTCCTCATCGCGGATGAACCGACGACGGCCCTGGATGTCACGACCCAGTCGCATGTCCTCAATATCCTCAAGCGGATCAACGAACAGACCGGAACAGCCATCCTGCTGATCTCCCATGACCTGGGCGTTATCAATATGATCTGCAGCCGCGTCCTGGTCATGTACGCGGGCAAGATCGTGGAGCAGGGACGGACGGAGGATATCCTGAAGGCGCCGGTCCATCCCTATACGAAGGGACTGATCGCGTCGATCCCGACCCGGCGCATGAAGGGAGCTTCCCTTGCCAGCATTCAGGGCCGTGTCCCGCCGGTGACCGAGGAGAAGCCGCCCTGCCCCTTTGCCTCCCGATGTGACAGGGCAGACAAGGTGTGCTTTACCGAATATCCCGGCCGCAAGACCATCTCGGAGGATCATATCCTCTGGTGCCACCACGAGCTGTGAGAGAGACGTGGCAGGCGGTGCCTGCGCAGAGAAAAACAGAGGAAATCATGGATAATAAGTGTGAAGAAATACTGGAGGTCTCCCATGTGACCAACCGCTACCGCGACAGCGGCTCCGGTTTTTTGTCCAGGAGTAAAATGACGCGCGTGCTCAACGACGTGAGTCTGACCATCCACCGGGATGAGATCTTCGGACTGGTGGGAGAGAGCGGCTGCGGCAAGTCCACCCTGGGCCGGGCGGTGCTGGGCTTGATCCCCTTTGAGGGGACGATCCGGGTCGATGGTATGGAGTATTCCGCGAAAAACAGGCAGGAGTTCACCCGCAGTGTGCAGGCGGTCTTTCAGGATCCCCTGAGCTCGCTCAATCCGCGCAGGACCATAGCGGCGACCCTGGAGGAGCCCCTGCTGACCCACGGCATCGGGACAAAGGAGACCCGCCGGCAGAAGGCTCTGGAGATGCTGGAGCTGGTCGGCCTGGATGCCTCCTATGCGGACCGCCTTCCCCGCGAGCTCTCGGGGGGCCAGCGGCAGCGCGTCTGCATCGGCGCGGCGCTCATGATCGATCCGGACCTCGTGATCGCGGATGAGGCGACCAGTGCCCTGGATGTCTCCGTCGGCGCTCAGATCCTCAACCTCTTTCAGGAGATCCATGACCGCAAGGATTTCGCCATGCTCTTCATCTCCCACAATCTGAACGTCGTCTATTACCTCTGCGACCGGATCGCCGTGATGTACCGCGGCAGCATCGTGGAGCAGGGGGACGCGGAGAGCCTCTACAATGATCCGCAGCACCCCTATACGAGGATGCTCCTGTCAGCCGTTCCGGAGATTGAGGAGGCCGACGCCATGAGCCGCTACGGCTTCGATGAGACAAGGCGCGAGTCCGCGGCGGAGGGCTGTGATTTCTACCACCGCTGCCCTTATGCCACGGAGGCCTGCCGAAAGATGCCTGACCTGGTCAGTGTCCTGCCGGAGCAGCCGACGGAAAAGAATCCGCAGGCAGAGCATTTTGTGCGCTGCTGGAACCCGGTCCGCAATGCGTGATACGTCAGATACTTCATACAGCAGACAAAAAGGTCCGCCGCAGGCACAGAAAAAACACTGCGGAGGGCCTTTTCTTTTTGTTTTCAGCCGAGGTATGACGAGACTTTCTGACCATGACAGCGGAAGGCCGGGCGGATGCACAGATCCTCTCGCGGCAGGTCTTTACTGGAGAACCGGGTTGTTGCGTCTGCGGATCTCGCGGGGAGAGGCACCGTAGATCTCGCGGAACATGCGGCTGAAGAGCTTGTAATTGGTGAAGCCGTGCCGTTCCACGATCTCCATGATCGGAGCGTCCGTGGCGCACAGATCGTGATAGATGTGGGAGAGCCGCACCTGATTCAGGTGTTTTTTGAAGGGGATGCCGATTTTCTGGGTGAAGAGCCGGCTGAAATATTCGTTGCTGAGACCGAAGCGGTCGGAGATCTCCTCCAGCGTGATCGGTTTGTTATAGTTTTCCGCGATATAGGAGACGATCTCACGGATGCGGCGCTGGTTTTTGGACGGTTCGGGTAGGTCGCTCCGGTAGAGCTGGATGGAGAAGTGCGCCAGGAGCTCATAGAGCACATGCAGGACCAGGGACTCGCACTGGATCCGGTAGCCGTAGGGGCGTTCGGAAGACAGGTTGACCAACTCCTGCAGGGAACTGCAGATCTCCAGATAGGGCTCGACGCGGTCCTCGGTCAGCTCTGTCCGGTCGCACAGGATCTGGTAGTTGCGCTGATTGTCCATGAAGGAAGAGATATATTCGCTGTTGATATGGATGACCAGCTGGCGGTATTCGCCGGGGCACAGATATTCGTGGATCCGGCCGGCGTCGATGACGATGAATTCCCCCTGCACCATGGTGTGGCGGCTCCCGTCGACCGTCATGTCGGCCTGCCCGTCGATCAGATAGGTGATCTCCAGGGCGGAGTGCCAGTGGGCGGGGACATAGGAACCGGATGTGCGGAAGTCGATCGCCATGTTCTGGTTGATCAGGTCATATTTGGGAATGTAGATATCGCTGGCGGACATGTTTTTTCCTCGTTTATTTTGTGTGTCTTCTGCTGTTTTTTTGCTTTTTGCGGCCGCAGAGACCGGGCAGATGCTGCGGAGCCGCAAAGGATTCTGTACAGACAGGAAAGGCGGTCTGCACAAGGCCCGGACGGCCTCTCACAATCATACAGGATGGGTATCCGGAAAACAAGCACAAATATCAAAAAAGCCTAACTCTTTGTCAAAAAATTATCTATTCACAGAGGGAGGGGAGTGGTATTCTTTTACCATCAAAACAGGAGAACACATCCAGAGACCATGAAATGCATGCATGAGATGGCCGAGGATCCTGTTTTGAGATCATCAGTCAGATTAGTACAGTGCGCAAGCACTTTGCTAATATATTACCCCCCTAAGCATCTTGTAACATCCCTTGAGAAGCACCCGGCAGTTTATCCCGCTGCCGGGTGCTTCTTTTTTTATAATTTGCCATATACCTGTCGGGATATTATAATGAAGGTTAACGATTCGCCACAGCTGATATGGAACAGGAGAGGAATGATGGAAGACTGGAACAGGAGAGGAATGATGGAAGACAACCTCTATTGCAGATATTGCGGAACGGAGCTTGAGGACGGGATCCCGGTCTGCCCGAACTGCGGCAGGGACAACAGTGTCCCCATGCTGGGAGGAAGAAAGAGAAGCGGCGCTGCCGGGCAGGCTGCGATGTCAGCAGATGAATACAATGGTCCTGATGACGGCGGCATGGGGTATGAGCCGGAGCCGGAGGAAAGACCGCTACGGGATCCGGAACGCGTTTCCCGGGTGCGCAGACCGGTGACGTCCGCAGAGCGCGCAGCCCAGGTCAGAAGAACCGTGGAGCCAGCGGAGCGCGCGTCTCGGGTCAGGAGGCCTGCGGAAAACGCAGAGCGTGTCGGGACAGAAAGGCCGACAGCGCCCTCTGATCAGAAAGAAGAGAAGGCTGGGCGCGTACAGATCACGTCTGAACAGGAACTCCCGGAGGAGACAGTGCCCGGAAGCGAAATCGGAATCGATGGAAACGGTGCGGGTGCCGGTGAACAGGCAGCCCCGCGCAGGAAGAGTGGACAGAAGAAGACGAAGTCCCGATCCGGCAGAAAAAAACGGAAGGAGACCTCCGCGGATGCCGAGGACAGGCGCAGCCGCACGGCAGAGGAGCGCAGACGCGCGCGGAAAGCGGAGAGAACAGAGAGAATCCGCAGGGAAGAGGAAGACGGGGACGAGGAAGAGAAGAGCGCAGGGATCCTGCCTGTCCTGGCCCTGGCAGTCATTCCGGTCGTCCTGCTCTGCCTGTTGATCCCCGTGATCGTCAAAAGGCTCCCGGATCCGTCGCTCGGCGGGATCCTGCCCTTCGGGCAGGAAGACCAGGCGCAGACTGACGGCAAGCCGGACCCGTCAGAGAATGGAAAAGAGACAGGTGCCCCCGCGGCTGCGGAAAAGGAACAGGAGCCTCAGCCTGCCGCGTCCGTGCCCGTCTGGGAAAACGGGGCGGTGGAGCAGGCTGTCCGCACGGCGGCAGAGGTGCCCACGGGTGAGATCACGGTGCAGGACCTGGACAAGGTCACCTATCTGGATCTGTCCAACGCGGGGATCCGCGACCTGTCCGTGCTGGGCAAATTCCCGGCGCTCCAGAGCGTGGACCTGACCGGCAACGGGATCAGTGACCTGGCACCGATCGCCCAGCTTAAGCAGCTGGAGGGCCTGTGCCTGGATGACAATCAGATCACGGACCTGATGCCCCTGCGCAATATGACCTCCCTGCAGCGCCTCTATCTGGAAAACAACAAGGTTTCCAATCTGACGCCGCTCACCACCCTGACCGGCCTGACCCAGCTGTATCTGGAAAACAACGAGATCACGGATATTTCGCCCCTGGCCGGCCTGAAGGACCTGGGGATCCTCCACCTGGGCGGCAACCGGATCCAGGACCTGAAGCCCCTGTCGGAGCTGACCGGCCTGGAGGTCCTGACCCTGAACAGCGCGGGGATCAGCGACCTGACGCCGCTCGCGGGCCTGACCCGTATGCGGCAGCTGAATCTGTGGGACAACGAGATCGGAGATATCAGCCCCCTGGCGGGGATGAAGGACATGAACCTGCTCATGCTGGGCGGCAACCGGGTCAGGGACCTCAAGCCGCTCGAAGGCCTTACCGCCATGGAGAATCTCTACCTGTCCGACAACCTGATCGAGGATATCGCACCGCTGGGCGGCATGACCGGGCTGAAGGCCCTGGAGCTGCAGAACAATGAGATTAGCAATATCTCCGTCCTGTCATCCCTGCAGGCCCTGGATTACCTCGACCTGCGCGGAAATCCCATCGACAACTACGATGCGGTCAGTGCCCTGCAGGCAGGCACGATCTACACGGATGAAGAGAGTATCGGCGGTGAATCCGATGCGGGCGCGGATGCCGGAGCCGCGGACGGACAGGCAGCACCATAACCTCATACGTGAAATGAGCGGGTTCGCCCGATGGAAAGAGAGTTTTATCTATATGCTGAAGACACTGCTGGGCCAAGTGAAGGAATTCCGCCTGCTGTCGATCCTGACACCGGTCTGTATGATCGGGGAGGTCATCTGTGAAATGATCATCCCGGTCCTGATGGGCCGGATCGTGGACCGGGGCGTGATGGCGGGAAATGTGCAGTATATCATCCGGACCGGCGCCGTCATGATCGTCGTGGCCCTCCTGGGCCTGACAGCCGGCGTGCTGGGCGGCTTTTTTGCCGCGCGTGCCGGAGCCGGCTTTGCCAGAAACCTGCGCAAGGCCATGCACGACAATATCCAGACCTTCGCTTTTTCCAATATCGATCATTTTTCGACCTCCAGCCTGGTGACCAGGCTCACCACGGATGTCACCAATGTCCAGAACGCCTATATGATGATCCTGCGCATGGCCATGCGCGCGCCCTCGACCATGGTCGTGGCCATGGTCATGTCCATTATCATCAGCCCTCGCCTGGCCAGTATTTACCTCGTGGCCGTGGCCGTGCTGGCCGTGTTCATGTTCTATATGATGAGCACGACATCGGTTTACTTTAAACGGGTTTTCGAGCGCTACGACCTCCTCAATGAGAGCGTGCAGGAGAATGTCTCCGCGATCCGGGTGGTCAAGGCCTATGTCCGCGAGGACTATGAGAACAATAAATTCCGGAGTGCGGCGGAACAGATCTACGAGATGTTCATCCGCGCCGAGCTGCGCGTCGTCAGCATTTCCCCCTTCATGATGACGATCGTCTACGCCTGTATCCTGCTGATCAGCTGGTTCGGCGCCAACATGATCGTCGCGGACTCCCTGACGACGGGCGCCCTGATGAGCCTTCTGACCTACTGCATGAATATCCTCATGAGTCTGATGATGCTCTCCATGGTCTTCATCATGATCACCATGTCCGAGGCCAGTGCCCGCAGGATCTGTGAGGTCATCGAGGAGAAGAGTGCCCTGACCAACCCGGAGAATCCAATCATGGAGGTCCCGGACGGCAGCATCCGCTTCGAGGATGTGGACTTTTCCTACCGCCCCGGAAACGCGGAGCCTGTGCTCAAGGACATTGATCTGGAGATCCGGTCCGGCGAGAACATCGGCATCATCGGCGGGACCGGCAGCGCCAAGTCCAGCCTGGTCAACCTGATCAGCCGCCTCTATGACGTCACACAGGGCAGGGTCCTGGTCGGCGGCCACGATGTCCGCGACTACGACATGGATGTCCTGCGCGGCCAGGTCGCCGTGGTCCTGCAGAAAAATGTCCTCTTCTCCGGAACCATCTACGACAACCTCCGCTGGGGGGACGAAAACGCCACGGACGAGGAGTGCAGGAGGGCCTGCCGCCTGGCCTGTGCCGACGAATTCATCGAGAAGATGCCCGAGGGATATGACACCTATATCGAGCAGGGCGGCACCAACGTCTCCGGCGGTCAGAAGCAGCGCCTGTGCATCGCGCGCGCACTGCTCAAAAAACCGAAGATCCTGATCCTGGATGACAGCACGAGCGCGGTCGACACCGCGACCGATGCGAAGATCCGCCGGGCCTTCCAGGAGGAGATCCCGGATACGACACGTCTGATCATCGCCCAGAGGATCGCCAGTGTCCAGAACTGCGACCGCATCATCGTCATGGACAACGGCAGGGTCGACGGCTTTGCCACCCACGAGGAGCTGCTGCGCGACAATAAGATATACCGGGAGGTCTACGAGTCCCAGACCGGCGAGGGCGCCGACGCGGACTTTGATAAACCGGCCTGACAGGACCCGGACGCCGTAAGACGTCAATATAGCTGCGGGCATATAGAACATTTCTCGCAGATAAGTAGAGAAAATGGAGTAATACCGGATGGCAGAAAAAGTAAAAGAGGTCGGGAACGGCCCAAGGGGGATGCGGGGAAGACCCCGTCCCAAGGTGGAGAATCCCGGAAAGATCCTGCGCAGGATCATGTCCTATGTCTTTGAATACTACGGCGCCCGGATCGCCATGGTGGCGGTCTGTATCGTCGTCTCCGTCCTCGCCAACGTGCAGGGGACCATGTTCACCAGGACCCTGATCGACGCTTATATCACGCCCATGGTCGCCCAGGTGAAGGCGGGACAGGCCAATCCCGACTTTCCGCCCCTCCTGCATGCCATGGCCCGGGTGGCCTGTTTCTATGCGATTGGCATCGGCGCCGCCTATTTTCAGGCCCGCACCATGGCCTTTGTCACCCAGGGGACGATGAAGCGGCTGCGGATGGAGCTCTTCGAACACATGGAGAGCCTTCCCATCAAATATTTTGACACCCATGCCCACGGCGATATCATGTCGGTCTACACCAATGATATTGACACGCTGCGCCAGATGGTCAGCCAGAGTCTGCCCCAGCTCCTCAACAGCACGATCACGATCGTCAGCATCCTGGCCATGATGCTGGTCCTCAGCATTCCCCTGACCGTCGTCTCCCTCCTGATGGTCGGCGTCATGCTCTTTGCCTCCGCAAGGGTCACGTCCCTGAGCGGCCGCAACTTCGTTGCCCAGCAGAGGAACCTGGGCAGGCTGAACGGTTTTATCGAGGAGACGATGACCGGTGAGAAGGTGGTCAAGGTCTTCTGCCACGAGCAGCAGGCCATCCGGGAATTTGACCGGCTCAACGAGGAGCTGTACAGGAGCTCTGCCCGCGCCAACGGCTTTGCCAATATCATCGGCCCCGTGAACGGGCAGCTGGGCAATACCAACTATGTCATCTGCGCGATCGTGGGCGGCATTCTGGCCATCAATTCCTACGCGGGCTTCACGGTCGGCGCCCTGGCCAGCTTTCTGACCTTCAACCGGAACTTCTCCATGCCCATCAACCAGGTCAGCATGCAGTTCAACAGCATCATCATGGCCCTGGCGGGCGCGGACAGGATCTTTGCCCTGCTCGACGCGGAGCCGGAGGCGGATGACGGATACGTCATGCTGGTCAACTGCAGGCGCGATGAGAAGGGTGAGATCGTCGAGACGCAGGAGCACACGGGCCAGTGGGCCTGGAAACACTACCACAAGGCGACGGATACGACCACCTATCAGGCGCTGGAGGGGGATATCACCTTCAACGGCGTTGACTTCGGCTACAGGGATGATAAAATCGTTCTGCACGACATCTGGATCCACGCAAAGCCGGGCATGAAGATCGCCCTGGTCGGATCGACGGGTGCCGGCAAGACCACGATCACCAACCTGATCAACCGTTTCTATGACATCCAGGACGGCAAAATCCGCTACGACAATATCAATGTCAACAAGATCAAGAAGGGCGACCTGCGCCGGTCCCTGGGCATCGTTCTGCAGGACACCCACCTCTTTTCCGGCACGGTCCGCGAGAACATCCGCTTCGGCAAGCTGGACGCGACCGACGAGGAGGTCGTGGGCGCGGCGAAGCTGGCCAATGCGGACGGCTTTATCCGACGTCTCCCCCAGGGCTATGACACCATGCTGACCGGGGACGGCGCCAACCTCTCCCAGGGCCAGCGCCAGCTCCTGGCCATCGCGCGGGCTGCCATCGCGGATCCGCCCGCCCTGATCCTGGATGAGGCGACGAGCTCCATCGACACCCGCACGGAGAAGATCGTGCAGGCGGGCATGGATCAGCTCATGGAGGGCAGGACGACCTTTGTGATCGCCCACCGCCTCTCCACGATCCGCAACAGCGACCTGATCATTGTCCTGGAGCAGGGCCGCATCGTGGAGCAGGGAACACACGAGGAGCTGCTGGCGCTCCGGCAGCGCTACTACCAGCTCTATACCGGCAACAAGCCGGAACTGGCAGGCTGAGGGCGTGAAAACGCCTGCATGCGCGGAGCCGGATCAGGAAAGCCGGAGCCGGCAGGCTGAGAAAAGGCGGCGGAAGGAAACACTGACGCCGCGGGCGTTTTTTTCGCAGAAAGAGAGGCCGGATGCAGGAGAGTACACAGACAGCAAAGATCACCAGGGAGGAGCTCTTTCCCTTTGTCCACTATGAATACGGGGAAGCCTATTACGGCAGCTGCGGGCAGCTGCGCTACCGGATCGCGAGGGAGCCCCTGGAGAACGTGCATTTTACCCCTCCGGACAAACGCGGGGAGGCATCTCTGCGCGCCGTGGCCTGGAGAGGCCCCATGGGATATTCCGCGGCGGATGAGTCACAGAAGATGATCCGGGACTTCCCCTTTTCCGAGGAAGGCCTGCAGCAGGCTGCGGAGTGGCTGAATCAATGCCTGGACGCGGCCCTTTGAACGTTATTCACTTATGTCGCCAAGCCTGCCGGAGCACACAGGTGCGCAGAGGCCCGGATGAGCGCGGGGAGATGGGATGGAAAAAAACAATCTTACAGATGCGCAGGATCCGTTTTCGCCCGGATTTGGACCGGACGGGGATGCTGCCGCCATCACGGAAACGAAGAAGAGAAGAGGGCGTGTGTCGGGATACTTCCGGATCACGATGACGCTGGGTATTATTTTGTGGGTCACGGACTTTCTTGTCCTGTCTTTTGACGTGCGTTCCTTTGTTGCGCTCACCGTCTTCTGCCTGCTGTACACGGCTGTCATGGCGGTCGCCTTCGTCAACAGCCGGGCGATCTATATGAAGGAGATCGCCGGCTATGCGAGCGAGCTGCACGCGCTGGAGGACGTCCTGCTGCAGGAGATGGACATGCCGTACGCCCTGCTGGATGAGGGCGGACATATCCTGTGGATGAACCCGGCCTTCGAGGAGGTCATCCACAAGGACAGGACCTACCAGAGGCCTGTATCGACCGTGATCCCGGCCCTGACCAGGGATGTGTTCCCGCGCGACGAAAAGCCTGTCCGTGTGGCCCTGGAGCTGACGGGCAGCAGTTATAACGCCCAGATGCACAGGATCCGGGCGGACCATCTGAGCGGGAGCGAAGTCATGTTCGGCGACAGAGGGAGCGGCAATGTCATCGCTCTGAGCCTGGACGACAACACCGCCATGCGCCTGGCTGTCCGCGAGGTGGACGATCAGAGCCTGGCTGTCGGCCTGTTCTATATCGACAACTACGAGGAAGTCATCGATACCGTAGAGGAGGTCCGCAAGGCCCTGCTCATCGCCCTGATCGACAGAAAAGTCAACCAGTACATCAGTGCCATCGACGGAATCTGCAGCAAGATTGAAAAAGACAAATATCTGGTCATTCTGCGCAAGAAATCCCTGCACGAGCTCCAGGAGGCGCATTTTGATATCCTGGAGAATGTTAAGACCGTCAACATCGGCAACGAGATGGCAGTGACGCTCAGTCTGGGCTTCGGTGTGGACGGTCTCGCCTACACGCAGAACTACGAGTTTGCCCGCAACGCCGTTGACCTGGCGCTCGGGCGCGGCGGCGACCAGGCGGTCGTCAAGTCCCTGGACAATGTCGTCTACTACGGCGGCAAGACCCGTCAGATCGAAAAAAATACCCGCGTCAAGGCCCGTGTCAAGGCCCAGGCCCTCAAGGAGATCATCCGGGCCAGGGATGCCGTCTTTATCATGGGCCACAAGATGGGAGATCCGGACAGTTTCGGCGCGGCCGTCGGTATTTACCGGATCGCCAGGACCATGGAGAAAAAGGCCCACATCGTCATCAACGAGCGGACCGTGTCCATCATGCAGATCATGCGTCTGTTTGAGAACAATCCGGAATACGGCAAGGACTTCATCATCACCAGCCAGAAGGCCATTGAGATGGTGACGGACAACGCCTGCGTCGTCGTGGTCGATGTGAATACGCCGGCCAGGACCGAGTGCCCGGAGCTTTTGACCCACTGCAAGTCCATCGTCGTCCTTGACCACCACCGCGCGGGCAAGGATGTGATCGAGGGTGCGACCCTCTCCTATGTGGAGGCTTATGCCTCGAGCGCCTGTGAGATGGTCGCGGAGGTCGTGCAGTATACCGACGACAACATCCGGCTGCGCCCGGAGGAGGCGGATGCCATGTACGGCGGCATCGTCGTGGATACAGACGGATTTGTCAACAAGGCGGGTGTGCGGACCTTTGAAGCCGCCGCCTACCTGCGCCGCAGCGGCGCGGACGTCGTCCGCGTCAGGAAGCTCTTCCGCGAGGAGGCGGTGGAATACAAGGCCAGGGCCGACGCTGTCTCCCAGGCGGAGATCTACCGCGACTGCTTTGCCATCTCCACCTGCAACGGCGAAGGCCTGCGCAGTCCGACCGTCGTCGGCGCCCAGGCGGCCAACCAGCTGCTCAATATTGACGGCATCAAGGCCAGCTTTGTCATGACCCCCTATAACGGCCAGGTCTTCATCAGTGCCCGCTCCATCGACGAAGTCAATGTACAGATCATCATGGAGCACATGGGCGGCGGCGGCCATATCAACATGGCCGGCAGCCAGATGGAGGATGCAACCGTCGAGGAAGCCATCGCCGCGGTCAAGAAGGTCATTGACCAGATGATCGAAGAGGGCGAGATCGACGTATAATGAAAAAAAGGACAGAATAAAAAGGAGACAGAATAGGGAATTCTGTCGATACAGAATTCCCTATTCGCGAGTTTCGCGCAAAAAGCGCGCGAACCTCTATAGATGCCATCAGAGAAATCGCCTTCGCGATTTCTCTTCGGCCAGAAAGGAGACAGAATGGGAAATTCTGTCGATACAGAATTCCCCATTCAAGAGTTTCGCGCAAAAAGCGCGCGAACCTCTATAGATGCCATCAGAGAAATCGCCTTCGCGATTTCTCTTCGGCCAGAAAGGAGACAGAATGAAAATTATTCTTTTGCAGGATGTGAAGTCCCTCGGAAAAGAGGGTGATGTCGTCAATGTCAGCGACGGCTACGCGCGCAACTTTGTCATTCCCAAAAAACTGGGCGTCGAAGCCAATGACAAGAATAAAAACGACCTCAAGCTCAAAAAACAGCGCGAGGCAAAAGAGGCGGCCGAGCGTCTGGCCGACGCACAGAAGCTGGCTAAGGACCTGGAGAAGATCACGGTCGTGGTCACTATGAAGGCAGGAGAGGGCGGACGCGTCTTCGGCTCTGTCAGTGCCAAGGAGATCGTCCAGGAGGCCAAAAAGCAGCACAATCTGGATCTGGACAAGAAGAAGATCCAGCTCGCGGAGCCCATTAAATCCTTCGGCAGCTTCGAGATCCCGATCCGTCTGCATCCCCAGGTGACCGGCAAGTTTATGCTCAAGGTCACGGAGGCCTGACAATTATGGCACAGGAAGACGTCATCAGCAGGGTCATGCCCCACAGCCTGGAGGCGGAGCGCTCGGTGCTGGGCTCCATGCTGATCGATCCGGAGGCCGTCGAGACAGCCGCCGAGATCATCCGGGAGGAGGATTTCTATGCCAGGCAGAACGGGATCCTCTTCCAGACCATGCTGGAGATGCAGCAGAAGGGGGTCGCGATCGATCCCGTGACCCTGCAGACCCGCCTTAGGGAAAAAAATCTCCCGCCAGAGCTGTACGCGGATGAAATGATCCGCGAACTGATCGTGACCGTGCCGACCTCCGCCAACATCAAGTCCTACGCGACCATTGTGGCGGAGAAATCGCTGCTGCGCAGCATGATCAGGGCCAATGAGGAGATCGCGGGCAGCTGCTACGCCGAGAGCGAGGAAATGGACGCCCTGCTGGACAAGGCCGAGAAGAGGATCTTTGAGATCTCCCAGAGGAGAACCGCCTCCAATTTCGTCCCCATCCGCCAGATCGTCCTCAACGCCATGGACAAGATCGAGCAGGCCTCCCGCATCCAGGGCAGCGTGACCGGCCTGTCCACGGGCTTTACGGACCTGGACAACCGGACCGCCGGCCTCCAGCCCGCCGACTTTATCCTTGTCGCCGCCCGCCCCTCCATGGGCAAGACGGCCCTGGTCCTCAATATCGCGGAATACATGACCATGCGCGAGAACCGCTGCGTCGCCATCTTCTCCCTGGAAATGTCCAAGGAACAGCTGGTCAACCGCCTCTTCGCCATGCAGTCCCATGTCGAGGCCCAGAAGATCCGGACAGGCGACCTGTCCGAGGCCGAATGGACCGAAGTCATCGAGAGCGCGGTCAACATCGGTGAGAGTCGGCTGATCATCGACGATACACCCGCCATCACAGTCGCCGAGCTGCGGTCCAAGTGCCGCAAATACAAACTGGAATACGGCCTGGAGATCATCATCATCGACTACCTCCAGCTCATGAGCGGATCCGGCCGGAGCGGCGACTCCCGCCAGCAGGAGATCTCCGACATCTCCCGCGCCCTCAAGGCCCTCGCCAGAGAGCTGAACGTGCCCGTTGTGGCCCTCTCCCAGCTCTCCCGCGCCGTCGAATCCCGCCCCAACCACCGGCCCATGCTCTCTGACCTGCGCGAATCCGGCGCCATTGAGCAGGATGCCGACCTGGTCATGTTCATCTACCGCGACGACTACTACAACGAAGATTCTGACAAAAAAGGAATCGCCGAGATCATCATCGCCAAACAGAGAAACGGCCCCATCGGCACCGTCGAACTCAGCTGGCAGCCTCAGCTGACCAAATTCGCAAATTTAGCCCGTTGAACACGGATGGCGCATGGCGAAAAGCGCAGCGCTTTTACGGATGCCGCATGGCAACACAGACCTACGGAGGAACCACCATGGAACGATACTTTGAACCTGGAATTGAATGCGCTTCCCGCGAGCAGATCACCAGGCTGCAGGATGAGCGCCTGGCGGCGACGGTGAAGCGCGTCTACGAGACAGTTCCGTATTACAAGAACAAGATGGATGAAGCAGGTGTCAGCCCGGCGGATATTCAGGGCGTGCGCGATCTCCACAAGCTGCCCTTCCTGAGCAAGGAGGACCTGCGGAAGCAATATCCCTACGGACTTCTGGCAAAACCCCTGTCGGAATGTGTCCGGATCCACTCCACCAGCGGCACGACCGGCCGCCGCGTCGTGGCCTTCTACACCCAGAATGATATTGATCTGTGGGAGGAGTGCTGCGCGCGCGCGATCACAGCTGCGGGCGGGACCAAGGAGGACGTCGTCCAGGTCTGCTACGGCTACGGCCTGTTCACGGGCGGCGCCGGCCTGCACGGAGGATCCCACAAGGTCGGGTCCCTGACCCTGCCCATGTCCTCGGGCAACACAGACCGGCAGATCCAGTTTATGACAGATCTCGGCGCGACCATCATCTGCTGTACCCCCTCCTATGCGGCCTATCTCGCAGAGTCCATCATCGAACGCGGCGAGCGCGACCGGATCAAGCTCAAGGCCGGTATTTTCGGCGCGGAGGCCTGGACCGAGGAAATGCGCCAGGACATCCAGAACAAGCTCGGCATCAAGGCCTATGACATCTACGGCCTGACCGAGATCTCCGGCCCCGGCGTGGCCTTCGAGTGCTCTCAGCAGGATGGCATGCACATCAACGAGGACCACTTTATCGCGGAGATCATCGACCCCGCGACCGGCGAGGTCCTTCCCTACGGGGAAAAGGGCGAGCTGGTCTTTACCAGCATCACCAAGGAGGCCTTTCCCCTCATCCGCTACCGGACCAAGGACATCTGTGTCCTCAACGCCGAGCCCTGCGCCTGCGGCCGCACCCATGTGCGCATGACCAAGCCGCTCGGCCGAAGCGACGACATGCTGATCGTCAAGGGTGTCAATGTCTTCCCGAGCCAGATTGAGACCGTCCTGCTCAACGATGGTTATCCGGCCAACTATCAGATCATTGTCGAGCGCGAAAACAACAGCGACCGGATCGAGGTCCAGGTCGAGATGACCCCCGAGATGTTCTCCGACTCGCTCAAGGACATCACCAAGCGGGAGAAGAAGCTCGTTTCCGACCTCAAGGCCATGCTGGGCATCTACTGTGTCGTCAAGCTGGTTGCGCCCAAGAGCATTGTCCGGAGCGAGGGCAAGGCCAAGCGTGTGATCGACAAGAGAAATCTTTACGCAGGAAAGTAAGGGTCAGCCGGATGCCGGCATTACATGCCGGCCGCCTGTCTGTGAGCCCGTTACCCGTGAATGCCGGACCGGCGGGTGATGATACAGACGGGGCAGCTCCGGCACACAAGAAGAGCAATTACCGGTTGATATAGCGCTCCGGAAGGCATTCCGGAAGAAACGAGGAGGTAAGAAATGACAGTCAAACAGATTTCGGCGTTTCTGGAAAATAAACCGGGCGCACTGGCCGCCTTTACCAGGATCCTGCAGGACAGCGAGATCGATCTCCGGGCCCTGTCTCTCGCGGAGACGGAGGATTTCGGAATCGTCCGCGTCATCGTCGATGACCCCTTCCGCACGGTGCAGATTCTCAAGGAGGAGGGCTATGTATGCTCGCTGACACCGGTCCTTGCAATCGTCTTCGAGGACAAGCCTGGCGCTCTGGTCAACGTCCTGAACCTGCTGGGCGACAACGGCATCAACCTTGAGTACTCCTACGCCTTCCTTGCCAAGAAGGCCAACAGCGCCTGCATGATCTTCCGGGTCGCTGACAACGAGGCGGCCATCAAGGTCCTGACTGCCAACGGGATCCGCCCCCTCTGCCAGGATGACATGGAAGGAATGTTCAAATAAGTCCGGAAGTGTAACATGGGCCGGCAGTTCTGATGACCGGAAGACCGGAATAAAAAAACATCATACAGCAATACAGAAATGAAAAAACCGGATGCGAACCAGCAGGAACGCATCCGGTTTTTTATTTACCTGATTATGATCCGGCCCTGAAGCCGGCCGCTCTCAGACGAAGCAGGACCCGCGAATACCGCAGGATCACTGATTATGATCAGTCTGTGATCAATTATGCCTCGGTGATCGCGCCAACAGGACATGTGCCTTCGCAAGCGCCGCAGTCGATGCAGGCATCAGCGTCGATGTTGTACTGGGAATCGCCCTGGGAGATCGCCTCGACGGGGCAGGAAGCAGCGCAGGTGCCGCAGCTGATGCAGGAATCATTGATAACACGTGCCATGGTGATGTTCTCCTTTCAGAAAAAATAATAAGATTGAGTATTCATTATTTAAAGGTTAGTACAAACTAAAACCCCTAATCCTGACACAAGCCACAGGCAGCACGAATGTGCGCACCTGTGGCTTGCTAAATTACATATTAACGAGTTTTCCCTGTCACGTCAAGACAAGATTCAACTGTTTTTGAAGAAAAACAAGGGGTATCCTGAACGGAACAGGGCTTCCTCAGATCATGCAGACCGGATCTGCCTTTGTTCTGTGGAAATTATTCCTCGTTGTACAGAGCGCCGAGCTTGCTCAGGTACTCGTAGTGAGCCTTTGCATTGGCCTCGTTCTCTGCATACATTCTCTCGGCGTTGGCCGGATTTGCCTTCTTCAGGGACATGTAACGGACTTCGCCATTGAGGAATGCCTGGTAATCGTCGGTAGCGGGCTTGCTGTCCAGAGAGAACTTCTTCGCGCCGCCGGCAGGGTTGAAGCGGAACAGGTTCCAGTAACCGGTCGTGACGGCCAGCTTCTCTTCATCCTGAACCTTTGCCATACCCTTCTTGATACCGTGGTTGATGCAGGGTGCGTATGCGATGATGAGCGAAGGGCCCGGATAAGCCTCAGCCTCAGAGATCGCCTTGATGCACTGGTTCCTGTCAGCGCCCATGGAGATCTGAGCAACATAGACATAGCCATAGCTCATAGCCATTGCAGCCAGGTCTTTCTGCTTGACTTCCTTACCGCCTGCAGCGAACTGTGCGACAGCACCGATGGGGGTAGCCTTGGAGGACTGACCGCCGGTGTTGGAGTAAACTTCTGTGTTGAAGCAGAAGACGTTGATGTCCTTGCCGGAAGCGAGGATGTGGTCGACACCGCCGTAGCCGATATCGTATGCCCAGCCGTCACCACCGAAGACCCACTGGGACTTCTTGGACAGGAACTGTTTCTGCTCGAGGATCTCCTTGGCGGCGTCGGAGCCGTCTGCCTCGAGGGCAGCGACCAGAGCGTCGGTAGCAGCGCCGTTCTCAGCGCCGATGGAGAAGGTCTCGATCCACTTGTCAGCGGCAGCCTTCACTGCGTCACCGGCGGTCTCCTTGATGGCCTCGACCTTTTCCTTGAGGTTGTCACGGAGTGCCTGGTTTGCAAGGAGCATACCATAACCGAACTCAGCGGCATCTTCGAACAGGGAGTTGGACCATGCAGGGCCGTTTCCGTTCTCATCCACAGTGTAAGGAGTGGAAGGAGAGGAGTTGCCCCAGATGGAGGAGCAGCCTGTTGCGTTGGCGATGTACATTCTGTCACCGAACAGCTGGGTAACGAGCTTCGCATAAGGAGTCTCGCCGCAGCCTGCGCATGCGCCGGAGAACTCAAGCAGGGGCTGCTTGAACTGGGAGCCCTTGACGGTGTTCTCTTTGAACTTCGCGACAACGTCCTTCTTGATCGGGAACTTGACAGCGACGTTGAAAGCTTCCTGCTCGTTGGGCTGTGCCATGCCTTCCTCGAGACGCATCATGTTGAGCGCCTTCTCGCCCTTCTTGCCAGGGCAGACATTTGCGCAGCTGCCGCAGCCTGTGCAGTCGAGAGAGGAGACAACGATCGCGAACTTGTAGCCGGGCATGCCCATCATGTCGAGGCAGACAGTGCCTTCAGGCAGCTTCGCAGCTTCTTCCTCGGTCAGAGCCATCGGACGGATCGCAGCGTGAGGGCAGACATAAGAGCAGAATGTGCACTGGATGCAGTTCTCGCTTGCCCATACAGGGACGTTGACAGCGATACCGCGCTTCTCGAATGCGGCTGCGCCGGAAGGAGTGGATCCTTCGTAGTATTTGGAAACAACGGATACAGGAATCTTGTTGCCTTCCTGACCATTGACCTTGGACTGGATGTTGTTGACGAAATCAACGACGTCCTGACGGCTGCCGGAAGCGACAGCGATGTCGTACTCTTCGCCTTCCGCCTGGCCCCAGCTGTCGGGAACGTCAACCTTGACGACGTTCTGCGCGCCGGCGTCGATGGCAGCCCAGTTCTTCTCAACGACGTCCTGACCCTTGCGGCCATAGGTCTTCTGAGCAGCTTCCTTCATGAGCCTGATGGCATCTTCCTCAGGGATGATGTTGGCAAGCTTGAAGAATGCGGACTGAAGGATGGTGTTGATCCTGGTCGGGCCCATGCCGGTCTCGATACCGATCTTGACACCGTCGATGGTGTAGAACTGAATGTTGTGGTCGTGGATGAAGCGC
>CACZIO010000064.1 GCA_902781215.1 uncultured Lachnospiraceae bacterium
TTTGAGGGTGGTCGCTTTCCCATTGTCGATGTATTCATTTTCAATCAGGATCCTTGCCAGCACAGAGGATATCTTTTTGCAGGTCGATTCCGACCAGGAAGCCACATAATCATCCTGCTCCTGCAGCTGCATAATAAAAGCATTGATATCACTGCGGTTGAAGGAGGCATCCAGCTGCCTGTACTTGCCGCCAATGACAGAGATCATGAAATCCCAGACAAGACGATACTGACGCATCATGGCATAGAGGCAGATCTGCTTTCCCGTTTCTGAATCCAGATTTGCAATCGCCTGCACAAGACTGTCGTCCTCCAGTGCATGGAGACGTGTAAGGCAATCCCTTGTGATCTGATATAAAGATTTCTCTGTGGGATACTGAAAGAGATTCTCTGAAATGATTCGTTTGATGACTTCCTCATCGCTCTGTAATTCCGTCATCAAGCGCGCAGTCGTACGCATCTCGTAATATAAGAATTGCGCTCTGGTCAGAGAGCCCGAGCCCTTATAGGGGCTGTCATTGACATTTGGCATATACAAATCCTCTTGCGGTGTTGTGGTTGTGTGCTATTGCTTCTGAATCTGGTATTCTGGCACGAAGGAAAGAGCGGGTCAGCTTTGTGCTTATTACTGTTTACAATTATATTTCACGAACCTTCCGGGCCTGCTTCCGACGAATATGATCCTGATACTGATATTTCTTATAGTCATACTGGCTTGCATCATCACGCAATTGGAAATATTTACAGTTTTTCCATTGGCTGTACCCGTCCTCTGGCATATATAGCGGACGCTTCATACAGGATCGATCGGAATCATCATAATATTCGCAGTCACGGCAGTTCAGCTTTTTACGGACTGTATCATCATGCTCAACTGTAAAGCTCTTTTCATATCCCCATGCCATAATTAAACACCTCTGTCTCCAGATCAGATATGATGAAATTCGCTGTTACCTTTGAATTCTGAAACTTCTTCCGTTTATTGACTTTGAAGGAAACTATTCCAGTATCTCTCGCAATAGTAACGGAGAGCAGTTCCATGATCAGGCGCGGGAAGAAATTCAATGCTGTGATCACATTCCCATAGAGAGAGTTTTCCTTTGATCGGAAAGGGGACGATGGGACGCGGATTCTTCAGAGTCCAGGCATAATATCCATCCCAGTTTTCATACTCATTTACCATTGCGGCTCTGGCGTGTCCGCGCTTCATGGGAGATACATCGGAGAGTGTGACAACACCCAAGGCATGACCTGATACCAGCCCCTTGCCCTTCTTTGCCGTTGAACAGACCAGGAGGTCTCCTCTGTAGTTGGTCGTCCATGATCGAACTTCAACAGTTTTGAGTCCTTTGATGATGTTCATTGCATATTCCGGGTGAATGGATAATGCCTTCATGATTGTTTTCTCCATATCCTGTTCAGATACATCTGGCTGCCCTGTCTGTAAAGCCGGAGTGCCTCCAGGAAGGCTGTGCCGAAAGTGTCCGAATTGAATTGGTTTTGTAATCACATTCCTGTCCATGATTTAAGTGGGAAGTTCTGAGCAAAGCGCAGAATAAGCCCAATATATGAAGTATAGTATAGTTTGTGCCCATTTACCAGTATGAGCCGAGTTATTTGATGCTTTTTTGTATACATTGACAGGAATATGCCTTTTACTAACCCCAAATGCGTTGAATCAACCTTCATAGAAATGGCTGACCAAGTATAGTGAACGGCATGTCGTAAATAATTATATCAATGCAGCTCCGGCGCTGTTACCACCATAATGGTGGGGAAGACATGGACGCAGACGAAGGACTTTAACTTATGCTGAAGTAAATACCAGCCTCAGCAATCATCCTCCCAGTGCGTCCCGGTCGTTAAAGGGTTCTGATGTTTTGATTGTGTGTGATTGTGAGATTCTGATTGTTCTGATAATTATCATTATCCCTAACATCCGTCCCGCTCCGGGTACAAAGGCGGGGCAGGAGAGTAAAGTTTATAAAAATTTTATATTTCGCAGAAAAAGAGAAAGCCTGGCAATGAATGCGAGATGCATTGAAGTCCGGCTTCCTCTTTTTGTAATGTTTTTTAAGATCTTATTTGTTCCGGTTTTTCCGACATACCGGAGGAGAATTCTACAGCTTTGTCCAAACAATAGTTATGTGACAGGTTCAGCTACAGCAAATAACTCATTGTGATAATCAGGTATAGAAGGAAAGCAATCGCAGGGATAATATAAACCCATATCATGAGCGAAGTGTTGTTCTTTTCGCTTTCGATTTTTTGCTGGTTTTCAAGGCGCTGCTGATTCTGATATTCTCTCCGAATACTATTTTCAACATTGTTGATCACATCATCAAGATCGTTCTTTGATTCAAAAGGGGCAATGACGATATTTCCCGGTTGGCTGACAATGAGAGGCGCCGAATACCTGGCATACAGGTTTTCGTCTTCTTTCATTTCGATCACAGCCTCTGCTGCACCTATAAAGGTACCCATCGAATGCGATTTATACATTTTGATCGTGTGAGGCCCCGGTGATAATTGGATTTGAAGGTCTTCTTTTCCGACAATGCCCACATTTTTTCCATCGATGTCCACATAGACATCTCCTCCGAATATGTCAATCTCAGATTGTGTGCGTCTGAGGACAACAAAGTCACCCATTTTATATCCTTTCTGCCAGGGCGTTTAATTCTTCGAGAGTCATTTCTTTTTCTTTGTACAGGTCTGTCGTCTGCATATTGCCGACTTCTTCTACGGTGATATAAATTGCTTTGACCTGTTTTCCATGAGCCTTCTTTGCGACCCCCTGCCATGACAGAAGGGCAGAGCGGCCTACCCCGACAACATCTGTTACAGGCGCGCGAAGGATGCATCCGCATTTTTCGCATTTGAACAAATATTTATTCGCGTTTTCTTCCGGATCAAACGACATCAGCTTCCCTCTTCGTTCGTCCAGAGACCAATGCGGATCGGTCGTACCACACATTGGGCATTTGGGGATTTTGGTGTCTGCAAATTTCTGCGGGATGCTGCCGGCAAAACCTTCCATTCTCTTAAATGACATCTTGCTACCTCCATATGGTTCAGAATAATGACGTCGATATCCCGGACTCACAATTAACTGCAAATACTGGATATTGCATGTTTAGATATGAATATTGCTTTGGCGGGATACTGCACTGTTACATGTATTATATTTTTCCTGGAGGGAAGATTGGTGGGCTCACAGCCTACTATAGATTCCTAAATACATGTGCCGGCGAAGGACGTATTGCTTTCCAACTGTACCATTTGACGTTTTATCGTTAATCGTGATACGTTTATCATATTCACCGGTTGAGCTTTGGGGGAGGAACATATGCTTAAGAATAATAAAATCTGGCTGGCAGATAACGAGACAGGAGAGAGCATCTCGCTTTTGCCGCAGAAGGCAAACCAGCACGGCCTGATTGTTGGAAAAATACATAGCGAAGTAGAGCAGACTGTACAGGTGCTTGCAGAAGGATTCAGTGCCCTTGGGGTGCCTGTATTTATGACGGATACGACGGGAAACCTGGCAGGTATGATGTTTCCGGGAGAGGATCCTGACAGTCTCACGACAAAGACTAGTCGTTTTATACCGGATGATGCTGATTTTTCCTATCAGGGATATCCCGTCACGTTTTGGGATATCAGCGGAAGAACAGGAATACCGCTTCGCACGACGATGTCGGAGATTGGGCATTTCCTGCTTTCAAGACTTCTTGGACTTAATGCTGTACAGAGTGATACGCTGCGTATTCTGTTCCAGATTGCAAGTGACAAAGGGCTTCTCCTGATTGACACAAAGGATCTGAAAGCCATAACCAATTATGTGAAAGATCATCCAAATGAATTTGTAAGGGAGTATGGTCCTTTTCAGAACATCATCCTTGATGCAATCTTTCGATCTGTCATGTTGTTTGAGGGGGAAGGAGGCAATGTGTTCCTGGGGGAGCCGACGCTCTTTTTTCCAGATCTTATACAAAGGGATGCAGACAACAGGGGGATTGTGAATCTCCTGGATTTCCGTGCCTTGTTTCGAAATGAAAAACGTTATTCCGCGCTTCTGACTTGGCTGTTGTCGACGCTTGCGGAGGAAATACCGTATATCGGAAGCCTTGATAGACCGATGATGGTTGTCTTTGTTGATGAGGCACAGTTTCTTTTCAAGGATGCCGATATTGAAATGATCAATAAGACAGTACATACGATCAGGAGGCTTCACGACAGAGGGGTAGGAGTATTCCTGTGTGCGGAATCTTTCAGTGATCTTCCGGATCAGGTGATATCCCTGCTTGAAAACCGTATCCATCTGGTTCCCTGCGCATATTCAACTGCTGAAAAGAAGGCCGTTCGAAATGTCGCTTTATATTTCCGCCCCAATCCGGCTCTTGATACCTATCAGACCTTGCTGTCCCTGGAAAAAGGCGATGCACTGATTTCCTTCATGGATGAGAGAGGAGTTCCCTCTGTCGTGCAGAAAGGCCATTTATTGTCGCCGCAGAGCCGAACAGGAAAGGTGACAGAGCAGGAGAGAATAAGAACTATTAAGAATAACCCCCTGAATGACAAATATGCAAATTCGATTGATTCGGAGTCTGCGTTCGAGGCTTTACAGCGACAGGCAGAAGCGGTAAGAATGAAAGCAGAAGCTGAACAGGCCAGGGCAGATGCACTAGCTGCGAAAGAAAGTGCGCGAGCAGAAGCTGCCAGACTAAAAGAAGAACTGAAGCGGGCTGCGCTGGAGGAAGCGGCTAAAAAACGGGCGGCAAGATCAGCCGGGGAAGCTGTTGCGAAGTCGTTATCTATTATGGAAAAGAATGCACCAGAGAATACTTCTGGAGGAAGGTTTTGGAAAATTCTAGGAGGAAATAAGGGAGCCTCCATTAAACGTGGATTATTTGGTACACGAAAAAAATAGATTGCTCCGCAGAGAATTATTAATGCACCGGTTTTGTATCCATTGTTTTCTGCGTAAGACCTTTCAGGGACCTGCAAGCAGGTCCCTGAAAGGTCTGATAAACCCGTTCCGTAGCTGAATACGTTGGAACATTTATACGTGCGGAACCATTTCGCCCAAGTCCCCTACTGATGATATGGTAGGTCTGTGTATCCTGAACGTAGGAGAGATAGAGGCATTGGCGGCATGGCCTAAGGACGAATAGCCTTCATTGCATTGAAAATGAGTACTTCTGACCATAAGGAAAATTGAATTGGTATTAGTGAGAACTTTTGCTATTTCTTTTTATCACTTTTGTTTCTAAGTGCAGAAGTGATAATGCTGCCTCCAGCCATAAGAGGAAAAAAACCAATTAATGAAATCATATAGAAACCGGAATCTGAATCTCCTGTTGCATCACCAAGCATATATCCTACAACCATCATTAAAACACCAATGGCGCCTATGATTAGTCCCATTTTAAACTTGAAAGTCTTCGCTTTCATTTCCTCTTCTCTTGCTTTTTCTTCTAGTTCCATTTGTCTAAGACGGATAATTCGATCGGTCTCTGCCTGTTTAATGCCTGCCTCATCAATATGCCTATAAATCTTTTCATTGTCGTTATGGACTAGGATTTTTGTTCCACAATAGCTACAAAAGGCTTGACTCCTACCCTCTTCGATGTTTAATAAAGCCCCACATTCTGGGCATTTTACAGACACAAATTGAACTGACATAATTTTGCCTCCCATGAATTATGTTAATTAATAATTATGGTTAAATATATCATGAATATATCGTAAAAACCAGTGACCATTGTCTGGGATCTGGGCGGAGGCTGAAAGTAGGGCGTCTGCATAATAGCGAACTGCGCCGTTGTGTTTGGGCAAATGGCCCATGTACTGATGGACCGGGAGATTTCGGACGCATGAGTCTCTGATAGCGTCCGGATGTCGTTGCAACGTGCCCGTTTCTGGTTCTTTCAAAATAACGCTCTGAATGATGGGTGCTGATAACTATGTTATATTCAGTTGCGTTATTCATTTACACAGGAAACAACTGTAACCTTTGCACAGATTATTTTGTAGAGTTCAATATCAAAGACAATGCCGTTATTAACCGAAACACCATCAGGGCAAAACGTTGGATAGCAATAAAGAGTGTAAACCCAGCGGTTATCATAGTCATAAAATGCCTGCACGGTATCAACATCTTCAAACATGAATGTTGCTATGTTTCCATCATAATCAAGTTTCATTAGAGCGTTATGATCATTTTGCTCAAAGCTCACAAACCGGCTGTCATGGAAATAAAAGTTCGAAAGCAACTCATGGCCGGAAATATAACCGATCTGTTCTTCGTATGGCGCCTCTTTTTTCTTCAATATATACTCAAGTTTGTCTGCCTCATAATAAGAATACTCCAGTTCTTTATCTGAAGGGCTCTGACCTGCCCTTACAGCAAAGTGATATGCATCTGCAGCAGGTTTAACATATTTGTGGTAACGATCATATTCAAATTCCTTTCCCCTGCTTTCTGAAGCCATCATAGACAGAATTCTTGCATAGATCAGATAGTCTTTGGGCTCAGTGGTACGTGCCTGGTGATAGGCTTTCCACATGTAATAATGGCCTGTTTCCTCATCACGGGTCCAGCCGCTGGAGTGTTTCGTGCCCCAGAGTGCAAACTTTGCTTTTTTATAATCCCCAAGGATCTGTCTCCACTTTTCGTCCATCACCATTCCTCCTCGTACATATCTGAATACTGATTAATATTTTGAACAGCTTATAAATTACTGGCGGAGAAGGTTATAGTATTAAATTAGCTTTTCCTCGCCCTACCTCAGTAATTATCTTCCCAGTAGTCATAGGCCTCGTCCCAGTCGTCGAAATCGTCTCCCCAGGCGTTGTCGGCGTAGTCGTCCGGGTTGTCGAAGTCATCAGGGTCGTTGTTGAGGTCACTGTAGTCTCTTGAGCTCGAGGATCCATAGTTGTTCGAGTTGTAGTTATTTGAGTTGTAACTGTTTGAATTGTAGCTGTTCGAGTTATAGCTGTTCCCGCCGGAGGACGGCCGGGAGGTTGAGGAAGGACGGTCGGTGCCCTGATCAGGCTCTGTGATCCGCTCGGTCCGCTCAGACTCCTGTGCTTGCACGGTAGCAGGAGAGTCTTCTTCCTGTTTCTGCACCGAAGCGTCGGCAGAAGAGTATTCCTGCGGCTCCTTCGCAGGTGCGTCAGCAGAAGGGGCTTCCTCTAGCTCCTTTGCAGACGCGGCGGTGGGAGAGTCTTCTTCCGGCTCTTCTGCGGGCATCGAGATAGGAGAGTCTTCCTTTGCGGCCCTGTTTCCGCAGCCGACCTGTACGGAGAGGATGAGGCCTGCGATGATCAGAGCCAGGAAGCGGATGGCGGCATTAATGAAAATACGGTTCATTTGATTCACCTCCTTGATGCGCGGAAATTTTTCTGCCCTTGCGGGCCTGATAATTCTCGGCCTTTGCAGGCCTTTGCGTCTCGTTTTCAGGTGGTTTTCAGGCCGTTTCCAGAGCCGTTTTCAGGTTGGTCAGGCCTGACAATTCTTATTATCCCCGTCACCCGTCCCTCTCCGGGTACAAAGGCGGGGCAGGAGCGTAAAGTTTATAAAAAGTTTATCCGCAGTCTTTTTCACGGCAAATGTTGTATAATGATCTTGATATAGTGCGGATCTGTCCGCGAATCCGTTTATATCAGTCCGCGGGGCAGGATCCTGCCCTGCATGACACTCGGCGGAACCGCGATCGACCCGCTCTTCGAATCCGTACTGGAGAAGCCGCTCAGCGAGATCCTGTCGGATTCCTGTTACCGCAATATCTGCCTCTTAAAGATGGAGGAATGTATCAGCCACAACGAGAAATGCCGTGACTGTGCCTGCAGATCCGTCTGCGGCGCCGGCTGCCGTGCCTGTGCATGCGGTGAAACCGGCACCGACTATCTGGGGATCGATGAAGAGGCCTGTTATTTCTTCAAGAGCGGCTGGTATGAAAAAGCGCAGGAACTGGTCCGGAAGTATGAAAACAGCTTCCCGGACTGAGCGGCAGCAGTAGAAGATGCCGGCTTTTTATATAAAAAAAGCGGCATGTGTGACGATTGATTCCGTTAACAGGGCGCGGATGGCCATTGATGTGCCCCGGACGGATTTCATCGAGAGGTAAAAAATGAGAAAACTGGCAAAAAAAGGAAACATGAACCAGAGGATCGATGTCGTCCTCCGTAAGTTCCGGTCAAGGATCAATTCCTATCCGCCGGGCATGTGTCCGCTTGTTCTTTACCGGTCCCTGCTGCAGGTTTCCATGAATCAGTCCTGCGGCAAATGCGTTCCCTGCAGGGATGGCCTGATCGAGGTCGACCGGATGCTGGGATCGATCCTGCGCGGGGACGGCAGTGAAGAGACCCTGACTTCGATGCGCGACATGTGTCAGATGATCGCGCAGACGGCGGACTGCGCAGTCGGGGTGACGGCGGCCAGGATGATGCTGGAGAGCATGGAGGAGTTTGCGGACGAGTACCGAAGCCACATATCCGCACATAAGTGCGTCGAAAACGTGACCCAGACCGTGCCCTGCATGACCCTGTGTCCCGCCCATGTCAATGTGCCCGGCTACATCTCACTGATCGCCGTGGAGGATTACGCGGGTGCCGTCAGTCTGATCCGGGATCGGAACCCTTTTCCGACGGCCTGTGCCATGGTCTGTGAGCATCCCTGCGAACTGAAGTGCCGCCGGGCCATCATCGACGGTCCCCTCAACATCCGCGGACTGAAAAAATATGCCGTCGATATGGTCCATGCCGATGAGGTGAAGACCCCCGCCCCCAATGTTTCCACCGGCAGGAGGATCGCCGTTGTCGGCAGCGGCCCCTCCGGTCTGACGGCTGCCTATTTTCTCGCCCTCATGGGGCATAAGGCTGTCGTCTTCGAAGAACATGAAAAGCCGGGTGGCATGCTGCGGTACGGCATTCCTGAATACCGTCTTCCCAAAGCCCGGCTGGACCGGGATATCCGCGCCATTCTCTCCGCCGGCGACATCGAGCTGTGCTGCGGCGTCAGGATCGGCTGTGACCTGACCTTTGAAGACCTGAAAAAAGAATATGACGCTGTCTACCTGGCGCTTGGCGCCCAGATCGGAAACCGTGTCCCCATGGAGAATGCGGACGCTGAAAACGTCATTCCCGCGGCAGACTTTCTCCAGCTGGCTGCCGCAGACCGTCCCATGGACCTGCGCGGAAAGAGGGTCGTCCTGATCGGCGGTGGAAATGTCGCCATGGATGCTGCCCGCACAGCGGTCCGCCTGGGCGCAAAGACGACCCATGTCTTTACCCGCAAGCGGGACGACATGACCGCTCTGGCCAGCGAAGTCGAGAGCGCTATGCAGGAGGGCGTCCGCTTCCGGACCCTGCTGTCCTTTTTGAACATTGAGGCAGACAGGGAGACCGGGAAGGTCTGCGCCGTCTGGCTCCAGCCTCAGATCGTAGCGGAGTACGACCGGATGGGGATGATGACCACGGAACATTCCAGCCGCTACCCCTACCGCTTTCCATGCGATGTTCTGATCCTGGGCGTCGGCCAGCGCAGTGACGTCGGCGCCTTTGAAGCTGCGGGGATCCCTGTCAGCGGCGGGCGGATCGACGCGGACGAGGCATGCATGGTCCGCGGCTGCGACGGCGTCTTTTCCGGCGGAGACTGCGTGACCGGCCCCTCCACGGCAATCAATGCCATTGCGGCCGGACAGATCGCCGCATACAACATCGACGAGTACCTGGGGTATCACCACAAGGTCGCCTGTGACGCGGCCGTACCGGCTGCCGTCCCCAATCCCTGCATCCCGACCGGACGTGCCGAGATCGAGGAGGCGGACCCCTTCGAGCGGCGCATGAACTTCGATGAAGTCGAGATCCCCATGACAGCTGAGGAAGCCATGCGGGAAGCGGGCCGCTGCCTGCGCTGTGACTTTTTCGGCTGCGGCGCCATGGTGGGCGGAAGGCTGCCGGACGATACACAGTGACCCGGCACATCATATGCTGTGAAGGTCAAAAACTCCCAATGGCACTGAAGTTCGTCAAACCACTTTTTTGACCCTGACATCACATCGAGTATAAGTACCTGACTGAGAGTCTTGATTCCAGGAGGTTTCAATAAATGATTCGTTTTACAATCGACGGCCGGTCAGTCACTGCCGCCCCGGGGATGACGATCCTGGAGGCTGCGCAAGCGGAAGGGATCGATATTCCGACACTTTGTTATCTGAAAGAAATCAATGAGATCGGCTCCTGCCGGATCTGTATGGTGGAGATCGAAGGGCATGACAGCCTTTTTGCCTCCTGCCGCACGAAGGCAGAGGAGGGCATGACGGTCCGCACATCTTCAGAGAAGATCGACTCTTATCGAAGGACCATGCTGCGGCTTCTGCTCGCCAATCACAATGCGGACTGTCTGAGCTGCTCCGGCAACGGGATCTGCCGCCTGCAGGAGCTCTGCAATCGATACGGGGTCTCAAAGGCGGGCTTTGCGGGCTCCCGCGCCAGGATCGAGAGGACACTGGACCGGCTGGCGGATAACCCCTATCTGACCTATGAGCCCGGCAAATGTATCCACTGTCAGCGCTGCATCAGCGCCTGCCACAAGACGGCTGGGAACGGCGCGCTCAAAAGCGGCAGGACCGGGACCTTCCACCTGATCGAGGCTCCTTTCGGCGCGGACTGGAGACAGACCGGCTGTGAGAGCTGCGGCAACTGTGCGGCCGCCTGTCCCACCGGGGCCCTGACCCTCAGGCGCAGGGAAAACTACCGTGAGTGGGAGGTCAGGAAGGTGCGGACGACCTGCCCACACTGCGCGACCGGCTGCCAGCTGGACCTGGTCGTCAGGGGAGACCGGATCGTCAGTGCCGAAGCGGCGGACGGACCGGCCAACCACGGCCGGCTCTGCGTCAAAGGCCGGTCCGGCAGCTTTGACTTCGTCCACGCCCCGGACAGGCTCAGGACGCCCCTCATCAAAAACCCGCGGACCGGTGTCTTTGAGGAGGCATCCTGGGAGGAGGCCATCAGCTATGCCGCCGGGCGCTTCATGGAGATCCGGCAGAAGTACGGTGACGAGTCCCTGGCCGGCTTCGCCTGCTCCAGGTCCTCCAACGAGGACATCTATATGGTCCAGAAAATGGTCCGGACCTGTTTCGGCAACAACAACACCGATAACTGCGCCCGGGTCTGCCACTCCGCGACCGTGGCCGGCCTGGCGAAGACCCTGGGCTCCGGTGCCATGACCAATCCCATCTATGACATCACCCACGATGTGGACTGTATCCTCCTGGTGGGTTCCAATCCCGAGGAGGCCCATCCGGTCGTAGGTATGCAGATCCGCGAAGCCGTGCGCCGGGGCACCAGGCTGATCGTGGTCGATCCCAGGGACATCGGCCTGACCCGGCAGGCGGACATCCACCTCAAGCTCCGCCCCGGCACCAACGTGGCCTTTGTCAACGGCTTGATCCATGTGATCCTCGAGGAGGGTCTGGCGGATGATGACTATATCGAAAAGAACACGGAAAACTTCGAGGAGCTGAAAAAGCTTGCCGGGGAGTATACGCCGGAGAAGGTCGGGGAGATCTGCCACATCGATCCCCACAAACTGCGCGAGGCGGCGCGGATGTACGCGGCCGCCCGCAAGGCGCCCATCATCTACTGTCTGGGCGTCACGGAGCACACCACGGGCACGGAAGGGGTCATGAGCCTGTCCAACCTGGCCCTCGTCACCGGCAAGCTGGGCAGGAGCGGCTGCGGCGTCAACCCCCTCCGCGGTCAGAACAACGTCCAGGGCGCCTGCGACATGGGGACCCAGCCCACGGACTATCCCGGCTACCAGAAGGTCGACAACGACGCCGTCCGCGAAATATTTGAAAAGGCCTGGGGTGTCAGGCTCAATCCCAGACCGGGTCTCAAGGCCACCGAGGTCTTCCCCGCCGCCATCGACGGCCGGATCCGGGGCCTCTATATATGCGGCGAGGATCCCGTCGTGTCGGACCCGGACACCGCCCATGTGGAAAAGGCCCTGGAGAGTCTGGACTTCCTTGTCGTGCAGGAACTCTTTATGACGAAGACCGCCCGGTATGCGGATGTCATCCTGCCGGCCGTCAGCTTTGCGGAAAAGGAAGGCACATTCACCAACACGGAGCGGCGGGTGCAGCGCATCCGTAAGGCTGTCACTGTGCCCGGCAATATGCGGACGGACATTGACATCCTCACGGACCTCATGAACGCCATGGGCTATCCCCAGAAGCGCATGACACCGGCACAGATCATGGACGAGATCGCCGCCCTCACGCCCAGCTACCACGGCATATCCTATGCCCGTCTGGATGCCGGCGAGAGCCTGCAGTGGCCCTGTCCGGACAGGAACCACCCGGGAACCCCCATTATGCATGTTTCCGGCCCCGCGCGGGGCAGGGCCCTCTTTTACCCGGCTGCCTACACCCCTTCCGCTGAGCTTCCGGATGAAGAATATCCCTTTATTCTCAGCACCGGACGCATCCTCTATCAATACAATGCGGGGAGCATTACCATGCGGGCGCCCGGCCTCAAAGAGATCGCCGGCGAGGGCTTTATCGAAATCAATGAGAAGGACGCCTCCAGGCTCGGCATCCGGAACGGGGAGCGGATCACCGTCCGGAGCCGCCGCGGTGCGATTCAGGCGGCCGCCAGAGTCGGCCGCAAGGTCTCCGAAGGAGAGACCTGGATGCCTTTCCATTTCCCGGATTCCCCCGTCAACCGCATCACAAACGCGGTCCTGGACGAATTCGCCAGAATTCCGGAATACAAGGTCTGCGCCGTTGCACTCGAGAAAACGGAATAAGGAAACAGGTATCATTTCATACCGGGACAAAGAGAAACAGGAAACAGTCAATGAGACCTGCCAGAAAAAAACTGCCGCAACAGCTGATCATCTCTCAGCTTCAAGCGGCAGTTTTTTACGCGATCATACGATCACACGATTGCTTGATCACGCGATTATGCGATTATGCGGGATATAAAGGTCCGGTCATGATGATCGGGACAATTCTTTTCAGGAAAGGCGCCCGTGGCATTTCTTGTATTTTTTGCCTGAGCCGCAGGGGCAGGGGTCATTGGGCATGATCTTTCTGGCATTTCTCCGGTAGGTCACGCCGCCCTCGGCGAGATAGACCGGCTGCTTTTTGGCTTCGCGCAGTTTCCTGTAGGACTGCTCCAGCCTCTCGATGACGGTCGCCCTGTCCCCCTGTACAAGCTCTTCCTCCTCCAGGCGGTCGAGGATGAGGTCGCGGACCTTTTCAGCGCCGAAGGTCCGGAGCTGGTCGAGGAAGGTCACTGTACGCATATAGGAATAGGGATACTGCTCCGCGACATAGAGGAACATCTCCGCGTATTCATCGACGCATCTGGACATGTACCACTCGTGGACCAGCTGGGTCGCGCGCGCGGCCTTATTGTTCGCCTCATCCCGGCTGCCGCCCTCGGCGGACAGGAAGGACTCCATGAAGGCGTCGACCTTGTTGTCCTCGTGGTAGCGGTAGGACTCCGCCGCGCGATAGGCGCTCTCGATGATGTAGGCTTTGGGGCTGTCCATGAGCCAGCCCTCCAGCTCCACATCCTTGACGAACTGTACGAAGGGGTCGCGGAAGGACGCGACTGTCAGGAGGCTGCTCCAGTAGGCGATGTTGCCGGCCAGTCGGTCGGTCATCTCCGGTGTGAGGTCCGCCTTATTCAGAAAGTCCCTGTAGAGGTCCAGGTCCGCGGGAAGCTCCGGCAGGGAGAGCGAGGCATCAAGATAGATCAGGCTGCAGAAGCACCCGTCCAGGTTCTCCGGCGACGCCGTCTCCCCGGTCTTCTCCCAGCGCGCGATCTCCGCGCGGTAGGCATCCCGGGCCTTCTTGCGGTTCCCGGTGTTCTCATAGCAGTCGGCCAGGGTGGAGTAATAGAAGGGATGATAATCCGCCTCCGGATCCACCTTCTGCAGCTCCTGCAGCGCTTCGGGATACCTGAGGAGGGCATGGAGCGTGATGCCGTACGCAATGCGCTCAAAATTCCTCTCAGGCTCCTTCTCCAGGATCTTCCGGAAGGACTCCAGTGCCTCCTCATACTTTCTCTCCGCCAGCTGGGTCCTCCCCAGCAGGGGCAGGGCCTCCATGTTCTCCGGATCCTTTTCCAGGATCCCAAGGCAGATCTCCTCTACCTTCTCGTAATCTCCCTCGAACTCTTTCTGAAGCGCCTGACGCATGGGCTCGCGGATCTCCGCCGGGAGCTGTCCGGCATACTCGTCCACCTGCCGCAGAAAAACGTCGGATTCAGGCCTTACGGTCAGCTGCTTGCTTGTTGTCGGCATATGATCAATCCTCCTGATGAAAAAATGTCTGTATCAAATGAACTCAGAAGACCATTATACTCCAATCAGACCGGATGAAAAACACCGAACCGTCATCTGTGGTCTCCGAGGTGAAGAGATATCAACGTATTTTTGAGTGCAAAAATAGGGTAAAAAAGTGCTTGACGTTTGCATCCAGTCTTTGGGCGAGGCGCTTGCCCGCTTAGCGGTCTCCTTTAGAAGACTCATTATTTCGTTGATTTTTGCCATCCTTCTTTATTTTCCTCCAATAAAAAAAGCCCCGCGGGCACAGGGAAAACTGTGCCGACGGGGCCAACATTACTTATTTTATTCTATTTATTGATGCTTCTTCACTGATTATTCTCTGAAAAATGGGCTTGTCCGAGAGCTTTCAAGATTTTCTGTAAGTCTTCAGGCATTATTTTCAAAATACGGTCTCTGCTGTATTGTCTTCATAGATCTGATAAAACTCGTGATAGATCTGCTCCGGGAAATGATATTTTCCCGATGTCCGGATTCCATAGATCTCCTTAATGC
>CACZIO010000065.1 GCA_902781215.1 uncultured Lachnospiraceae bacterium
AACGTGGTCCTGCAGTGAAACCATCTGAGCTTTTTTGCCGTTTCTCTTGCAAACAATATCCCGATGCACTAAAATCTTGAGTAAGGCTGTTTGGAATTTAACACAATTCACAGACTGTTCAGAAAGCAGTGCCCTGGCTTGCATCAGTGCCCTGACAGCAGTTTTCTGAATAGCAGACAACAGCATCCGTCCCGGTCATGAACAGGATCCGGGCGGAAGGACGAAACCGGCAGATCTGATCCGATGCCCCGGCCAAGGAGGTTTATATGGAAGCAAAGAAAGAATTCAATGCAATCGGCGTGCTGACCAGCGGCGGAGACGCTCCCGGAATGAATGCCGCCATCCGCGCGGTGGTGCGTGAAGCACTGGCCAACAGAGTCAAGGTCAAGGGCATTATGCGAGGCTACAAGGGTCTGCTCAACGAGGAGATCTTCGAGATGAAGTCCGTGGATGTGGCCAACATCATCCAGCGAGGCGGAACCATTCTCGGCACGGCCAGATGCCTTGAGTTCAAGGAGCCCGAGGTCCAGGCCCAGGCGGCGGAAATCTGCCGCAAGCACGGGATCGACGGCATCGTCGTCATCGGCGGCGACGGCTCCTACCGCGGCGCCCAGGCGCTGGCCAGACAGGGCATCAACACCATCGGCCTGCCCGGCACGATCGACCTGGACATCACCTGCACCGAGTACACGATCGGCTTTGACACGGCAGTCAACACCGCCATGGACGCCATCGACAAGGTCAAGGACACCTCCTCCTCCCACGAGCGCTGCTCCATCATCGAGGTCATGGGCCGCCACGCCGGCTACATCGCCCTCTGGTGCGGCATCGCCAACGGCGCAGAGGACATCCTCATTCCGGAAAAATACGACTACAATGAGCAGAAGCTCGTCGACCATATCATCGAGAACCGCCGCAGGGGCAAAAAGCACCACCTGATCATTAACGCGGAGGGCATCGGCCACTCCACATCGATGGCCAAGCGTATCGAGGCCGCGACCGGCATCGAGACCCGCGCGACCATCCTGGGCTACATGCAGCGCGGCGGCGCACCGACCTGCAAGGACCGCTACTACGCCTCCATCATGGGCGCCTACGCGACCGACATCCTCCTGCAGGGCAAGACCAACCGCGTCGTCTGCTACCGCGACGGCAAATTCGTCGACCTCGACATCGAGGAGGCGCTGGCCATGACCAAGGAATTCCCGGAGTACGAGTACCGTATTAGCCAGAACCTCTAAGATTATGGATGCGGAGCATCCATAATACGGGTGCGGAACGGAATCCGGCTGCGGCTGACTGCCTCCCGGGATGCTGGCATCCACGGGAGCAGTTTTGCGGCTTCCCCGGGCGGACAAGGCGCGAAGCGCCAAATATTGAAACCACTGAGGGCGGGCAGGGCTCGCCTTCTTTCTTTTTTTCACAGCCTCACGCATGGAGGACCTGAATGCCTGACAAGATTACATCCATGACCAATCCCCGGATCCGGCGGCTGGTCGAACTGCGCAAAAAGGCAAAGCTCCGCAGGGAGACAGGCCTGTTCATCATCGAAGGGACCCGTCTGTGCATGGACACGCCGGAGCGCTTCCTCGAGGAAGTTTATGTGACAGAGGACTGGCTTCGCACGGCCGCGCCCGCTGACGCGGAAAAAATACAGCGCTTTCATCCCCTGATCCTGGCGGAGGAGGTCATGGCCAAGGCTGCGGATACCGACACCCCGCAGGGGATCCTCTGCGCCGCCCGCATGCCTGTCTGGACCCGTCAGGACCTGCTCGGGGGACCTGACGGCACGCCTGCTCCCCTCCTCCTGGTCCTGGAGGACGTCCGGGATCCCGGAAACCTGGGGACCATCTTCCGCACGGCGGAGGCCGCCGGCGCGACCGGCATCCTGATGAGCCGGGGCACGGTTGACCTATTTAACCCAAAGGTCGTGCGAGCGACCATGAGCGCCATTTTCCGCATGCCCTTTGTGATCAGCGAAGACCTGATCCGCGATCTGGGAGACCTGCGGGAGAGAGGAATCGTCAGCTATGCCGCTCACCTGCGCGGAAAGCGCCCCTACGATGAACTCCCGCTGACACAGGGCACGGCCTTCCTCATCGGAAACGAGGCCAACGGTCTATCTGACAGCCTGACTGAGGCGGCTGCGGAAAAGATCATCATCCCCATGGCCGGCGGGGCGGAGTCCCTCAATGCCGCCATGGCGGCGGGGATCCTCCTGTTCGAGGCCTCGCGCCAGCGCAGGGTGCTTACGCCGCAGTTCCGTGCATGAGGTCTTACGGGCGGGGATCCGCCTGTCTGTTTTTCCGCGCGGCGTCTGATTCCCCGTGTGGCGCACGACGGTTACACGGCATAAGGTGCAAAGCTGTTTACATTTGTTTAACCGTTTGTTCATTGATAGATGGTCTTTCCTGTGCTACGATTTACCAAAAGCGCGGAGGCGCCTGAGGAGGTGATGGATTTGAACGCGATTTACACATGGTTACTGCTGACGGCTGTGCTCCTGATCATCGAGGCACTGACGGCGGGCCTGACGACCATCTGGTTTGCAGGAGGTGCGCTCGCGGCCCTGATCCTGACATTTCTGGGTGCGCCGTTCTGGCTGCAGACCGGCGTGTTCGCGGCCGTATCCCTGATCCTGCTGCTGGTGACCCGTCCCCTGGTCAAAAAATACATGCGCAAGGGGAGCGGCGAGACGAGCCTGGACCGGATGATCGGCAGGGAGGTGCTCGTGACAGAGCAGATCAACAACCTGCGCGGCACCGGTGAGGTCCAGCTGGAAGGACAGTTCTGGATGGCCAGGGCAGCCGATAACGACGAGATCATTGACAAGGGCCGGATCGCCACGATCCGTGAGATCCGGGGCGTCAAGCTGATCGTAGGACCTGTCGCGAAAACACAGGATCATCCCGGCAGTCCTGCCGGATCAGGACCAGTGCACTGACAAATATCAGAGGCACACAAGGAAAACACACAAATAATACCAGATTTAACAAGCTTAACAGGCAACATGAGAAATCCCCTTTTTTCACAAGAGGGGAGAAATCGAAATGGAGGAAATCATAATGGCTATTACCAGTTTCATTTTGTTTATCCTGCTGATCATCATTCTGCTGATCATCGTCACATCCTGCATCAAGATCGTACCGCAGGAGCACGCCTACGTGCTGGAGCGCCTGGGCACCTATATGGACACCTGGCCGGCGGGCCTGCACTTCAAGGTGCCTTTTATCGACCGCGTCGCCCGCCGCGTCAACCTCAAGGAACAGGTCGTGGACTTCCCGCCCCAGCCCGTGATCACCAAGGATAATGTCACGATGCAGATCGACTCCATCGTCTTCTTCCGGATCACGGACGCCAAGCTCTACACCTATGGCGTCGAGAACCCCATCATGGCGATCGAGAACCTGACCGCGACCACCCTGCGAAACATCATCGGTGACATGGAACTGGACGAGACCCTGACCTCCCGTGAGACCATCAACACCAGGATGCGCGCATCCCTCGACATCGCGACCGACCCCTGGGGCATCAAGGTCACCCGCGTCGAGCTCAAGAACATCACACCGCCCGCTGCCATCCGTGAGGCCATGGAGAAGCAGATGAAGGCAGAGCGTGAGAGACGTGAGTCCATCCTGAAGGCGGAAGGCGAGAAGAAGTCCGCCGTCCTCGTCGCAGAGGGCCGCAAGGAATCCATGATCCTGCAGGCGGAGGCCGACAAGCAGGCCACCATCCTCGCCGCGGAAGCCCAGAAGGAAAAGATGCTCAAGGAGGCTGAAGGCCGCGCCGAGGCCATCCGTATGGAGCAGGAAGCGAACGCCGAGGCCATCCGCATGATCCGCGAAGCCGGCGCCGACGACGCCGTCCTCACCATCAAGAGCCTGGAGGCCTTCCAGAAGGCTGCCGACGGCAGGGCGACCAAGATCATCATCCCTTCCGAAATTCAGGGCATCGCAGGCCTCGCCGCCTCCCTCAAGGGGATCGCGGAAGGCTCCGCATCGGGCTCGTCTGCTGCCGACGCTTCAAATGCCTCCCAGGGGAACCTCAAAGTCGGAACCCCCAAGACCCTGGCATAAATTTATTCTGAAACACATGCATGCGCGGACTTCGCTGCAGGCAACACCGCAACAGAAAGGAACGCACAGACAATGGACCTCAAAAACAGAGATTTCCTGAAACTACTCGACTTCACGCCCGAAGAGATCTTCGGCCTCGTTGACCTGGCCGCCGACCTCAAGGACAAAAAGAAAAAGGGCATTCCCCACCGCCTCTGCGAGGGAAAGAACATCGCCCTGATCTTTGAAAAGACCAGCACCCGCACCCGCTGCGCATTCGAAGTGGCAGCGCACGACCTGGGCATGGGCGCCACCTATCTGGACCCCTCGGGCTCCCAGATCGGCAAAAAGGAGAGCATCGCCGACACGGCCCGCGTCCTCGCAGGCATGTTTGACGGCATCGAATACCGCGGCTACGGACAGGAGATCGTTGAGGACCTGGCAAAATATTCCAAAGTTCCCGTCTGGAACGGCCTGACCAATGAGTTTCACCCCACCCAGATGCTGGCGGACCTCCTCACCATCCGTGAGCACTTCGGCCGCATCGAAGGCATCCGCCTGAGCTTCTACGGCGACTGCCGCTACAATATGGCCAACTCCTGGATGGTGGCCGGCGCCAAGTGCGGCATGCACATCACCCTCTGCGCGGACCCGGAATTCTTCCCGGATCCGGAACTGGTGAAGACCTGCAGAGACATCGCCGCGCAGACAGGCGGCTCCATCACCCTGGAATCCGACGCAAAAGCCGGTTCGAAGGACGCCGACGTCCTCTACACCGATGTCTGGGTCTCCATGGGCGAGCCCATGGAAGCATGGGCGGAGCGCATCGAGAAGATGAAGCCCTACCAGGTCAGGGAGGAGCTCATGGACCTCGCGTCGGAGGACGCCATCTTCATGCACTGCCTGCCCGCCTTCCACGATCTCGGCACCACCATCGGCAGAGAGATCCACGACCGGTTCGGCCTCTCCGAGCTCGAAGTGACCGATGCCGTCTTCGAGGGACCCCGGTCCCGTGTCTTCGAGGAGGCCGAAAACCGCATGCACACCATCAAGGCCGTCATGGCTGCCACCCTCGCATGAGACTGTCAAAAGGACCGGAAGCTTGAACAGAAAGCAGGAGATCCTGCAGCGGCTGAGCAGGAGCGGGGACTTTGTCTCCGGCCAGGAGCTCTGTGAAGAGCTCCACATCTCGCGGACCGCTGTGTGGAAAAACATTCAGAAACTGAAAGAAGAAGGATATCCTATCGAGGCGGTGACCAATAAAGGCTACCGCCTTCTTTCCGTAGAAAACGCGGATATCTTTACACAGGACCAGGTCATGAGGCGGCTCGGGACGGAATGGGCCGGGAGGCCCCTTCTCTTCAGGGAGGAGACCGGTTCCACCAACGACGACATCTTTGCCCTCGCCGCGCAGGGATACCCGCACGGCACCCTCGTCGTCGCGGCCCGTCAGACCGCCGGCAAGGGCCGGCGGGGCCGGACATGGATCTCGCCGCCCGACGGCAACATCTATATGAGCATCCTCCTCAAGCCGGACCTGCGCCCGGACGTCACCCCCATGCTGACCGTGGTCATGGCCCTCTCGGTCTACCAGGCCACCGTCGACCTCGTCTCCGACGACGTCCGCTTCGGCATCAAATGGCCCAACGACATCGTCGTCTCCGTGGACGGCGGCTCCTACCGCAAGGTCTGCGGAATCCTGACGGAGATGCGCATGGAGGACAGCGAGATCAGTGCCATCACCATCGGCATCGGCCTCAACGTCAACCAGACCCGGTTTGACCCGGAGATCGCGGAGAACGCGACATCCTACCGACTGGCCACAGGCCGTAGCATCAACCGCGCCGCCCTGACCGCCCGGATCTGGAACCGGTTTGAAGAAAACTACCGCCTCTTTACACAGACACAGGACTTCTCACAGCTTCGGCCCGCCTACGAGGAAGGCCTCGTCAACAGAGGCCGTGCCGTCCACGTCCTGGACCCCCGTCAGCCCTTCACCGGAACGGCCCTGGGCATAGGTGACCGGGGAGAGCTCCTGGTCCGGTCTGACGCCGACGGATCCGTCGTCCACGTCAGCTCGGGCGAAGTCTCCGTCCGCGGCGTCCGGGGATACGTATGAGCCACAAGGGCCATATCTCAGTGGCTCTTTTCAGCAGAAAAACCACCCGGGACGTATCCCGGCGGTACAATTTCCAACAGAACAAAAACTCCGATCAGAGGTATTGACAGCATATGGAACCAATCAATTTTGAAAATCAGGAAGAAGAGTATGAGGCCCAGGACAGATACAGAATTGTGATCTGCGGCGCCAACTCCTATGACAAGAAATACTATTTCAACAAAAAATTCGACAGGCTTCCCTCCAGCATCAAGGAGGAACTGCACATCATCTGTGTCCTCTTCACGGAGGAGGCGGGCGGCATCTTTACCATTTCCTTCACGCCCTTCGGACACGTCGAGTTTGACACCCGCCACGAGGAGGACGACCTCTTTTACGACGAGATCAGTGCCCGCCTGCTGATCCGGGAGATCCGGCGCAAAAAGCGGGAGATGATCGACGCGCTCTCCATCTATTTCCGCGTGACCTTCCTCCACCAGGATCCCGCGGAGCTGATTGAAGATTATGAGGAAGAAAACTGACCACTTGAGGGGTTTGTACCGCGAGACGGCCAAACCTCCCGTGAGCTTTCACCGTCTGGTACATGCGAAACATGTGCTGTCGCTGTGTCGAGCGGCATAGGAGAATGAGAATTGCCTGAAAACAGAAATACTCCCTTTCATATCGGAAACGTCCGGATCCCGGGGCGGGTGATCTTCGCCCCCATGGCAGGCGTCTCCGACCTCCCCTTCCGGCTCCTGTGCCGCGAACAGGGGGCGGCCCTGGTGTGCATGGAGATGATCAGCGCCAAGGCCATCACTTACCGCAATGCCCGCACGGCAGACCTCATGGTGACCGACCCGGCCGAGGCACCGGTCTCCCTCCAGCTCTTCGGGTGCGAGCCGGAGATCATGCAGCGCGCCTGCCAGATGATCGAGGACAGGAACTTCGACATTCTCGACATCAATATGGGCTGTCCCGTCCACAAGGTGGTCGCCAACGGCGAGGGCTCCGCCCTCATGAAGGATCCCGCCCTGATCGAAAAAATGGTCCGGGCCGCGGCGGCAGGCACGAGCCGTCCCGTCACCGTCAAGATCCGCCGTGGCTTTGAGGAGGGGAGCGAGAACGCCGTCGAATGCGCCCTTGCCGCCCAGCAGGGCGGCGCCTCCGCAGTGGCGGTCCATGGACGGACCCGCGCCCAGATGTATTCCGGCAGGGCGGACTGGACCTGCATCGCCCGCGTCAAAGAAGCCCTGGACATCCCCGTCATCGGCAACGGGGATATTGTCGACGGCCCCTCGGCCCTGCACATGATGGAGGAGACCGGTTGTGACGCCGTCATGATCGCCCGCGCCGCCCGCGGCAATCCCTGGATCTTCCGCGAGGTCAGCGCCTACCTGACCGACCGCACGGCCCCGGAGCGCCCCGCCCGCCGCCACATCGTCCAGATGCTCCTCCGCCACGCCCGCATGCTCTGCGCGTGCAAGGGGGAGAAGATCGGTATCCGCGAGATGCGCGCCCACGCGGCCTGGTACATCACAGGCTTTCCTTCTGCCGCCCGCGTCCGCAGCATGATCGTCAGGGTCAATACCCTTGCGGAGCTCGAACAGCTCCTGAAAAAGGAATACCCCTACGCGTGAGAAGAGTATCCCTGCGCATGACAGCATGACAGCATGACAGCATGACAGCCGCCGCCTGCGGATCTTCGAAAAGAATACGAAAAATATCTCGAGGCTGAGACGGCCCGGACAGAAACTGACAGCAGTCTCACGCAGGTTTTTGCATTGAAAAAAACGTAAAAATGCTTCGAATTCTGAGCCCGTCTGTACTGAATCAGACGGGCATTTTTTTTACCGTGAAATCCCAACGGAATGTGGAGCGTTCGTTGGACAAATGGTATAATAATAGACAGATACCCGGACAGCCCGGATTCATCTGATAACACCATCATTGATTTGCAGAGAGGAGGATGACATGAAGAAAAGACACAAAAGCATTTATATCAAAAGTCTCCTGCTGGCAGTCTGCCTGGCAGTGACAGCCCTCGTACCTGCCGTACAAGCCGAGGCCTCGTCTGGCAAAAAGACCGTTTATGTCGTGACGGAATGCACCCAGGATGGAAGCGAAAAAACCACCTACAAATACAACAGTGACGGACTTGTCACCAAAAAGACATCCCCTGCCGGCGTCACAAACTACTATTACAAAAACAAACGCCTGGTCAAGGAGGTGGAGAAGGACCCGCTCTATGAAGAAGACCAGACGATCACCTATTCCTATGACAAAAAGGGCCGCATCTGCAAGTATGTGATCAGGGACAACAAGACCAACAGGACGACCAGAACCATCAGGGTGACCTACGACGGCAAAAACCGCATCCAAAAGCTGGCCGAGGACCGCGGTTCGAGCAAGGTGAATTACAGCATGAAATACAATGGGACCCTCCTCAGAAAAATGACAGCCACTATCAAGGGAACCTCCACAAAAGAAACCTACCGCTTCACCTACAACGGCAAACGCTATATCCGCAAGATCAAATACCCCTGGGCGACCGTTCGGAGCACTTTCTCCTATAAACACGGGCGCATTTCCAAACGGACGGAAAAAACCACCTACAAGGACAAGTCGACGAGCAAGAGTGTGTATAAATACCGCTACAAAAAGATGAGAGTTCCCAAATCACGCGCCAACCAGATCAAGGAACAGCAGCGCAGCATCCTGGAGATCCGCTGGAACCTGTTCAACTGATCTTTCCAGGCTGGTTCGGTGACGCAAGTCTGAGTATTCGTTTTCATATGGCTTCCACGGAACTGCTGAACGATTTCCTTTTCGCAAAAATCATCGGACAGGCCTGCGATAATTCAGCAGATCAAGTCTGCGAAAAACCATCGGGCAGAGCCCGCTGCAATGCATCAGGCAAAGTCTGAGAAAACCAGTCAGACAGGAATATTCAGGATCATAATCAGAGGCTGCTGCACAGCGAAACCACATCGAGGTGCAGCAGCCTCCTTTTAGCCTTTTTCCATCCCTCTTATTTGTAACCGTACGGGTTTTCAATTAATCCCGGACGTTATATGATATATAGTATAGCGACCGGATGTTTCAATCGTCAGTATGCAAGCTGAATGTTTCAATCGTCAGCACGCAAACCGGATGTTTCTGCTCAGCGGCAGGGGAGGAGGAAAAATGCGCAGGAGACAAATGATCTGTGAATGTACAGCTTTTTTGATCGCGATGATGATACTCACCAGCACATGTTTCGCCGCGGACACCGCCGGTCAGACGGCCGGGAAGAACACCGATCCGGCGGACGCCTTTGCGGACCAGATCCTTGACCTCGGAAAGGAATATGGCTTTATGTCGGCGGGAACGGCGGAGTTCCAGGTGAAGAACGGGGACCGCAGCGTCAACTTCTTATGGCCTGAGGACATTTCTGCGCACAGAGACGGAATCCTGTTCACGGACGTCCACGACTACGACGGGGACGACCAGGACGAGCTCCTGGTCCTCAGAAGGCAGCGGGGAATGGTGAATGTAAAAACGGGCGACTGGGTCTATGCGCAGGAACGGAGCGACTACATTTTTGAAATGTATGAGTACTCGCAGGAAAAAAAGGAATGTGCTCTGTCGGGAAGATTTATCGCCGGTGTGTTTGATGAATTCAACCTGTTCATGGCCCGGAACGGCGCAGGCATTTTCCGCAGGGACAATGACGGGAAGTCGGAAATCATTGTGGAAACCTTCAAGGAAGAACAGGACCACCCGCATGTCATCTGCCTGATGCGGCTGGGCTATAACGGGAAAAATTTCAACAATGCCAGCGGCTTCCGATACGGTGCCCTGTTCTGGGGAGATCAGAACGTGCAGTTCCAGCAGTTCAAAACGCTGGAGGCCTATGGCCTTCTTTCCTCTAACAGCAGTATGGATGATGCTGTCGAGGTCATTGCCGCTGCGGACAAGGAGGCTGACGAGGCTGTCAGCAGTGCGCTTGAGAAGGGACTGGCGGATCTGGGACTGGCCCGTCTCGATGCCAAAGACGACAAAGCGGATGACAGCAAAGAGGAAGCCGACAAATCAGATGAAAGTAAGGCGGATGCCGACAAGGCAGAAGATAACAAGACAAATCTCGATGCCCTGATGAAACACTCCGGGCTCGGCGGATATAAGGCTGCTGAAGGAACGCTGACGCCCCTTGGCTATATCGGCTGCCAGCTCAACAGCAGCAAGAAGGCAGACGAGGGATACACATCGGTCAAAATGGAGAGGATCTCCTATACGACGGACCCCGACGGGGCCGACAGGCCGAAGCTGGAAACGGCGGAATAACTGATTCACTGTGGGAACGGGAGCGGGACATCTCCGGCACCCACAGGCCGAAGCTGGAGACAGCGGAATGAGATGCAAAAACGCCTGCGTCGGCAAAAAGCGAAATGAGACGCACAGGACCACCTGCGCCAGGTGATCCGGGACCGGTCCACAAACGTAAAAACACATGAAACAGCCCCTGGGCGGGTGGCTCGAACGACTGAATTCGAGCAACGCTCAGGGGCTGTCTGCTGTCTGACAGACCGGGTTTGTGCCGGGAGTCACAAGAAGAAAGAAAACCTGTTCAGGTCTCCGACAGCAGATGATATTTTTTCAAAGGATGCCGGTCAGTTTTCTGTACAAAAGCTGGCCGAGAGAAGCCGAACCATTGTCCTCTGTGAGCAGCTTTTGTATATCGAGCGTGGTGTAGTATTTCACGATATAGCTGAGGGCAGACTCCTTGCCTTGGGTACTGGCGATCCGGTCTACCGCTGTGCAGAATGCAGCGATGCCCTCATTTGAACGGAGATCGGCGGGAATGGATGTGCCGCCATTGATATCGTCCAATTTCTCCGGGTCCAGTGACTGTATATGATCTTTCTGCATCTCTATCCATCCTCCATTTCGTCTGAGACGGTATACATTGACGCCGACCTCCCGATCAGTCATTCTCCTCGACATCATCCCGGTATTGGTTGCATACCGGGCAGAAATATCTGTACTTGTGGACGGGAAATACCACATATCTTCGCAGAAGGTTTTCCTTGCATGTCGGGCAGATTCTGGTCGACCGCATTTCCACGCCTCCCGTCACACCTTCCAGGTCCTCTACGGACAGTGCCCCTTGATCTTTTTGTCGCTGCTGTCTTTTATACTGCTCATGATGTCAGTTCTCCTTATCATAATCTCTCGAACAGGTGGATCGGTTCATCCCTGTAAAAAAGCTTCACGATGCGCTTGGCCGGAAAGCTTTCCACATAATCCCGAAACGGTTATTCCGATGACTCATTATATCACATCAGCCCCGACATGTTCCGCTTTTAGGGCCTTTCTCCGGCAGCCATTTTTTTCTGATATCATGGCGCGCACCAAAAAGACAGCCTGAAAAGGTGCCTGAAAAGGTGAGGCGCGATTGACTGGTACCTGCGGAGCCTGTGCGTTATAATAAATGACAGCAGTGACATCAAAAAGAAACAGCGGAGCCAAAACGATCAAAGACATTGGAATTACCCGCGGTATGAACATTTTTTTCGAAAGGAGCATATACAGAGACCATGTCAGGAACAATTCTCGACCGTCTGGAGGAGTATACACAGAGGGACCCGCTGGCGCCGGTCCTGTTTGACGAGACCTATACAAAGGGCATCAACTATCATCAGCTGGATGAGATGTCGGGCAGGGTCTATGCCTGGCTGAAGCAGCAGGGGATTGGGTGGGAGGACTTTGTCCTGATCAACCTGCCCAGGGGCGTGCTCCCGGTCATCGCCATGATCGGGGTCTGGAAGGCGGGTGCGGCCTGGGCCCTGGTCGAGGACACCTATCCGGCGGACAGGATCCGCTATATCCGGGAGGACTGCGGCTGTAAGATCGAGCTGAACGCGGCGGACTGGGACGACGTCATGTGCACGGAGCCCCTGGCAGGCCATGTCCAGGCGGACCCCCACGACGCGGCCTTCGCGGTCTATACCTCCGGCACGACCGGAAATCCCAAGGGCGTGCTGCACGAATACGGGAACCTGGAGCGGGCGATCCTGTCGATCCGGGAGAAGGGCGAGCCCCTGTTCACGGACAAGGACAGCATCGCGACGCTGTCCCCCATGAACTTCGTGGCGACCATCATCGTGATCCTGGCCGCCCTGAATGTCTTCCGCGGAAAAAACTATATTGCGTCCTATGAGACCATCAAGAACACGGCCGCCCTGGCCAGACTTTTCCTGACCAAAAAGATCACCATCACCTTCCTCACGCCCTCCTATGTCCGGATGCTGGGCGGAAAGAAGACCCCTTTCCTCCGGATGCTCTTTGTCGGGAGCGAGCCGGCCAACAACACCTACGTTCCGGGCCTGGACCTGATCAATATCTACGCCTGCTCCGAGAGCGGATTCGCGGTGGGCTTTTTCAGGATCGACAAGTCCTACGGCACCTGCCCGATCGGCCACCCGGAGGTGGATACCAGGATCTTCCTGCTGGGCGAGGACGGAAACGAAGTGGCGGACGGCGAGACCGGCGAGCTCTGCTTCGAGGACCCCTATGTGCGCGGCTACATCAACCTGCCGGAGCAGACGGAAAAGGCCTTCATCGACGGTTTCTTCCACACGGGTGACCTGGCGCAGAAGGATGCGGCGGGCAACTATGTCCTCCTCGGCCGCCGGGACGACATGATCAAGATCAACGGCAACCGGATCGAGCCCGCGGAGATCGAGGCGGCTGTGAAAGCGGCCCTGGGGATCGACTGGGCGGCCGCCAGGGGATTTGAAGAGGGCGGCAAGAGCTTTCTGTGCGCCTACTACACGGCGGATGTCTCCTTCGATGAAAACGAGCTCCGAAAAGAGCTGGGCAGGAGACTCCCCTACTACATGATCCCGTCGCACTTTATCAAGATCGACGAGGTCCCCCTCAAGGCGAACGGCAAGCTGGACCGGAAGGCCCTGCCCCGGCCGGAGGCGGGAGATTTCGAGAGCAATTACGCGGCGCCCGAGACGGAGCTTCAGAAAAAGCTCTGCCAGGCCTTTGAAAAGGCCCTGGGCCTGGGCCGGGTCGGCATCCGCGACGATTTCTACGAGCTTGGAGGGGACTCTCTGTCCGCCATTTCCCTGATCTCCGAGTGCGACCTCCCCAACCTGACGACCACCGAGATCTTCCTGGGCAGGACACCGGAGAAGATCGCGGACCTCTATGAGAAAAAGATCGCCGAGAGCGGAGGGAAGTCCGCGGACGAGCGCAACGCGGAGGCACTCGCCAAACCGCACCCCCTGACGGCGGAGCAGATCTACATGGTGAACTACCAGCTCTACACGCCCTTCTCCACCATGTACAACCTCTACACCATGATGAAGTTCGACAAGGAGCTCTACGATATCGAGAAGACCTGCGAGGTCATGAAGCAGGTCATCAAGGCCCACCCCGCCCTCCAGACGACCTACTACTGGACCGAGGACGGCATCCTGATGCAGAAGTACGACCCGGCGTCCTTTGAGGACCTCCATGTGGAGCACCTGACCGAATTCGAGATGAAATTTGTCAAGGACACCCTCGTCTATCCCTTCAAGATCATCGGCGGCCGGCTTTTCCGCTGCAGGGTCTTCGAGACCGAGAAGGCGGGCTATGTCTTCTTTGACGTCCACCACTCGCTCTTCGACGGGACCTCCTTCAAGGTCCTGATGGACAGCATGGAAAAGGCCTTTACGGGCCAGCCCATTGAGCAGGACTACTATTACATGATGCTGGCCGACAGGGAAAAAGACAGACATACGGCCTTTTATGAGGAGAGCCGCCAATATTTCGAGGAGCGCTACGACGGGATCGAATGGTCGGAATACCCCCTTGTCGACCACCGGTCCAGGAGCAACGAGATGGGAGAGATCTTCGCGGAGCTCGAGATCGAACAGTCCCAGCTGCAGGATATCGAGAAGTCCTACCGCATCAGCCGCAATGAGTTCTTTATCACTGTCACGGCGCTCGCCATCTTCATCTACAACAACCGGCCGGACGTCAAGATCTCCTGGAATTACAACGGCCGCGAGAGCATCGAGTACATGACATCCGTCGGCCTTCTGTTCAGAGAGCTCCCGGTGGGCATCCGCTTCAGAACAGACAGAACCATCCGGGACGTGTTCGAGGATGTCCAGGACCAGGTCAGAAAGGGCATCGAGCACTGCTGCTACCCCTATGTGGATTTCAAGGGCGAAGTGGCGACCGGCGAATCCGCCTATCTCCTCTACCAGCAGGACCTGCGCGACACGGATACCCTGGAGAGCGCAGGCATCGAGGTCGTCGACGTCCGCCAGAACCAGGCGGCCTCGCAGACCATCCTGGACATCGAGATCCTGGACGGCTCCGACGGGCTCCAGGCCATGATCGACTACTCCGCCAGCTGGTATGAAGAGAAGAGCATCCAGAAATTCACCCGCATCTTCGCGGGCGTGGCCCAGCTGATCGCCCAGCATGACGGCCAGACCGACCTCACGGTCCAGGAGATCATGCACAGGATCCACAATGAAGTGACCCGCGAGTCGTTCTCGGAGAGCGTCTCCGGCGGCCGGCAGATGCTCGGAAAGATCGGGGAAAAGATCATGGATGTTCCGCTCATCCACAAAAACGACGACGACATCCCGCTTGACGGCCCTGAGATGCGCCGTACCACCGTCATGGA
>CACZIO010000066.1 GCA_902781215.1 uncultured Lachnospiraceae bacterium
ATAAATGAATTGTCCTAATCCCCCAGCTATGCTGGGGAGAATGGAATGAGCAGTAGCGTTGTGACGATCAGCAAAAAGCCTCCTTTGCTATAATGATGATGGTCTCGCAAGCCACATCATATAGCAAAGGAGGCGGTCCAAATGGACAACCAAAGTCTATCACATACGAAGTGGAAATGCCAATACCATGTGGTGTTTATTCCAAAATATCGTAGAAAGGTTATGTATGGGAAAGTCAAGCAAGACGTCCGGGAGATAATCAAGACACTGTGCGAGTACAAGAAGGTCAAGATTACCGCTGGGGCTGTTTGCGTTGATCACGTACACCTTTGCATCGAGTTGCCACCAAAATACAGTATCTCCAGCTTTATGGGTTACCTCAAAGGCAAGAGTGCGTTGATGGTTTTTGACAGACACCCGGAGTTTAAGACTCGGGGAGACAAGGAATTCTGGGCACGAGGCTACTATGTGGAGACAATTGGCAATATAGATGAAGCAACAGTAAAAAAGTATATTCAAAATCAGATTGATGAGTCTAAGAAAGGGAACGATTAACCCTTTCTAAGGGTAGCCAAGTATCAGGCTTGCGAGATCGCCCTTTCAGGGCAGCCACGCAATCGCCCTTATAGGGCTTATCAGACCACCACTTGAAGTGGTGGTTCGTGATTTGATGCTGCGGATCATCCATTTGAGACGATCCGCAGCATCTTTGTGGAAACGAAAAAAGAAGCCGGAAAGGAACAGAAGTAATTATGCACATTGTACTGCACGAGCCGGAAATCCCCGGAAACACCGGCAACATCGGGCGCAGCTGCGCCGCGACCAACACCTCCCTCCACCTGATCGAGCCCCTGGGCTTTGACATCACGGAAAAGGAACTGCGCCGGGCGGGTCTGGACTACTGGGCGCAGCTGGATGTCCACAGATACCGGGACTATGAGGATTTCCTGCTGGAAAACTTCGGCGGAGAACCTGACCGTCTGTTGCAGGAAGATCCGGAAGCGAAAAGCGGAAAAGGCAGCCGGGGGGAGCAGACAAATAAGAAAGAAGAAGCCTCCCCGGCTCGTCCGCCCCGCATCTGGTACGCGACGACCAAGGCCAAGCGCCTCTACTGCGAGGCCGACTTCGGCCCGGACGACTACATCATGTTCGGCAAGGAGAGCGCCGGTATCCCGGAGGAAATCCTGGTCGATCACGAGGAGACCTGCATCCGTATCCCCATGGGATATAACATCCGGTCCCTGAACCTGTCCAATGCCGTGGCCATCGTCCTCTTTGAGGCCCTCCGCCAGACCGGCTTTCCCGGCCTGGAGAGAGAGGGAGAGCTGCATCGGCTGCACTGGAAATAAAACCACGAGGGACGGTTCTCGACGGTACTTTTGGTACCGGAGAGAACCGTCCCTCGTGGTTTCTCACAGATACTGCCGGACCAGGGCAACGTAGAACATGTTGCCGTAGCCGTACAGCCATCCGCCGTTTCTTTTGATGGCATAAGGATTCCTATACCGGTATTTTTTTCCTTTTGAATATTTTTTAGAGTACGCGGCGGCAAGATTTTCTGTGTGCTTTCTCCCGTTCCTGGCCACATAGTAGATATAGCCGGGACCGAAATTATATGCCTGGATCACGGTGTTCACGTCACATTTTTTTGCATTGGCAATACTGACCAGGGACCGCGTGTATCTGCATGCCTGTTTGATGGAAGCGGTTGGCTTGAGAGAGTTTCTCTTCAGACCCAGTGACTCGCTGCACTGCATGACATCTTTTCCCCTGCCGCCGGATTCGACCATCATGATGGCCAGCAGTATGTTCTGATAACTGCTGATCTTCTCTTTTTTGGCGTATTTGGCAACCGTCTTTTTGTATTTGAGGACACTGGAGGACAGGGGAGATTTTCCCCAGACCCGGCAGGGCGTCATATGGAAGGTGCCAATGATCAAAACAGCGGTCAACAGCAGGACAGCGATCCGCCGGGCCGGCTGACGGCTGCTGTGTCCCCGGTCTCTCCCTTTTGCGGGACACCGAATCGCTTCTCCCGTATGTACTCTGTCGACAGCTGTGTTTGGATTCATTTTCAATTCCCCCTTGTACGATGGTATGCAGCCCTCTTCGGAGGGCGGTCTTCAATAAGTTTTCCTTCAATAAGTTTGCTGTTTACCAGGTTTGCTGTTTACCGGTGCCCCGACGGGCACCATATCCGGATGACACTCAGACCCTTTTGCATCTGAAGGTCTATTCCTGATTTTTCATGTCGTGTCTATTCCTGATCTCCCATATCATTGAGCTCATCGTTGAGGTCAGACCGGCGCAGGGTGAAGGTGAAGGTACTGCCCACGCCCTCGGTGCTGACCAGGTTGATATTTTCCTCGTGGGCCCGGATGATCTCGCGCACGATGGACAGGCCCAGGCCTGTCCCTTTTTTGTCCTTGCCGCGGGAAAGGTCGGTCTTGTAGAAGCGGTCCCAGATCAGCTTCTGGTCTTCCTTCGGGATGCCGATGCCGCTGTCCCGGACGGAGACGAAGATGGTGTCGCCCTTCTCCGTGGACTCGATGGTGATCTCGGAGTCCTCGCGGCTGAACTTGAGGGCGTTGTCGACCAGGTTGTAGAGGACCTGCTGGATCTTTTCCAGGTCCGCGTTGACATAGAGGATCCTGCCGGTCAGGACCAGACGGATCGAGATCCTCCGGGTGCGGCAGGTCTGTTCAAAAGAGGCCGCGACGGACCGGATGACGGCGTTGATGTCGAAGTCCGTCCGCTGCAGGAGCATGCCGCCGGTATTTAAATTGTTGAGCGTGAGCAGGCCGTTGGTCAGCTTGGCCAGGCGGTCGGTCTCCTTGAGGACCACCCCCAGATAGTGCTCGTGGCGGTCCGGGGGGATCGTGCCGTCCAGCATGGCTTCCAGAAAGCCCCGGATCGAGGTCAGGGGAGACCGGAAGTCGTGGGAGACATTGGCGATGAACTTTTTCTGATCGTCCTCGGCCCGCGCGATGGTGTCCGCCATGTAGCCCAGGGAGGCGGCCAGATAGCCCAGCTCGTCCTCGCGCTCGACGGGGATGGGGTAGTGCATGTTGCCCAGCGCGTACTGTTCCGCGCCGGCGATAATGCGGCGCAGGGGGCGGTAGACATATTCCGTGAAGAATAAAAGAATGATCAGAGACAGGACCAGGAGGATGATCAGCATCATGTAGGAGATGTTGAGCATGCTGTCGGCATCCCTGCGGATGTTCTCCATGGGCATGTGGATGACAACGTAGCCCCGGATCTTGAAGTCGCTGGTAATGGGGGCGACGACGCTCAGGACATCGTGATCAAAGGAATCGAAAAAGGTCCCGACGGTGTAGTAGTTGCCGGCCGTGACGGTGGAGTCGAAGTTCTCCACCAGCTTCTCCTGGTTGGGGTCGGGGGCCTGGGCGGAGTTGACCACCATGCGGCCCGAGGGGTTCAGGATCCAGATCTCCGTGTCCATATAGGCGGAGAGGGCCTCCATCTGGGCCTGCACAGCCTCCAGGGAGACGGTGGCGTTGTAGAGGTCGGAGGCATAGGTGTCCGAGATCCGGGAGGCCTCCCCGTAGAGGGCCCGCGCCTTGTCCCGGATGCAGTACTGGGTGGTGAGGCGCGAGACGACGGTGGCGACCGCGATGAATCCGAACAGGCCGAACAGGATATAGGCCAGGATGATGCGGAAATAAAGTGTTTTTCTCATTGATCTCTATGGAATCAGCTGCAGTTCAGTCCGGAGCTTTCCTCAAAAAAGGACACAGATGCACCGGAAGAAAGCGGAAAAAAGGCAGAGAAACCGGGGAACCGACTGTGACACAGCCCGGCTTACTGCAGGACCTCAAATTTATACCCGATTCCCCAGATGGTCGAGATCTTCCAGTTGGGGCTGGTGCCGGCCTTTTCGCGGATGCGCTTGATATGGACATCCACCGTGCGGGTGTCGCCGACATAGTCGTAGCCCCAGATCTGGTCCAGGAGCTGCTCGCGGGTAAAGACACGGCCGGGCGCGGAGGCCAGGAAATAGAAGAGCTCCAGCTCCTTGGGCGGCATGTCGAGCCGGTGTCCGTTGTAGGTGACCGAGTAATTGGTCAGGTTGATGGTCAGGTCCGGATAGGAGACGATCTTGTCCGCGGGCTCCTCCGGTGCGGCCGCGCTCCCTCCGGTATGCGCCTTGTAGCGGCGCAGGACGGCCTTGACACGGGCGACCAGCTCCTTGGAGTCAAAGGGTTTTTCCATGTAGTCGTCGGCGCCCAGTTCGAGGCCCAGCACCTTGTCAAAGACCTCTCCCTTGGCGGAGAGCATGATGATGGGCGTATCCGCTGTGGCGCGCACCTCCCGGCAGACCTGGTAGCCGTCGATCCCCGGCAGCATGAGGTCCAGCAGGATCAGGTCGGGCTGGTAGGTCCTGACCGCCCGGAGGGCGGATTCCCCGTCGCCCACGATCTGCGTGTCGAAACACTCCTTGGCCAGGTAGAGGCTGATCAGCTCAGCGATATTGGCATCGTCATCGACGATGAGGATCTTGTTTTTTGCAACCATGTTCTTCCTTTAAAAATATACTGTGTTTGTTCTTTCAAAATAAACGGAGTAATCCCATTTAAATGTATACGATACAGCGACAGGTAAAGCGCAGGATATCCGGAAAATCCGCAAATCTTCTGCGCAGATGAAACGGACACTTTTCTTTGTTTTAGTCTCTTAGTGTCACGATCGTGACACCGGCGTCGCCCTCTCCGAAGTCGCCCAGGCGGTAGGACCGGATCCATTTCTGCCTGCGCAGGTACTCGTGGACCGCCTTGCGGAGGGCACCGGTGCCCTTGCCGTGGACGATGCGGACGCTCTGCAGGTGGGACATGCGGGCTTCGTCCAGGTATTTGTCCAGGCGGTAGACGGCGTCGTCCGTGGTCAGACCCAGGAGGTTGAGCTCGGGAGAGACGGAGGAGCCGCGGGACAGGTCCATGTCCTTCCCGGAAGAGGCGGCCCTGTCCGCATCGCGGAAGGCGCGCTTGATGGCGCTGCCGGAGGATTTACCGGAGCCGCCGATCGGATTGCCGTGGGCATCCAGCATGTTGCCCATGGCGTCCTCCGCGATGAGCCGCAGGTCAGACAGGTCGACCTTGCTCTGCAGGATGCCGCAGCGGACATTGACCTTGTTGTTGCGGTCCGGGAGGGCACTGACGGTACCGGTCAGGCCCATGGAGACGACGCGGACCCGGTCGCCGACATGGAGGTCACCGGGCCGGAGCTTTTTGCCGGCGGGCACTTCCTTTTTGGGCGCGGCCGCTTTGGCGCTCTTCTCGTTGACCTTGTTGCGGATGGCAGTGCGGGTGCGCTCCATGGAGGACAGATCGCCGCCCTTCCCGCCGCTCTGGGCGGCCTTGCGCAGGTCGGAGATGGCCTTGTCGGCCTCCTCCTTGGCCTGCTCCAGGATCTTTCTGGCATCCTCGTTGGCCTTTTGGAGCAATTCCTCCCGGCGCTTCTCGAACTGCTTCTCGCGGTCCCGCAGGGCCTTGCGGTCCTTCTCCAGGGAGGCCCGCAGGCGGGCGGACTCCTCCTGCTCGGCGCGCAGCTTCTGACGGGAGGTCTCCAGGTCGGCCAGGAGATCCTCGAAGTTCTTCTCCTCCTGGCTGAGCTGTTCCTTCGCAGTTTCGATGATGTAGTTGGGCAGGCCCAGCTTCTGGGAGATGGCGAAGGCATTGCTCTTGCCCGGGATGCCGACCATGAGCCGGTAGGTGGGCTGGAGGGTCTCGACATTGAACTCACAGCTGGCGTTCACGACGCCATCGGTCCGCATGGCGTAGGCCTTGAGCTCGGCGTAGTGGGTCGTCGCCAGGGTGCGGATGTGGCGCACATGGCAGAAATTCAGGATCGAGATGGCCAGGGCCGCGCCCTCGGTCGGGTCGGTGCCGGCGCCCAGCTCATCGAAGAGGCACAGGCACTGGCGGTCGACACGGCGGAAGATGTCCACGATGGTCTTCATGTGTGAGGAGAAGGTGGACAGACTCTGCTCGATGCTCTGTTCGTCGCCGATGTCGGCGAAGACATCGCGGAAGAGGGAGAGCTCGCTCCGGTCGCCGGCGGGAATGTGGAGGCCCGCCATGCCCATCAGCTCGAAGAGGCCGACCGTCTTGAGGGTGACTGTCTTGCCGCCCGTGTTGGGGCCGGTGATGATGATCATATCGTATTCGCCGCCCAGCTCGACATCGATGGGCACGACTTTTTTCTTATCGATCAGGGGGTGACGCCCCTGCCGGATATGGATGTAGTATTTGTCATTGAAGACGGGCCTGGTCGCATTCTGCTCCATGGCCAGATCGGCGCGCGCAAAAATAAAATCCAGCTGCGTCATGTTCTGCGCGTCGTCTTTGAGCTCCATGAGGTGGTCGCCCGCCTCCGCGGACAGGGAGGCCAGGATCTTCTCGATCTCCTTTTTCTCCTGCAGGGCCAGCTCGCGCAGGCTGTTGTTGAGGGAGACGATGGCAGCGGGCTCGATGAAGAGGGTCGAGCCCGAGGAGGACTGGTCGTGGATCAGGCCAGGCACCTGCGACTTGTACTCCGCCTTGACAGGAATGCAGTAGCGGTCGCCGCGCAGGGTGATCACGCTGTCCTGCAGATAGGCAGAATAGGTCGTGTTGACCATCTTCGCCAGCTGCTGGTGGACCCGGTCCCCGGTCTGCTGGATCTCCCGCCGGATCTTGCGCAGGGTGGGGGAGGCGTCATCCGCCACCTGTTCCTCGGAGATGATGCAACGGCGGATCTCCGCCGACAGGCCCGGCACCGGATAGAGGCAGTCAAAAAGGTCGTAGAGGACATCCACGGACTCTTCCTCTGCTTCCTGATCATGTGTGCCCTGTGCGTTCCCGGAATTTCGTGATTCGGATGCAGCCGAAGCGTTCCTGCCCTTTTTCGGGGAGTCTGCGCCGGCTGAGGCCCTGCTGCCGGATACCCGTCCCATGGGATTCTGGCGCTCGCCGTCCCTGCTGAGGCCGTACGCCCGCACCCGGCCCACATTATCCAGGAAGGAGGCCAGCTGCAAAAGCTCGGGCATGGACAGGGAGGAGCCAACCGACAGGGCCCCGAACATATAACCGAAATCGCGGTTGTTGCCGAAGGAGATGGACCCCTTGCGGAAAAGATGGGAGAGGGCGGACTCCGTCTGCGCCTGCGCGTGCTCGATGTCAAACAGGTTGTCCATGGGCTGCAGGTCCCGGCACAGCTTCTTGCCGGGAAGGGAATCCGCGTGCTCCTCGAGCTGCGCGATGATCTTGTCATATTCAACGATATGCAGTACTTTTTCGTTCATAATCTAAAAACCTCAAAAGCTTACGAAAAATACGGCTGTGGACCGCCGGTATGTGCCGGATTCCACAGGTCTTCTCATAAACGGAAAACCAATGTGTCTGCGACGAAAACCTGATCAAAGGCATGGCGCAGCGGAAGACCGGGCCGGCCGGACACAGCATTGAGACCAGTATAGCACATCACAAAAGAGTTTTCATTTTTTACGCCGGAGAGTATACTGGAATGTGATTGCCGGAGATCGTTCGGACAGACAGGAAACTCATGGTGAAATCCCTGTGCCACGGGATATGTCCCTGTGCCGGTTGAAAAAAGATATGGAAGAAAAGAACAAAAAGACCTCAGGGATCAAAGAGGCTGACCCGGTCATGCCGGATCCCGAAAAGATCATACGGAATACAGAGGCGGACACGGAAGACATCGTCGATTTCATGCACGAGGAGATCAAAAAGCGTCCCGTCAACCGCAGAAAATTCCTGCGGCAGGCCAGAGAGACGGTCGGGATCGCGGTCATCTTCGGTGTTGTGTCCTGCATCGTCTTTGCCATCCTGCTGCCGGTCATCAACAACGTCCTATATCCCGATGAAAAGACGACGCAGACCGTGACCCTGCCTGAGGAAAAGCCCAGTGAGGAGCTTTCTCCCGAGGATATGGTGGAGAACGAGCGCAAAAAAGAGGCCTCGGAGGAAAAGGAACTCATCCGCGAGGAGCTGCGCGGTATCCTGGACGAGAACATCGTCGGCGTGGAGCAGCAGAAGCGGATCAGCAGCTCCCTCCAGGAGCTGGCGGAAAAAAGCGCAGCCATGACTGCGACCGTGTCCGGCATCAGCTCGGACATGGACTGGTTCAACGACTCCTATGAGAACAAAAATACCGCGACCGGCCTGGTGACCAGCAAGACAGCGACAGAAATCAAGGTACTGGTCCAGAGCCGCCGGATCGCCGATGCCCAGCGGATCATGGTGACCTTCCACGAGGAAACCGAGGCAGAGGCCCAGGTGACCGGATCGGATCCCGCCACAGGCCTGTCCCTGCTGACAGTCCCCATGTCATCGGTTCCGGTTGAGAACCGGACACAGATCAAGGAGGCTGTCTTCGGTTCCTCCGTCGGCACCATTGTCGTCGGGGCACCCGTGGCAGCCATCGGCAGCCCGACCGGCACGCCGGGCTCGGTCATCTACGGCAACGTGACCAGCGCGGACGAGAACCTGCGGATTCCGGACAACGACCTCTGCCGGCTCACGACGGACATCTACGGGAGCGGGGAAGCGACCGGCTTCCTGGTCAACCTGGACGGTGCGGTCGTCGGCATGATCGACATGCGCTACCGCGACAACAACATCCCCAACATGCTCTGCGCAATCGGAATCTCCGAGCTGCGCCCCATCATCCGCCGGATGGAGGAGGGCGGCAGCAAGGCCTACCTGGGCATCAGCGGCATCAACGTCACCAGTGAGATCAGCCAGGCCAACAACATTCCCGTCGGCGTCTGGGTCACCCGGATCGAGGACGACTCTCCCGCCATGGCGGCCGGGATCCAGAAGGGCGATGTCATCGTCGGCTGCGGCAAAACGGACATCCTCCACATGGCCGGCCTCCTGGTACAGCTGGAAAAGACAGAGCCGGGCCAGACCATCAACCTCCGCATCCAGCGCCGCAACGGCGGAACCTACGAGGAGATCCGGGTTCCGGTCACGACAAGATAACGGCATCCGGCAGACCGGCACATCGCCGGGATGATCAGATGGTATATTTTTGAAAAATTGTAACTGTTCAGAACCCTCATATTGCAGGTTCTTTGGCACCTGCAATCCCGGGCTGACAGAGGCGCTGCGCGCTGAACAGATACAAAAAAATATTATTAGAAAGAGAGAATACACCAACATGCACTATATCAATGAACTTAAAGACGGGACCAGCATCCGGGAAGTCTACCTCTGCAAGAAGAGACAGGCCCTGGTCACCCGGGCCGGCAAAAACTACGAGACCCTGACCTTCCAGGACAAGACCGGCACCATCGACGCCAAGATTTGGGATCCCGACAGCATGGGCATCGGCGAGTTCGGCGAGATGGACTACGTGGAAGTCTCCGGAGAGATCATCACCTACCAGGGACACCTCCAGCTCAACGTCCGCCGGGCCAGACTCTGCCACGAGGGCGAATACGACCCCGCCAACTACCTGCCCGTCTCCGAGCGCAGCGTCGACGACATGTTCAAGACCATCCTGAAGTTCGTGGACTCCATCGAAAATCCCCACCTCAGCAGACTCCTGAAAATGTTCTTTGTGGAGGATGAGGAATTCGTCAAGGCCTTCAAGATGTCCTCCGCCGCCAAATCCGTCCACCACGGCTTTATCGGCGGCCTTTGTGAGCACACCCTCGGCGTCGCCCAGCTCTGCCACTTCTACTGCAAGTGCTATCCCCTCCTCAAGCGCGACCTCCTCGTCAGCGTCGCCCTTCTCCACGACATCGGCAAGGTCCGCGAGCTCTCCGCCTTCCCCCAGAACGACTACACCGAGGAGGGACAGCTCATCGGCCACATCGTCATCGGCTGTGAGATGATCAACGAGAAGATCAAGGAGATCGAGGGCTTCCCGCCCGTCCTCGCGGCGGAAGTCCGCCACTGCATCCTCGCCCACCACGGCGAATACGAATTCGGCTCCCCAAAAAAACCCGCCATCATCGAGGCGGCCGCCCTCAACTTCGCCGACAACACCGACGCCAAGATGGAAATCTTCAAGGAAGCCATCATGGGCACCACCGTCGGCGACGGCTGGATCGGCTATCAGAATTTCCTCTCCACCAATGTGAGGAAGACGACACTTTGATATTGAAATCAGGAATTTTCTCCGGCGCTTTCCCGGCTTTTAGGTCAAGCCGGGGGACGATTCTCCGGTCCCATTTTACGGAGAAAATCAGGAAAACTACAAAGATCCATGATGCTGACAGATTTTTCAGCGTCATGGATCTTTTTTCATGAAATAATAATTCCCGGGCAGGCCTGCTCAGAAAATGCTATTTAGAAATACAGATGTAAAAAACCATTTCCGGAATCGACAGTATCAGTCGCAGATCAGATCCTCGATATCGCAGTGCAGGGCGCCTGCCAGAGCGAGAAGACCGGAGGTGGACGCTTTTCGAATATCCTTTGCCCCCTGTTCATACTGCTGGATCATACGCAGGGACACACCGGAGCGCTCTGCCAGCATCCTCTGCGAATAGTCATTGAGCCGTCTGATCTGCTGGAGACGCGCCTCTTTCACAGTGCGCTTCCGGATCTGATCAGCCGCATACACAAACCTTTCCTCGGAGGCCTCATGCAGGGCCGGGTACATACGGATGATATCCCGCAACGGCAGAAAGCGGATGATATCCCGGAAACGCAGACCGCATTCCCACTGGTAACGCGCCAGGATCCACCCGCTCCAGTACTCCTCGGAATATGTATTTGTGTCGACAACTGGGGAGAGATCTTTGTGAAGCCCTGCCCGGTGCAATACCTCTACCGCAAGCTCTGTCCCGGACATACCGGATACATAGCGCGGCACGCCGCGCTCAAATCCTTCCGCCAGCCCCCCCGCAATAAACATTTCCATAAAACGGTCCGGGAGCAGACTGCATTTCAAAACAGCGTATTCCACTGCTTCACCCAGATTCCTCATGGCGTCATCCAGATAGCATTTTTGATAGGCGTTCATATTTACGACCTCGATTCCGATTCATCAGCTGCAGGCGCAAACGCATTTCATTTATAGCCGCTCAGTTTCCTCAGTTCCTCTTCGTCAGGGGCAGACCGCATTAAATCTCTTATATACAGCCCGTTTTCATCATCCACATCCAGAATCTCCTGCCAGGCAGACCTGGCCTGCAGATCCCGTTGACTTCGCCGTATATAGTAGACCGTATGATCAGCCGCCTCATAGGAGACAAAATGGATCCGTTGAAAGGCTTCCCGGGATTTCAGCACGATCTGTTCTCCGAGTTTTCCCAGATGCATGGCAGAGCCAAGCTGCTGAAGAGATATCTCATTATTTACAAAGGACCTGGCAAACGAAAAATAGGAATCATCCGCCCGGTACCCCCTTACAAGATCGATTCCCTCAAGATCAGGCAAATAGTGGTCGGTCAGCCACTGTTTTCCCCTGCGCATGACCGGTGTAGAAAGCCGGATCCGGCGATTGCTCATCAGCAGGGAAAGCCAGTGCAGCAGGTGATAACCCTCTGCATGCAGATCCAGAATATGCAGCCCGTCCAGATCCAGTTCATACTGATTGATGTAACCATCGGCCCGCTCGGAGACCGCCCATTCCCCGGCAAGTTCAGCGTGCTCTGTGCAGTAAAACCCGGGCCCATAATCGTTAAATGGCCTGCTTCTGGACAGGTCCGGAGCCTCTACGATCTGTTGTGATCCGTGATACAGCGTGATCTTATTCATAAAAAACATCCTCGCAGCATTGTGTCGCAGCAATACTCATATGCAATATATAAGGTGAGGAATGACTGCGTCCGGCAGTCAAAAAGAACATCCGGCAGTATGAACACGTCTGATTCAGAAAGTATCTCTAAAGAGATATAGAAAAGTATATCTCCAAAGAGTCATAACGTCAAACGCATTCTATTTGCTATAATGAAGAAACACCCGGTCTCCGCAGTCTGTGGGAGCTGCATCCCCTCATCCGGAAGAACCGGGGTATTTGTATGGATGCCATATTCATTCCGGCTCCTCTATAGCAGGAGTCTTCCAGGGAATCATAAAAGGATCATAGAGACTGTCCATGAAAAAAAAGAACAAGAAAAACAACGCAAAACAGACGGTAAAGGCAAAACAGGGAATTTTCCCGGATACTGCGCCGTGCAAAAAGAACGACCGCGCCGTCATCACCATCCATGACATCGGCAGCGGCGGAGAAGGAATCGGCTTCCTGCCGCTGAAGGAAGCGGAACAGAAGAGTACACAGCCGGATTCTTATCATACGGATTATATAGAGCACGCGGATGATAAGGAGCATACGGGTACAACAGGATCCGGAAAATCAGAAAAACCCGGTGGAAAATCCCGCAAAAAGGGTTTCGCCGTCTTCGTCAAGGACGCTGTCCCCGGCGACACCATTGAAGCCACAATCACCAAGGTGACTGCCCGCTACGCCTATGGCCATCTGGACCGGATCCTCCAGCCCTCCCCCCACAGAGTTGAGCCCCGCTGTCCCATCGCGAAGACCTGCGGCGGCTGCCAGCTCCAGGCGGTGGACTACCCGGCCCAGCTGGAATTCAAATATAAAAAAGTTCGTGAAAACCTGATCCGGATCGGCGGCTTTGCGCCTGAAAAGATCGATGCCGTCATACATCCCGTCGTCGGCATGGAGGAGCCCTGGAACTACCGCAACAAGGAACAGGTCCCCGTCCAGCAGGGCAAATACGGTCCCGTGACCGGTTTCTACGCCAGCCACTCCCACACCGTCATCCCCATGACCGACTGCTGCATCGGCCATCCGCAGAACAGACGGATCCTGGAGACCATCCTGAGCTGGATGCAGACCCACAAGATCCCCGCCTATGACGAGGCGACCGGCAAAGGCCTGATCCGCCACATCCTCATCCGTAACGGCCTCTACAGCGGCCAGACCATGGTCTGTGTCATCGCGAACGATACCCGCCTGCCCTTTGAAAAAAATCTGGTGGAGGCCCTCTGCGGATTGCGCGAGACCTTCTCCATTCCGGTCTCCTCAATCGTTCTCAACACCAATACCGACCGCACCAATGTCATCACCGGCCGGACCCTCCGCACCCTCTGGGGGAGCGACGATATCGAGGACACCCTCCACATCTGCCAGGTCAGCCGGCAATACGGAGAGGAGAATGACAATATAGCGAAAACTGTCTCAGATTTAAACAACGCAGGAGAACGCTCTGAAGCAGCCTCAGAAAAACGATACAAAGGAAAAGCAGCGGAAGCAGCTTCAGGAGAAAGTGACAGAGAAAGAAGCAAAGAAGCAGCCTCATTGGAAAACAATGTAATAAAACGAAATGAAAAAACGGTTTTCAAAAAGACCGACGAATCCGTAACCTTCGCCATCTCTCCCCTCTCCTTCTACCAGGTCAACCCACGCCAGACCGAGAAACTCTACAGCCTGGCTCTGTCCTGCGCCGGCCTGACCGGCAATGAGACCGTATGGGACCTCTACTGCGGCGTCGGCACCATCAGCCTCTTCATGGCCCGCCACGCAAAACAGGTCTGTGGTGTCGAGATCATCCCCGAGGCCATCGAGAACGCTAAAAAGAATGCGGACCGCAACGGAATCACAAACGCCCGCTTCTACGTCGGCAAGGCAGAGGAAGTCCTGCCCGACTATGTGCAGAAGCTGAAAGAAAAGGGCGAAGACCCGCAGATCGACGTCATCTGCGTCGATCCGCCCCGCAAGGGCTGCGACGAAAAATGCATCGAGACCATGCTGGAGATCGCCCCCAGGCGCATCGTCTACGTCAGCTGCGACTCCGCCACCCTGGCCAGAGACCTGAAAAAACTGGCAGCGGGAGGATATGAACTCGATTACGTCCAGCCCGTGGATCAGTTCGCGCATACTTTCCACATCGAGACATGCTGTGCAATGCATCGGAGGGACGCCTGACGGAAGCCGCTTCCGGGGACGGCGGCGAGACCGTTCCCGGAGCCTCGGGAGCCGAAAAAGCCCGTAGTTATGCGGTTTTTGAGGCTCTGACGCCCCCGGAGGAATACCTCGAGATCATCAGATTCCGGCACTATACCCACTTCTGGCGATTCGATTGCAAAGCCCAAAACGGGCGAAAAAAGAGGATCAATCACAGCATCGAAGTCTCGGTAGTTTTGCATCTGGTGACCGTAAACTGATTTGACTCTAATGTGATTATTTCATCAACTTCATAGAGAGAGGAGTTGAAAACGATGAAAGATTAACATCTATTTCCGCTCCGCAAAAGACCGGGAAAAGGGTTATGAAAAGCTGAAGGGTCTGCCGCTCACATTTGCCTTTGCGGAAGAGACATCCCTTGAGATGACGCCGGAAAGGGTGTCAAAGGGAACGGGACTGAAAAGCTGGCAGCGCATCTGGGCATTGACATCAATGACGTGATTGCCGTGGGCGATGCGGATAATGACCGTATAATGCTCGAGACAGCGGGTTTTTCTGTGGCAATGGGCAATGCACTCGAAGATTTGAAGGCGTCTGTCGATGCCGTCACAGCCGACAATGATCACAACGGCGTTGGGGAAGCAATCAGGAGGTACTTATTGTAAATATAGTCAAAAGGGAATGTAGATATAATTATTTACGATCCCCAAAAGGATTTCACGATAACGAATGATGCGATGCACTCCCATTGTGATCACACGGTATGGGAGGGCATGACAGTACACGGCTATCCGGTCCAGACTTATTCGAGAGGCAGGCTCGTCTGCGACGACGGCAGATTTGTCGGAGAAAAAGGCTGGGGGAAATTTATCAAGCGCAGCCTGAAGTGACTGTTCATCATCCGGTAAGTTATGAAGCTCCCGGTCATCAGAATCCCTCTGATAGCCGGGAGTTTTTTGTGTTCTTATTCTCGATACCGGGGCCGGATGATCTTTTGTTCCGGCATCATAGTTTCGTTATCCTTACTTCACGACTTCAATGGTCTTCACGATCTCGGGAATCCTCTGTTCAGTGGAATCATTGAATACTACAAACGTGACAGGAACCAAACACGAACCAAAGACTGATCGATAGTTATCCCAAAATATTGTACAATATTTATTAAGCTGGACAGTTAAAAGTTCTAAAAGTGTAAAAGTGAACAAACTACCAT
>CACZIO010000067.1 GCA_902781215.1 uncultured Lachnospiraceae bacterium
TTACCATACAAGTCTTTGTTACCACACCAGTCAAAGGGGAACGATATGAACAGATACGACGCCTTTCTGATCAAATATGCAGAGATCGGCATCAAAGGAAAAAACCGCCACATTTTCGAGGAGGCTCTGGTGCGGCAGATCAAGATCGCCCTGCGCCCCTGTGAGGGGAGCTTCAGCGTCCTGCGCACCTATGGCAGGGTCTTCGTAGAGGCCCGCAGCGACTACGACTTCGAGGAGGTCACGGAGGCCCTCTCCCATGTCTTCGGCATCTGGGGCATCTGCCCGGTCGCGGTCCATGAGCTCATGCCGCTGGAGGACCTGTGCGGCACGGCGGCGGCCTTTATGCGGTCCGAATATCCGGCCGGCGCCGGTGCCCCGGAGGGGAGCGGCCGCACCTTCAAGGTGCGGACCCGCCGGATGAACAAGGAATATCCGCAGGATTCGCTGGAGGTCAACGCCGAGGTCGGCCACGCCGTCCTGGAGGCCTGCCCCGACATGAAGGTGGATGTCCACACACCGGAGATCACGCTCAGCATCGAGATCCGCGAGAAGATCTACATCTATTCCCAGGTCATTCCCGGACCGGGCGGCCTGCCCGTGGGCGTCGGCGGCAAGTGCATGCTGCTGCTGTCCGGCGGGATCGACTCCCCCGTGGCGGGTTACATGATCGCCAAGCGCGGCGTCCGGATCGACGCCGTCTATTTCAACGCGCCGCCCTACACCAGTGAGCGCGCCCTACAGAAGGTCATCGACCTGGCGCAGGAGATATCGGTCTACACAGGCCCCATCCGCCTGCACAACATCAACTTCACGGAGATCCAGCTCTATATCTATGAGAAGTGCCCGCACGATGAGCTCACGATCATCATGCGCCGCTACATGATGCGGATTGCGGAGCGCCTGGCCAGGGAGAGCGAGTGCCTGGGCCTGATCACGGGCGAGAGCATCGGCCAGGTGGCCTCCCAGACCCTGGCGGCCCTCTCGGTCACCAATGAGGTCTGCACCCTCCCGGTCTTCCGGCCCCTGGTCGGCTTTGACAAGGAGGAGATTATCCAGGTCTCCAAGAAGATCGGGACCTTCGAGACCTCCATCCTGCCCTACGAGGACTGCTGCACCATTTTTGTGGCCAAGCACCCCGTGACCAGGCCCCGCGCGGAAGTCATCCGCAAGCACGAGCACAACCTGGACGAGCAGATCGAGGAGATGGTGGACCGCGCGATCGCCAACGACGAGATCATCCAGGTGTCCAGTACCCGCGTGAACCGGCCGGGACAGGACAACCTGTAAAAGAACAAAAAAAGAGCGCGCCGGGATGAAAACCGGCGCGCCTCATGATCAGGCTTAAGGGGATCGGATTTACAGAGATCGGGAGATCCTCTCCCCGGCTGCCATTCCGGGCAGGGGGATCGGCCTGCTCTTTTATTTGACGATGTAGCGGTCCAGGACCTTGAGGATTTCATCGATATTGTCGGTGGCGTGGATATTGAGGTCGATCGGTCTGGACAGGTCCAGGGAGAAGATTCCCATGATGGACTTGGCGTCGATGACATAGCGTCCGGACACGAGATCGAAATCGTCGTCGAATTTGGTGAGGTCATTGACAAAGGATTTGACCTTGTCGATCGAATTGAGAGAGATCTGAACTGTCTTCATAAGAGATTCCTTTCTATATGATGTATTTTCGCAGCTGTCCGGCCTCCCGCTGCGTTCGGGATGACTCCCGGGCGGGCGATCACGGGGATTTCGTGCGCCGAACCTGCTCCGCACCGGCAGCGCTGAACCGGAAAATGTCAGCCTGCACACGAAATATCGGGACAGCTGAATTGCTATACAGTCAATTATAATTTTGCACAGATAAAAGTCAAGTCGATGAAAGAAATGATGAAGAAGGCCGCTTTTCACAACCTGGGATGCAAGGTCAACAGCTATGAACTGGATATCATGCGCCAGATCCTGCGGGATCAGGGCTATCTCGAGGTCCCCTTTCACGAGCCGGCGGATGTCTATGTGGTCAACACCTGCACGGTGACCAACATCGCGGACCGCAAGAGCCGCCAGATGCTGCACCGGGCCAAAAAGCAGAACCCCGGCGCCGTGGTCGTCGCCGTGGGCTGCTATGTGGAGACCGACCCGGACCGGGTGGAGCGGGACGAAGCGATCGATCTGGTGATCGGCAACAACCGCAAGACGCAGATCGGGGACATCCTGACAGCTTATCTGGCCCGGCGGGAGCAGGGAGTGGCCTGCGGGACAGAGGGCGGAACCGGCGGCCCGGCTGCTCCCGGAGAGCGGGCATCTGAGCAGGCGGAGACCGTGACGGAGGGCAAGCCCTCCTGGCGGGAGGACCTGACCGCGGCGCCTCAGTATGAAGCCATGCGGCTGACGGACCCGGGACACACCCGGGCCTACATCAAGATCCAGGACGGCTGCAACCAGTTCTGCAGCTACTGCATCATCCCCTACGCGCGCGGCCGCATCCGCAGCAGGCAGCCGGAGGATATCCTGCAGGAGGTGAGAGACCTGGTCGCAGGCGGCATCCGGGAGATCGTGCTGACCGGGATCCATGTGAGCTCCTACGGCCTCGATTTCGGTGCGGACGGCCCGGTCCGGTTTGACCCGCTCAGGTCGGGCGAAGCCCTCCTGTCGCTCCTGCGCAGGCTCAGTGCCATCGGGGGGCTGGAGAGGATCCGCATGAGCTCGCTGGAGCCCCGGATCATGACGGAGCGCTTCATCCGGGAGCTCTCCGCCCTGGACAAGGTCTGCCCCCACTTCCATCTCTCCCTGCAGAGCGGATGCGACGCGACCCTGCGCCGCATGAACCGCCACTACACGACGATGGAGTACGCCCGGAGCGTTGACCTTTTGCGCCGCTACTATGACCGGCCGGCCATCACGACCGATGTGATCGTGGGCTTCCCCGGGGAGACGGAGGAGGAATTCGAGCAGACCTGCGCCTTCCTGGAGCGGATCCGCTTCTACGAGATCCATGTCTTCCGCTATTCCAGGCGGAGCGGAACCGTGGCGGACAAAATGCCGGACCAGGTCCCGGAGCCCGTCAAGGCCCGCAGGAGTGAGCGGCTCCTCGCCCTGACGGCTGCCCAGGCGGCGGCATACCGCGCGCAGTTCGCGGGAGAGCCGGAGACCATCCTCCTGGAGGAGACCTGCGAACAGGACGGCGTCACCTACTGGACGGGCAGCACCGCCCGCTATGTGACCGCTGCCCTGGAGGAGGACGGCCGCGGCGCTCACCATCCCGGCATGATCCTGCGCGGGACCTTCCGGCCGGAGGAGATCGGGCTGTCGCGCGGCAGCTGCCTCCTGTTTGTGCCGGAGGCCTGATGAGCCGGAACACCGCTGAAAGACTGCGGAGCGGGTCTTTTTCCCCGACCGCGAAGCGGGTCCGGCCTCCCTTCGAGGGGCGAAACCAGTATAGTTTCGGGAAAAATGAATTTAGAAAGTTCTATTGAATCGAAATGCCAAATAAGGTATCATTAGAACGATGAGCTGCTGGCGGGAGCAGGATATAAAGCCCCGGCGGCTGTTGTTGGACAGATCACAGGCCGGTTCCCGCAACCGGGCGGATACAGTGAGGCGTATATGGAAGAGAACAGGAAGAAAAGAACGGATCTGGAGAGCACGCAGTTTTTCAGAGTTCAGCCCGAGCAGGCGAACGGTGTGCAGAAGATTCTCTCCGTCGTCTATGAGGCTCTGTCCGAGAAGGGATATGACCCGGTCAATCAGATCGTGGGCTATATCATGTCCGGCGACCCCACCTATGTGACCAATTACAAGGGGGCGCGGAGCCTGATCATGAAGGTGGAACGGGACGAGCTGGTCGAGGAGATCATGCGCAGCTATATCCGGGCAAACCACTGGTCGGACTGAGTGTGATCCGGTGACAGAGCAGATATGAGAATAATGGGATTGGACTTTGGCGGAAAGACCTGCGGCGTGGCGCTCAGTGATCCACTGATGATCACGGCGCAGCCGAAGGAGATCATCCGCAGAGACAGAGAGAACAAGCTCCGGAGGACATTTGCAAGGATCGAGGAGCTGATTGCGGAAAATGATGTCGGTCTGATTGTTCTGGGACTGCCGTTAAATATGGATGATTCGCAGGGAGAGCGGGCGAAGAAGACGCTGGAATTCCAGGACAGTCTGCAGAGAAGGACCGGTCTCCCCGTTGTTATGTCCGATGAACGGCTGACCAGCGTCGAGGCCGAGGAGATCATGCACAGCCAGGGGATCCCCCGCGAGCGCTACCACGATTATGTCGACATGATCGCGGCCGGGATCATTCTCCGGGAATACATGGAAAACCATCGCGAGGAGATCCGCACCTTGGCGGACAGATATGACAGACGCACACAGAGTTCCGGCGCGTCCCCGACAGGGCCTGACCGGTAAAATACTGCGGGGCAGCTGTAATGGAACTGTTACATGCAAAGCACACGCACACAGCCCGCGCACAGAAGGAGAAGACCATGCAGGACAGACTGATGTTTATCCCCGAAGACGGTGAGGAACCGGTGGAATTCTATATCGTGGAGGAGACGAAGCTCGCCGGAAACCAGTATGTCCTGGTCACGGACACACCGGACGGCGACGGAGAGGCCCTGATCCTGCGCGCCCGCCCGGAGGCGGCCGCCCAGGGCGGTGACGGGGCGGACGATCATGACCAGAGCATGTACGAGATCGTGGAGGACGAGCAGGAGCTGTCCGCGGTCCTGCTGATGATGCGGGACGCCCTCGAGGAGCTCGGGATCGAGATCCTGGAGTAAGAGCCGGCGCCGAACCCGCATGGAGGCATGGCCTTCTGCAGGCTCTGGCCCCGCGAAATCCGAATGTTGGGGAGGATTGTGGGAGCGCGAAGCAATCCGTGATAACACTTTTGACCTTAACATCATAATATGACATAGAAAGCCGCGCGGAGCGCGGCATGGAGCAGAGGAATTTGAAGAAAACAATTTTTAAGAAGAAGGAATTAGTAAGGAAAGATTTTAAGAACAGAGAACTGAAGAGACAGGGGATCAAAAAGAAAGATCTCAAGAAGAAGGAACTGCAGAAAAAGAACCGTCCGGAGAAGACTTCCGACAGCAGAAAACACAAGGACAGCGATCCGAAATACAGCAGCTCGAAGAAAAACGTTTTAAAGGAAAGCAACTGGAAAAAAACCGAGGACCGCAGAGAAGAGAAGCGTCTGAATGAGAATCGGAAAAACAGCGCCGCAGGCCGGCAGGCCCTCTATACACCTGCCCGGAGCGGCCGGAATACAGCGAGGCCGTCAAAGGCGGCAGCCGGAAGAGGAGAGCGATTGAAAAAAAGAACAGAAGGACTGCGGAACGGCTCCGCGCCGTCCCTTCGTATCATCCCGCTCGGCGGACTCGAGCAGATCGGGATGAACATCACTGCATTTGAATACGGGGACAGCATCGTGGTCGTGGACTGCGGCCTGGCCTTCCCAGAGGATGACATGCTGGGAATCGATCTGGTCATTCCGGATACGACCTATCTGGAGGAGAATATCGACAAGGTCAGGGCCTTTGTCATCACCCATGGCCACGAGGACCACATCGGCGCCCTCCCCTATGTCCTCAAGAAGATCAATGTGCCTGTCTACGGCACCCGCCTGACCATGGGGATCATCGAGAACAAGCTCCGCGAGCACAACCTGCTGAACAATACGGAGCGGCACGTCGTCGCCTTCGGGGACGTCGTGGAGCTCGGCGAGTTCGATGTGGAGTTCATCAAGACCAACCACTCCATCGTGGATGCGGCTGCCCTGGCGATCACCTCCCCGGCGGGCACGATCGTGCACACGGGAGACTTCAAGGTCGACTACACCCCGGTCTACGGGGATGCCATCGACCTGCAGCGCTTCGCCCAGCTCGGCGACGCGGGCGTCCTGGCCCTCATGTGCGACTCCACCAACTCGGAGCGCCCGGGGCACACACCCTCGGAGAAAATGGTCGGCAGGAGCATCGATCAGATCTTCCGCGACCACGCGGACACGCGGATCATCGTGGCGACCTTCGCCTCCAACGTGGACCGCGTCCAGCAGATCATCAACCACGCCTATAAATATGGCCGCAAGGTCGTCGTCGAGGGCCGGAGCATGGTCAACATCATCGAGACCGCGACCAGGCTCGATGTGCTCAATGTGCCCGACAACACCCTGATCGACATCGAACAGCTCAAAAACTATCCCGGAGAAAAGACCGTCATCATCACGACCGGCAGCCAGGGAGAGAGCATGGCCGCCCTCAGCCGCATGGCGGACGGCCTGCACCGCAAGGTCACCATCGGCCCCGGCGACACGGTCGTCTTCTCCTCCAGCCCGATCCCGGGCAACGAGAAGGCGGTCACGGCGGTCGTCAATAAGCTCCTGATGAAGGGCGCGGATGTCATCACCCAGGACGTACACGCCTCCGGTCATCCCTGCCAGGAGGACGTCAAGCTGATCTACAACCTGGTCCAGCCCCGCTATGCCATTCCCGTGCACGGCGAATACCGCCATCTCAAGGCCCAGGCCAAGATCGCGCGTGAACTGGGCTACGACAAGGAGGATATCTTCATCCTCCGCTCCGGCGATGTCCTGGAGATCTCGGAGGACGAGGCCTTCATCCGCGAGAAGGTCCAGGTCGGCAATATCCTGGTCGACGGCCTCGGGGTCGGCGACGTCGGCAACGTGGTCCTGCGCGACCGCCAGCACCTGGCCGAGGACGGCATCGTGATCGTCGCCTTCGCCCTGGAGTCCGGGTCCTGCCAGCTCCTGTCCGGGCCCGAGATCACTTCGCGCGGCTTTGTCTATATCAAGGAGTCGGATGATCTGATGACCGGCGCGGCGGCCGTCGCCGAGGAGGCAATCTACCACTGCATCGAGACCGGCGTCTCCGACTGGAACCGCTACAAGAACGCCGTCAAGGACAGCCTGAATGACTTTTTCTGGAAAAAGACCCAGCGCAGGCCCGTGATCCTGCCCATGATCCTGGAGGTCTGACCGGAGCGGAAAAGCCTGTACAGGAGGTGACTGTATGGATGATAACAAGATCAGAAAACGGGATTTTCTGGAGGGTGTCTTCGGAGGCCTGATGGACCTCCTGCCCGTTGTGTGCGCGGTCCTGATCGTGCTCACGGCCGGGACGGCCTACCGCGAGGGCTACCGCCTGTTCGTGCAGGAGGGCCTGGACAAGCCCGGCGAGGCGCACAGCGAGATGATCAGCATCACCGAGGAGGACGCGTCCTCCGCGCTGGCGGTCGGCAGGCTCCTGGAGAGACAGGACCTGATCGGCAGCAGGTACTTTTTCGCCCTCAAGGCCAGGCTGTCCGGCGCGGACGGCATGATCCTGCCCGGCACCTACATCCTGTCCTCGGACATGACGGCGGATGACATCCTGACCAGGATCTGTACGGATCCCGCCGCGGAGACCGGCAGCCCGGAGGAGGGCGCAGCCGCCGAGGAGGAGGGCGCCGCAGAGGGAGAAGAGACGGAGAACCGCGATGTGTGGGGGCAGTGAGGATATTAGAGGGGCCGGAGCGGCCTTTTCACCGGATCCCCGCCGCATGGAGGTCTTTGCGGAGGCCATGACGCCTCCCGGGCCGACCTTTCTCAGGGACCTGGAGCGGGAGGCGCGGGCGCAGGGCGTGCCCGTGATCCGGCCGCAGACCCAGGACCTGCTGCGCTTCTTTGTCACCCTGCGAAAACCGGCCGGGATCCTGGAGGTCGGCGCCGCAGTGGGCTTTTCCGCGCTTCTGATGGGGTACTATGCGCCGCGGGAATGCCGGATCGTCACGATCGAGCTCGATCCCGGCCGCGCCGCACAGGCCAGGGACAATTTTAAAAAGTACGGGGCAGACAATATCTCCCTGCTGGAGGGGGATGCCGCGCAGGTACTTCCGCAGATCGGCGGAGACGGGACCTTTGACCTGATCTTCATGGACGCCGCCAAGGGCCAGTATATCCGCTTCCTGCCGGAGACCCTCCGCCTCCTGGCGCCGGAGGGACTCCTGATCACGGACAATATCCTGCAGGAGGGCGATGTGCTGGCCTCCCGCTTTGCGGTCACCCGCAGGAACCGCACGATCCACCGGCGCATGCGCGACTACCTGCGGGCGCTGATGGAGGAACCCGCCCTGGAGACCATCCTGCTGCCCAATGGCGACGGCGCAGCCGTCTCTGTCAAAAAAGGCGAATACTGCTGACCGGCAGCCCCGGCGGGCGGCGCGTCTGAAAGAGAATATATGAACAGAAAATGGAATAACAACCGCGAAAAGCCCGAGCTGCTGATCCCGGCCAAGGACCTGGAGGTCCTGCGCACGGCGGTCGCCTTCGGGGCGGACGCGGTCTATATCGGCGGCGAGGCCTTCAGCCTGCGAGCCAAGGCGAGAAATTTCAGCCCTGAGGATATGAGGGAGGGAATCGCCTTCGCGCATGCGCACGGTGTGCAGGTCCATGTCGCCGCAAATATTTATGCCCATGAACAGGACCTGAAGGGGGCCGCGGAGTATTTTTCCTTTCTCCGGGAGACCGGCCCCGATGCAGTCCTGGTGGCGGATCCGGGGATGTTTTCCCTGGCCCGCAGGTACTGTCCGGAGATCCCGGTCCACATCTCGACCCAGGCCAATAACACGAATTCGGAGACCTTCCGCTTCTGGCACAGCCTGGGGGCGGCCCGTGTCGTGTGCGCACGGGAGCTGTCCCTGGCGGAGATCGCCCGGATCCGGGCCAATACGCCGCAGGACCTGGAGATCGAGGCCTTCATTCACGGCGCCATGTGCATCTCCTACTCGGGCAGGTGCCTGCTGTCGGCCTGGTTTACAGGCCGGGACGCCAACCGGGGGGCCTGCACCCACCCCTGCCGCTGGAAATACAGCGTCGTCGAGGAAAAGCGCCCCGGCGAATATCTCCCCGTCGTGGAGGACGAGCGCGGGACCTATATCTTCAATTCCCGCGACCTGTGTATGATCGAACACCTGCCGGAGCTGGCGCGGGCCGGCGTCGACAGCCTCAAGATCGAGGGCCGCATGAAGACGGCGCTCTATGTCGCGTCGATCACCAGGGCCTACCGCCGGGCCATCGATGACTATCTCGAGAGCGATGAGGCCTATGCCGCCGGCATGGACTGGTACAGGCACCAGATCCGCCAGTGCACCTACCGCGATTTTACGACCGGTTTCTACTTCGGCCGGCCCGACACGCAGTCCATGGTCTACACCGACAACACCTATACCAGCGACGCCGTCTTTCTGGGCATCGCGGAAGACCTGCCGGCGTCAGCACCGGATGCATCCGCGCCCGGAGCGGGAATGATTCCGGGAGGGGATGACGGCGGCAGGGAAATGGCCGTGCAGAGACCGGAGACACCGGACGGCCGGACGGCCGGCCTCGTGAGGATCCACCAGAAAAACAAGTTTTCCGTCGGCGACCGCATCGAGATCATGCGGCCGGACGGCGTGGACCGGCCGGCACAGGTCCTGCGGATGTGGAACGCGGACGGGGAGCCCGTGCAGAGCGCGCCGCACCCCGGGGAAGAGATCCTGATGGAACTGGATGCCCAGGCGGATCCCGGAGACCTGCTGCGCATGCATCCCGGCCGGTGCGGCGGCTGAGCAGAAGCCGCGGCGGAAAGTAAAAGAGCAGACAAAGACAAAACGGCGCAGAGAAAAACGCGGAAAAAAGAAAACAGAAACATAAACAGAAACAGGGATGACCTGATACCTGCAAACGGACGCGCAGCAGCGTGATGAAAAGAGGAACAGACAGATATGAAGATTATTGTGGTAGGCTGCGGCAAAGTCGGCTCCGCCCTCGCCGCCCAACTCAGTGAAGAAGGACATGATGTCAGTGTTGTGGACAAGAACCCCCAGGTGGTCAATGACGTGTCCAGCAACTATGATGTCATGGGGATCGTGGGAAACGGCGGCAGCTATTCCGTCCAGAAGGAACTGGGCGTAGAGGAAGCGGACCTCCTGATCGCGGCCTCGGACTCGGACGAGCTCAACCTGCTCTGCTGCCTGATCGCCAAGAAGGCGGGCGGATGCAGCACCATCGCCCGTGTGCGCAACCCCATCTACAACAGTGAGATCGGCTTTATCCGCGACGAGCTGGGCCTGTCCATGACCGTCAATCCGGAGTATGCGGCCGCCATGGAGGCCTCCAGGCTTCTCAAGTTCCCCTCCGCCATCAAGATCGACACCTTCGCCCGCGGCCATGTCGAGCTGCTGAAATTTGCCGTCCCGGCCAACTCGCCCCTGGACGGACATACCCTGGCGGAGATCTCCGCCACCATCAAGGGAGATGTCCTGGTCTGTGCGGTCGAGCGGGGCCCCGGACATGACGTCACGATCCCCGGCGGTGATTTCCGCCTCCAGGCGGGCGACACCATCAGCATCGTGACCGGCACCCACAGCGCCAGGGGCTTCATGGAGAAGGTCGGCCTCAAGAGCCGGAGCGCCGCCAACTGCATGATCATCGGCGGCGGTACGATCGGCTACTACCTGGCGAAGACCCTTCTGGAAAGCCATATCGCCGTCACCATCATCGACAAGGATCCGGAGCGCTGCCGCATTCTGAGCGAGGACCTGCCCGACGCCAATGTCATCTGCGGAGATGCCGCCAACCAGAATGTCCTGCTGGAGGAGGGGATCGAGAACTGCGAGTCCTTCGTCAGCCTGACCGGCATGGACGAGGAGAATATTTTCCTGTCCCTCTATGCCCGCAAGGCCTCCGCAAAGGACATCAAGCTGGTCACCAAGATCAACCGCATCAATTACGATGACATCATCGACGATATGAACCTGGGCAGTATCCTCAACCCCCAGCACATTGCGGCGGAGTACATCGTCCGCTATGTCCGCGCGATGGCAAATTCGATCGGCAGCAATGTGGAGACCCTCTACAATATCATCGAGAACAAGGCGGAGGCGCTGGAGTTCCTCATCCAGCTGGGGGCCCCTGTCATCGGGATCCCCCTGATCGACCTGCCCATCAAAAAGGGCGTCCTGATCGCCTGCATCTACCGCAACCGCCAGATCATCATTCCCAACGGACAGTCCATGATCGAAGTGGACGACAGGGTCATCGTTGTGACGACCCATATGGGATTCCAGGATATCCGCGATATCCTGCAGGAAACCTGATTCCGGAGGGGACATATTATGAACTATTCGATTATCCGCCGCACGACCGGACTTGTGCTCAAATTTGAAGCCGTCTTTCTGCTTCTGCCGGCCGTCACCGGCTTTTTGTACCGAGAGCGGGCAGGCTTGATCTACCTGGCCCTGGCCGCCGCTTATTTTGTCATCGGTTATCTCATCAACCTGAAGGGGGACACCGGCACGGAGTTTTACTCCAAGGAAGGCTTTGTCAGTGTCGCTCTGGTCTGGATCGTGATCAGTATCTGCGGGGCCCTGCCCTTTGTGCTGTGCGGGGACATCCCCAGCTATTCCGATGCCCTTTTTGAGACGATCTCCGGCTTCACGACGACCGGGTCCAGCATCCTGGCGGATGTGGAGGCGCTCAGCCACGCCAGCCTCTTCTGGCGCAGCTTCACCCACTGGGTCGGCGGCATGGGCGTCATTGTCTTCGTTCTGGCCATTATGCCCATGCGCAGACGCAGGATGGGCAGCCAGATGCACATGATGCGGGCGGAGAGCCCGGGTCCCGTGGTGGGCAAGCTCGTCCCCAAGATCCGCGACACCGCCATGATCCTCTACAAGATCTATTTCGGTATGACCGTGGTCGAGATCGTCCTGCTCCTGCTGGCGGGCATGCCCCTGTTCGACACCCTGTGCCTGAGCTTCGGCACGGCCGGCACCGGCGGCTTCGGCGTCCTCGGCGACAGCATTGCCAGCTATCCCCTTTTGCAGCAGGGCATCATCACGGTCTTCATGATCCTCTTCGGCGTCAATTTCAACGCCTACTTTTTCCTCTTTATGGGAAAAGACAAAAAGGAGGCCTTCCGGCTCACGGAGGTGCGCTGGTATCTGGGGATCATCGCCTTTTGCATCCTGACCATCACGATCAACATCCGCGGCATGTTCGACAACATCTTCCTGGCCTTCCATCACGCGGCCTTCCAGGTGGGGTCTGTCATCACGACGACCGGCTACGCGACCGCGGACTTTGACCTCTGGCCCCAGTATTCACGCTGCCTGCTGGTCATGATCATGTTCATCGGTGCCTGCGCCGGCTCCACCGGCGGCGGCATCAAGGTGTCCAGGATCGTGATCCTGGTCAAGGCCGGCCTGCAGGAGATCCACCACTATGTCCATCCCCGCAGCGTCACGACCGTCCGCATGGACAACAAGCCTGTTGAGCGCGAGACGGTCCGCGCCGTCATCATGTATGTCGGGATCTACATCGTGATCTTCTGCGCCTCTGTCCTGGCGGTCACCCTCTTCGACGGAGGTGAGAGCCTGGAGACGGTCTTCACGGCCGTCGCCGCCACCTTCAACAATATCGGCCCCGGCCTCTCCGCCGTCGGCCCCACTGCCAACTTCGGCCACCTCTCCCTGCCCTCCAAGTATGTCCTCATGTTCGACATGCTGGCGGGAAGACTGGAGCTCTATCCCATGCTCGTCCTGCTCTACCCGGTCATCTCCGGGCGCAGGAGATAAGCCTCTTTGCACATGGGCAGCAGCGGGGACGCCGCCTGCCGGTCTGCCGGGCGGCAGAAGTGAAACCGGATGTCATTGCGGAAGATGTCTGAAATCTCGGGCATCTTCCGCGGTAAAGACACATAATATTTTTTGAAAAAGTGCTTGCATTTTGACGGGCCATGCACTATAATTTCAATTCGTAGCCGACATGAATCGGCTGCAGACAATAATGGGCTATAGCCAAACGGTAAGGCAGCGGACTCTGACTCCGTCATTTTGCAGGTTCGAATCCTGCTAGCCCAGCGCTATTTTATAGGGTTTCATCACTCACACATGTAGAGCGGTGAAACCCTTATTTTATGCGGGTTTCGGGCACATTAACATGTTATCCCGTCTTGTCATTCATCGTGTAGAAACATGCAATAATTGGTGTAAATTGGTGTACGATTGGTGTATGCAGTGGTGTACGGTTCCCGGAAAAAGGGGCTGAAAATCCAGATTACAGGATTGTACGAAGATTTATACAATAATCTGAGGCCAGAGGCGCAAAACAAGTATGTGACGAATAGCAATCGGTTTATGCAGATCTGAGAGGTGCGCAATGGCTTTAAGGGGAGTTAAGAAACAGATATTTGAACAAATTGCAGATTGGAAATTTGAAGGCGGGCGCTATACTGCGGTAACGCTGGCCACGGCAGAAAAGGTTTTTGGAGAATGCGCGGCAGCTATTGCATTTAAGCGCTGCGAATGGGGACGCGAGAAGAATTGTTTTTATGCCGACGGTGAAAGGAAAATAGATTTTTTCTATGAATCGGGAGTGGAGACGCTTTTTCAGTGCTATGAGGCAGTGTGCCGCTTTGAAATGCTGGAAGATCTTCAGGCCGACACGAAAATCGTTAAGTTTAGAGACGTTCGGCACTGCGGATCAGTCGCGCGCATGTTCTAAGCCGGCGCAGAGATAGAAACGCCGGATAATATAAAGTCTGTGCAGATCACTCAAAAGTGGGTGAAATGCACAGACTTTTTTTCTTGCCTCAGCTGCGGGGAGTCCCGCTGCCGTCGCGGATCCTCTGCGGGAGATCCCCGCCGGGAAGCTGGAAAGGCCGCAGGCCGGATCAGGATGCTGTGGAAGATCCAGCGCCGGAAAGCTGGCCGACGGCAGCGGGCGCAGATCAGGCCGCTCAGGCTGCCGCAGGCCGTCTCAGAGCGCCGGGAGAGTCCCTCTGCCA
>CACZIO010000068.1 GCA_902781215.1 uncultured Lachnospiraceae bacterium
CTACTCCGGTGACCTGGAGATGGCCCTGATCCCGGAGTGGTTCCGCACCGATATCCTGCAGGAAGAGAAGGATTCGAACGGTGTGCTGATTGAGAGATCGGATATCACAGAGTCCGTATACTTTGCGCTGCTGTTTGAGTTTGACGGCGACCAGAAAGCGATCCGTCATGTCATGTACAACTGCACGGCATCGAGGCCGACCATCGAATCCCAGACCAAGGAGTCGAGCATCGAGCCCGGAACGGAGACGCTCTCCATTGCCGCAGACCCGAGGGAAGACGGCCTTGTGAAGTCCCGTACCGGGGATGATACGAGTACGGCGACCTATAACAACTGGTATAAGAGCGTGTATGTTCCGTCGGCGACCGCAGCCTCCTCCGGCAGCAGCACGAGCGGATCATGATGGAGGGATGAGGCATGATTGAGAAAACCGTAAAGATCGGGGATACCGATGTGAAGTTCCGGAGTTCCGCCTCTGTGCCGAGGCTCTACCGCATCAAGTTCGGGAGGGATATTTTTCAGGATCTCTCCCGGCTGGAAAAATCCTATATGGAAAAGGGCGGCGAGGAAGCCTCCGCCATGGAGATCGAGGATCTGGAGATCTTTGAGAACGTGGCCTATATCATGGCCTTCCACGCCGATCCGACCATCCCGAAAACCATCGACGAATGGCTGGAGCAGTTCGAGATGTTTTCCATCTATGAGATCCTGCCGGAAATACTGGAGCTGTGGGGTACCAACCTGATCACGGATGTGGAAGCTAAAAAAACCTCAGGGAAGTAGCCGGGAGATAACGACGGCGCTGTTCCTGCGGCGGTGTCTGGAGGTCGGGCTCTTTTTATCAGATCTCGACCTCCTTACCATCGGGATGGTGTTGGATATCTGGACAGAAAAGGGAAATGACGGTGAGAAATACGAGGCGCGGGCTATTGTGCGGGAAGCAAACCAGCACGATTTCGACGTCTTTTAAGGAAAAAGAATCCCGCCAGACATATGCCTGACGGGATCGTTTCACTCGATGCCTGTCTGAATGATGTGCTCAACATCGCGTCCGCTGTAAAAGATACGGACGATGCTGACCTTTCCTTCATCGTTATCAACCAGATAATAAACGGTGAAATTATCGACCGGAAGAAAGCGCATCCCCATGGAAGCCCATGGTTCCCATTCGACGGTTGTGTGTCCTTCGGGAAAGAGGTCAAGGGAGCGGATGGTTTTACGTATCCGGTTCACCTGTCCCTCGGCGTTTTGTGGAGCGAGCTTCTCGAAAGCAATATAGGAATAGATGGCTCGCAGGTCATCGAGCGACTCCGGGGAATAGATGATCTGATATGTCATATGCCAAAATCCTTCTGGAGCATGGCATCGACTTCATCCGCAGAATAGCCCTTACCAGCTTTCAGGGACTCCACTCCCTTCATCAGTTCAGCATCCAGTTCCGTGCGTGAAAGAGCACCAGCGGCCACCGGCTTTGGCGATGGGATGCGTACATCAAACGGTATGCCATTATGCAGAACAATCTGGCTGTAAAGCATCTGGATGGCTCCGGACGGTGTGATACCGAGTTTGGTAAGGATCATCTCCGCACTGTCTTTCAGGGACGTATCGATTCTTGCATATACAGGGGATGTGTTTGCCATAGTCATTCACCTTCCTTTCAAGAGTAGTATATCGCTGATTGCTTGCAAATGCAAGCAAAATTAAGCGTGATAGATGGAGAAGAGAGAATGGAAATTATCTGTAATAAATGTGGTGCCGTGATCCGAAAACCGGATCTGAAAACAATCCGGGACGGGGAGATCGAACACACCTACTTTTTATGCCCGGACTGCGGGGAAGCTTATCGGGTCAGCACGACAGATAAACACCTGCGGAAACTTATCGGGGATTACGACAGGATGTCCTCCCGCTTAAAAGAAGGGAACTGCACAAAAGAGTATGAGAAGCGGGTGCAGATCATCAAGGACGGCGGCTATGCAACAAGCCACAGCTATGTGAGCAATCTCTGTTCCATCATCGAGCGTTGGAATCTGACGCAGTATGATACGGCAGAGGCAGTTACGTCGGCTCCGGCGGCGGATGCCTGGTACCGTGTCCGAAAGAGCTGGGGCGATGTCGCATCGCAAGTCGGCGCGTTTAAAGTGCTGGAGAATGCAAAAGCCTGTGCGGACGAGCATCCGGGATTTTATGTGTTCGATCCGGACGGCGTGAAGATTTACACGCCAAAGACATCTGTGGCGGTTCCTTTCCTCGTGCGGGTCAGCATCCGGGATCTGAATATCCGCCGGCGGCCCGGGCACACGTCTCTATCTCCTTCTCGGTGGCGCGCTGATCGCGATTGCGGGCGCACTGCTGGTCCGCAGGCGCAGGGCAAGCTGATGCAGCAGGGTTCCTGATACATCAGGACTGTAGTAAAAAACAAAAGGAACGCATCGATTCTGAGCAGACACACAGGGGACCAGCCCGTACGCGGGCTGGTCTTCTGCTGTATGAAAGATGCGCTGCATTGTGCGCAAAAAAATCACCCCTTTCCTTGCCGGAACGGCAGAGGAAAGGGGTGATTTTTATTCCGTCTACTCGCCGATCAATCCTCAAACACCGCATCGATGGCATTGTGGGAGTAGGCGGCGATGCCGAATTTTCCGACGGTGATATCGTCGACGGATTTTGCCGGGTCATAGGTAGAGAGCTCACCGTAGCCGTCATAGATGACCTGGGTCAGAAAGACTTCCGTCCCGGTGTAGTTGGTGTAGCAGACGAGGCCGATGCCGTCGGGGTAATCGGACTGGTAGGACATCTTGATCTTGTAGCCGGGCGGGTCCCGCTGGATGGTATTCTGGCCGAAGGTCAGATCCTTGCGGCTGTCCTCATCGAAACGGAGGACGCCCAGCATTTCGATCGACTCCGTTCCATCGTAGGAGTCGGATGTCAGGTCACAGAGTCCGAAGGCCACGCGGACAGTGTCGATCTGTCCGTCCCGCTTGCCGCCGCGCGGCCGGAAGATGAGCAGAAAACTGGAGCCGTCGTCGGCCTGGATCCGGATGTGGTCCGTGATGACCTGGTCGACATCCAGGTCGGTCTCCTCCATGGTCTCGTAGCGCAGAAGCTTGCCGTTGTCAATCTCATAGTCGGAGAGGTCGCTGCCGTAGAGTGTCTGCGTGCCCTTTCCCTGGTAAATGGCCTCATACCTGTAGTAGTAAGTATTCAGAGTCTTGTTGTGAACACGGTAGGTCATCAGGTAGTTGCTGCCGCCGGACACTGTGATGTCCCTGACAAAGGCCTTGGACGCGATCGCAGCGGTCTCCTCTCTCCATTCGGAGAAGCTGACGCGCGGCTTTGAGACGACCTCGGTCGAATACCCTCCTTCTGCGGCTGAAACTGCCTGCGACAGCCCTGCTGCCGCGCCGGCGCCGGGGGCAGCTGCCGTATTACCTGCAGCCAGGAACAGTACGATCAGTGCAGCCAGCCATTTGATTTTCATCGTTTTCATCGGAGACTCCTTTCCGGCAATATGCCATTTGCGGGGGTGAATGATCGCCTCGATCGCTGGTGAAAAACGGGCTGTCTGCGTAAACCGGATCGTGATGGTATGCCGAATGCCCGGTGAATCAGAATCGTTTGGTACACCGGATGTGGCAGTCACGGTTGCGAGGATCCGCCTGCAATCTATGAATCCATTATAATCGCTATGCTGTTACCGGGGCAAGAATAGCGGGGAATGTCCGGGGGTTAGTTTTCGGTGAGCCGGGAGAACCGGGGAAGATAACGGGGAAGATAACGGGGAGACGGCGCTGGTTAACACGGGGATCTTTCCCATGTCCGGGTGCCTGGAGGTACCACGGGGACGGTTCTGTGGTGCCTTCCGCCGGGCCTTTCATTGCTTGTTAATCAGCAGGCGATAAATATGTGTCAAAATATCAGTAAATAATATAAAAAAGCAAGAAAATACAGAAAATAACGGAGCTGTTGACGGCTTTTGTGACATGTAATAGGGTATGATAAGAGTAACAAAATTAACTGGACACTAACGATAAATTAACATAAAATTAATAAAAACCGTTAATTTGACCGTAATACGTGGAAGTTGATGAAGGAACCTTCCCGGAAATAAACTGAAATGTTTCACCCCCGTATCGGCTCTGACCGCGACCTCGCGGCGGTAGCTGTGGAGGGCGCCGTCGAAGGCATGTCGATTAAATTCCATGCAGATGACATCAGCTTCCGCTTTGCGGATGAACTGGAGATCCGCAATATAAAAAAATAGAAAGTATTAGAAAATGGCATAGAAACAGATGATCAGGCAGAGGGACTGGCCGGACAGGGCCGGGGCCCTCTGTTTTTCGTAAAGGGGCCTTTTTGCGCCAAAGGGAAATGCCATAGTTGCAGCATGTGTGATATAGTTACATTAAAGGCTCCGCATTGCAGTGCCGCACGGAGCAATGCCAGGCATCACTGATATTTGTTTGTGGAAATCTGTGGAAAGGAGTTTACAGCCACAAGTATGCTTTCCAGTAAAAAACAAAGCGCAAAACCGGTTATCGAGAGAAGAAAAATGGCGAGGTACCTGATGCCTGTGGATGTCTGGGCCATTGCCTTCGGCTGCAGCATTGGCTGGGGCGCTTTTGTCATGCCCGGCACGACCTTCCTCCCGATCGCGGGGCCGGCGGGTACGCTCGCCGCGATGGTGCTGAGCACGGCCCTGATGCTGGTGATCGGCTATAACTATGCCTGGTTGATGCGGAACCGGCCGCGCAAGGGCGGCGTCTATGCCTATACCAAGGAGGCCTTCGGCCGGGACCACGCCTTTCTGTGCTCATGGTTTTTGAGCCTGTCCTATCTGACAGTCGTCTTTCTGAACGCGACGGCGCTCTTTATCATCAGCAGGGTCCTGCTGGATGATATTCCCCAGATCGGTTTTCACTATCAGGTTGCCGGGATTGAGATCTATCCCGGGGAGATCGCCCTGTCCGTGGCAGTCCTGGTCATCGTGGGCGTCCTCCTGATCTGGCACAAGCCCCTGATGCAGATCGTGCAGAGGGTGCTCGCGGTGGTCCTGCTGGCGGGCGCTCTGATCCTGACCCTGGCCGCGCTCCCGCATTTTCACTGGGGGAGCCTCCTGACGGAATTCGGGACAGGCGGAGCTGCGGGCGCCGCTGCAAATGCAGTCGAGGCCGCTGCCACTGCTGCAAATGCCGCTGCAGGAGCAGCTGCAACTGCGGCACACGCACCGGCTGCCGTAACGGCGGCAGCAACGGCAGCAGCGCAGGCATCGGCTGCCGGGGGAGGGCTGCGGGCTGTCGGGTCGGTCCTGACCCTGCTGCTCCTGGCTCCCTGGGCCTTTGTCGGTTTTGAGATCGCCTCGCTGGAGACGCCCCATTTTGATTTCCCGATCCGTTGGTCCTGGAGGGTCATGGCCGCCGCGATCCTGAGCGGCGGCTTTGTCTATACGGCCATGACCTTCGTCACGGCCTCTCTGCGGCCGCTGCAATATCCGTCCTGGCAGGCCTATGTGGCGGACCTGGATTCCCTGTCGGGCGTAGAGGGAGTCCCGACCTTCTATGCCGCCCAGTTCCTGATGGGCAGGGCCGGCATGGTCCTGATCACCGTCACGGCCCTGGCGGCCATCCTGACCGGCGTGATCGGCGCCTACCGGGCGACGGTCCGTATGCTCTCCACCATGGCGGAGGACAAGATCCTCTCCAGGGAATTCCGCGGGACGACCTTCTGCATCGTCTTTATTATGGGAATCTCCAGTGCCTTCACCTTTCTGGGTAGAAATACCCTGGACTGGTTTGTCGAGCTCACCTCCTTCGGGGCGACCGTGGGCTTCGCCTATACCTCGGCAGCTGCCTGGCGGATCGCGGGAAAGGAGAAAAACAGTACAGTCCGGATCACGGGAATGCTGGGAGCAGTGATTTCGGCTGTTTTTGCTGTCGCTCAGCTGGTTTCTCAGGTGGCGGATGTGGAGACCATGTGTGCCCCTTCCTTCTTACTGCTGGCGGTCTGGTGCCTACTGGGCTTTCTTTTTTACTGGAGGACCATGCGCCAGAGCGACCTGTCGGATTTTGACGGCGTCACGACCTCCAGCGCGGTCTTATTCTGCCTGCTCTTTTATTCTGTCCTGATGTGGTTCATGAAGCTGCTGACCGAGAGGCTGGAATCCGGCAGGACGGAGGGGCTCTCTGCCTTTGCCCGCCGCAACGGACTGGTCATGCTGGCCTTTACCATGGTCGGCCTGGTCGTCATGCTCTATACCCAGAGCTGGCTGCGGCACCGCCATGCCAGGCTGGAGCGGGACAAGATGCAGGCGGAGGAGAGCAGCAAGGCCAAGACCCAGTTCCTCTTCAATATGTCCCACGATATACGCACGCCCATGAACGCCATCATCGGGTACACCCACCTGGCCTCCATGGAGGCGGATGTCCCGCCACGGGTCAGGGACTATATTGAAAAGATCGATATTTCCGGAAAACATCTCCTGACCCTGATTAACGATGTCCTCGAGATGAGCCGAATTGAGAGCGGCAAGATGGAGCTCATGAATGAGCCCGGAGACATCGAGGAGGCCCTGCGGACCGCCTGGGAGATGTTCCAGGAGCAGATGGAGGAAAAAAAGATCCGCTACCGCCTCGAGATCAGAGATCTGCAGGAACGGTGGGTCAGCTTTGACCGCAACCGCTTTCTGCGCGTGATCCTCAACCTGGTCAGCAATGCCTGGAAGTTCACACCGGAGGGAGGCCGGGTGTCCGTCTCCATGAAGCAGATCGGCGCCAGCCGGTCTGCGAATGATGATGCTGACGCTGCTGCATCAACGCAGGCGCCTGATGATACCGGTGCCGGGCTGAAGGCGGCTGGAGATGGCAGTGTAGCGTGGCAGGCGTCTGATCATGAAAGTACCGGACAGCAGGTGTCTGTTGAAGAAGGTGCCGGGCGGCTGGCGTCTGATCGGGAGCGGCCGGTTTCGGCCTACGGCGGGATACTGCCGGAGAGCAGCCCTCAATGGGCAGCCTATGAGATCCGGGTCAGGGACAACGGCATCGGGATGACCAGAGAATTTGCGGAGGTGGTCTTCGAGGCCTTTGCCCGGGAGCGGACCTCGACAGTCAGCCGGATCCAGGGGACCGGCCTGGGAATGGCCATCACCAAGAGCATCGTGGAAGCCATGCAGGGGACGATCGACGTGGTCACGGCCCCGGATGAAGGCACGGAATTTATCATCCGCCTGGCCTTCCCCGTCTGCGAGGAGGCGGAGAGGAAGGAAAACAGTTTTGCCGCTTCCGCCGGGACGAAGAAGAAGGACAGCAGTGTTGCCGCTTCCGCCGGGACGAAGAAGAAGGACAGCAGTGCTGCCGCTTCCGCCGGGACAGATAAGAAGGAAAACACTATTCCTTCTTTTGCAGGGACAGAGGGCACTGCGGAGGATACTGCGGAGGTTATTGCGAAAAACGGGGAAAGAAACTCCGGCATCGGGACCGGAAGGAAGCCGGACGGCCGCGAAGAGGATGGACGGAGACGGCTTCTGGTCGCGGAGGACATGGAGATCAACCGCCAGCTGGTCTGTATGCTTCTGGAGAATCTGGGCTATCAGGTGGACGTAGCGGAAGACGGCCGGGAGGCTGTCCAAAAGATCGAATCCTGCCCGGCGGGAACGTTTGACGCAGTCCTCATGGATATCCAGATGCCGGTCATGGACGGATACGAGGCAGCGGAGAGGATCCGCGGGCTTGAGGATTCGGAAAAGGCGGAGGTTCCCATTATCGCAGTCACTGCCAATGCCTTTGGCGAAGATGTCCGAAAGGCCCGGGAAAAGGGTATGGACGGCCATATCTCAAAGCCCATCGATCCGGGTCAGCTGGCAGATACACTGGAGAGGATCCTGGATTGAGCGGAATCTCGGAGTGAGCCGGTTCCCAGGTTGAGCAGAAGCCCGGAGTGAGCCGGATCCCGGAGTGAACGGGACAGGGTCTTTTGAGAGAAAAAACATATGGATACAGTGGAGTGGTCACCAGGGACGATGATCAATGGGGCGGTTTAACGTGAGCCGGGCGGTTTGCCGATTCATTTCCGATATAAAGGAGCCACAGAACCGTCCCCATGGTCCCTCAGGGCAAAAGGCATGAAACTATGGGAAATCCCGTGGATTTCATGCCTTTTTTATGTGTCCGGGAGGACAAAACTGCACAGTAGGAGTTTCCTGTGACGCTTTTTTTGTATTGAATTTGGTACAATAGTAATGTAGCCGGGCGAAGCGGCTGTCTATGCCACAGAATTTCCGGTATATACAACTGACACCACCAACATTTCCAGGGCAGCATAGCCCTTTCTCAGGCACCACCAACACTTCTCAGGTACCATCGACATTTCTCAGGTAACACAGGCTTTTCATTCTCAGGAAACGCAGTAACGGTTTCATCGGAAGCACTGTAATCATCTCAGTTTAGTCACCACAGGTTTACGGAATGACAATTGAATATCCGACACTTAGCCGCCTGCCCATTGCATTTTTTGCAGGGAGGCGTTATGGGAGGCACTTGCAGAGACTCTTTTTCCATCGGAAGCAGGGAGCAATAATGGGACGGGATCACTATCAAATATAGAGATTTCCCGAACTGCTTTCTGGAGAATCAGGGGAAACAGAGTCGGAAGTGACCGTTATTAGTGGACGGCACTTTGTGAACGGCATTTTGTGGACGGCACTGGTACTATGCGGACGGCACTATGCGCACATCACTTTGTTGACGGCACATTGTGGACGGTACTTTGCAGACGGCATTTTGCGGACGGCAAACGAGAGCAGGTGCTCCCGGATAGAAGGGGGCAGACATCATGAGAAGACTACTTGCGAAAATCAGAAAATTGCTGAGGGACCGCAGGACCCGAAAGATGTTCACGCGCATCGTCAGTGTTACTGCGGCGATTGTTGTATTCGTGACGACCTATGCGCTCGTCCTGCCCGCCATCACGATGGAGATCGAGGCGGACTGCGGGATCGAGGCTCATCAGCACGACGACAGCTGCTATGAGTATGGCCTGATCTGCGGACTGGAGGAGTCCGACCAACACCAGCACGGGGATGGGTGTTATGGCAGGACGGGCAACCTCATATGCGGAAAAGAAGTACATGTCCATAGTGAAGCCTGTTATCACCGCAATGAAGCGAAAGTGATGACGGGTGAGATATCTGAGCCGGATGATGGCAGCCTGATGACGGCGGTTCCTTCAGACGCGGGAGGTGTGAGCGCACAGTCCGCGGATGTTTTCATGGAAGAAGGTATTTCGGAAGACAATGGTACCTACGAAGAAAACGGCGATGGATCTGTCGATTCTGCTGAGACTTTTTCGGATGAAACCGTAGAGGACGTCGGCGAAGGAATCAATACCGATGCGAATGATGTGAATGATGGGAATATTGAAGACGGAAGCAACATGGAAAATGAAGCAGGAACCTTAGGAGATGGAGAAGCTGCAGAGGCAGAGAATGGGGAACCTGCGGATAGTGGAAAACCTATAGAGAACGGTGAACCTATCGAGAGCGGAGAAGCCGCAGCAATTGAGACTGACGACTCTGCGGTATCCGCTGAACAGTCAGATATAGACGGACAGAACGTACAGGCAGAAGAAGAGGAATATGAAGAGGAATTCGTCCCTGCCCTGGATCCGGTCTTTTTCCAAGAAGTGCTGAACGACCGGACCGGTATCTACTACTACCACACACCGGACGGGGAGACGGTTGAGAACAGCGCGAATATTACAGATTGGAAGAAAATCCGCAAAGATACAGAACTCGGGGAGAATGATCTCATCCGGGTCTATTTGGCGTACACGATTCCCGCTGGTTCGCTCAACGCGACCAACGGGACGACCCGCTACCGCCTGCCGGCCAACCTGCACCTGAGCGACGGCCAGGTAAATGCCATCAATCAGATGGAGAATGGAATCGCGGTCCAGTATGCGGACTACGAGAACCTCCAGATTCTGGATACGGAAAGCTATCACAAATATCTCGGGGCCGAGGCTGTGGACGGAACCCGGACACCGGATCAGTCCGTAGACGACTATCTTCAGTCCCTGCGCAGCAGTGGACAGGCAGGGGACGGCGCGGATGGATCAGGTGTACAGGAGTTTATCAGTGCGACTGTCCAGGTCGAGAACATCTATGACACCGATGGCAGTTCCGGAGAAAAGGGCGCCCTCCTCGGGCAGGATCTGATCTTTACCTTTTCTCCCTATACGATCGAGGAAAACCGCCATGCCTATGACAGCACCGGCCAGCAGGCCAAAATCGGCCGGGACGTTCAAGGCTGGCTGACGCTTGATTTCAATATGCAGCAGGTCGACTGGATCGAGCAGGAGAGCACCGTAGAGCGGATACCGTCGGATGATCAGGTGACTGACCAGACAGAAAATCAAACAGCTGACCAGACGGCTGACCAGGCGGCTGAACAAGCGGCTGACCAGGCCGGCGCAGTGGAAACCGTTGAATCCGTAACGCAAATTGTGCGCACCGTCAGGACCGCGGATATTGTCTTTGCTGCGGAGGAAACCGGCAGCCATGACCACCGGATTAGTGAGATCCACACAGAACTTACCCTTGTCACAGAGAAAGTGGAGACGATCACAGAGGAGACGGAGAACGGCAGCGCAGAAAAAACAGCGGATTCGGATGATAATGGGGCTGATGCTGATCCGGAAAATCCGGAAGCTGAGGCTGCTGACAACGAAGCAGAAGAAAATATTGAAGATCAGGATGATGAAAAACCGGATGCAGATAATGAGATGACAGATCAAGATGTGGATCCTGATCAGAAAGACGACGAAACAGCTGAGAAAACAGGGGACAAAGAAGACGACAGGAATTACCCCGCACAGTCCTTTGAGGATACCATCACGGTCCGTATGGGAGTGCTTTCGACGGATGCCGCGAACGACTCCGCTGTGGCGGCCGCTGCGATTGATAACATCGAGAAAAAGACAGAGCTGACTGTCAGTGTCGTCGCGGAGAAAGGAACCTTCCCCGAGGGAACGACAATGGTCCTCACTCCCGTTACCGGCAATGACCTCGACACCGTGGCCGTAGCCGTGGAGGGCGCTGTGGAAGGCAGGACGGCCGGCTTCCATGCCGTCGATATCAGCTTCCGCGACGCGGCCGGCAAAGAGCTCGAACCCCGCAAGCCCATCAAGGTCTCCATGCAGAGTGAATCCATCCGCCAGGCTGTCGAGAACCCCTCCACAGATCCTGTCATCGTGCATTTAGAAGACAGCAGGAACAAAAATGACGGTGGAGATGAGCACGAAGATGCAAAGAAAGACACCAACAAAGACGTGGTGGAAGGTACCAGCGACGATGTTGAGGAAGATGCCGACAATAATGCCGGGGAAGCCGACAGGGCGGAGCAGATAGAAGAAGCTGGCGAAAATGCAGGTGAAGATGTCGGAGTAGATACAGAGAATGGCGGCAACAATGAGCTGGACAGATCCACCGTCACTGTAACTACAGTTCCCGGCTCTGCAGATGCGGATAATCTGACATTTGAGTCCGACTCATTCTCTGTCTATGCCATCGTCTATACCGTGGATTTCCATTATGAAGTAGATGGAAAAACGTACGAATTCAGCATTCCCGGAGGAGGGTTTGTCTCATTAGAACGTCTTGTGGAAGTGCTGGGGATAGGCGTAAGTGATGCAAGAGAAAGCTCTGATAGCAATCAGGAGGCTGAAGTTACTGAAAATGATGCTGATGAAGCAAATGAAAAGGAAGGTGAGCAGCAGGAGACTTCCAATGTTAAAAATCAAATAATCAAACTGGAAGAAGTGGATGTGAGTGAATCTGCAAAGAAGTTTGTGTCGGATGTGGAGAAGGTCGAATTCTCCAGTCCTGATTTGGTTTGGGTCGGGAAGGTCAACACTCCGGATACAGTCGGCGGACTGAAAAAAGCCAACGATCTCATCATAGAATATAGCGCGGATTTGACAGAAGAACAGATTGCAGAAAATAATGCACAGATGGTCGAGGCCGGAGATTGGGCGCTGATTAGTATTCATCCGTTTACAAGTGAAGAGAATCTGACGGTCACCATGAAGAATGGAGAGCAGTTTGTTGTAAAGGTGACAGATGCTCAGATCAGGAAGACAGTAATCGATGCCAAAGGTGATACATGGGAGATTACTGTGACCTATGGTGAGGATGCACAGATTCCGGATGGAGCAGAACTTAGGGTTAGAGAGGTCCTTCCTGAGGATAACGATTATCAGAACTATTACAAGCAGTCTTTGAAGACGGTAGGAGTTGGGAGTCAGCAGGAAAGCAATAGAACAGAATCCGAAATCAAAAGTGCGTCTGATTCGAAAGCGGAAGTTAAGGATTCAGAATTGCCTGTCAATAAATATGCCAGGATTTTTGATATCGAAATATGGGCTGGGGATAGTAAAATTGAACCTAAAAGCAATGTTACAGTTGAGATCAGACTTCTGGATGCTCCGGAAAAGACAGAACTCATACCGCATGTCGTACATTTTGCGGAAGAAGGAACGGAGTTGATGGAGTTGACCGGAAAGCCAAAGAGCAACGAAAACAATATACAATTCAAAACGGATGAATTCTCGGTTTATTCGGTTATTTATACGGTTGATTTACACTATGATGCGGAAACAGGCACTTTGTTTTATGAGGACAATAAGATTAAGGTAACTGTAAGTGCAAAAGAAAAGGGAAAAGGAAAAGAAATCTTCCCTGAAGAAGCTGTTCTGATTGTTAAGGAAATGATTCCTGATGATGCAGATGCTGCAGACAAGTATGCACAGGCTCTTACTGCCTTGTCTTATTCGTTACGTAAACAAAACGATAGTTTTTCTGCAGCAAAAGTTTATGATTTTTCCATCCTGGATAAAGCCGGAAAAGAAATTGAGCCAAATGGGGCGGTTGAAGTAAAAATTGAATATAAGGAAAGGCCGGAATTTGGCGGCGGCGATGGAAATGCATCTGAAATTCAAATTGCACATCTTGTAGAAGACCCTCTGAATGAAGAAAAATTGTCTGTTGAAATTATGAATGCAGATATAGATTCGACTGATTTTGGAAGTGTTTCAGGTGCAGAATTTACTACAGATTCTTTCTCTGCCTATATTGTGTTTAACAGGAATGGAATATCAGAAACAGAACCGACTGATCTTGGAAATTATGGCTGGATCAGATTTCACACTGTTGGAGAACGTGATACAACACAAAATCAGACAGGAAATCCGGACAGCCCGACAATTCAGTGGGGATATTATAAGAATGATGGGAGTAACCTTCCGGCCTTGAACACGGCCTGGGCCTATCGACGTATATTGAAGGTCAGACTTTGGCTGCCGAGGAGTGGACAGAATTCGTCCGTGTACGATAGCGACCATTATAATGAGGCTGCGACAGCACAATATTGGAAATTCCAGTAAAAGAGGGCAGGCGTTCCGCACCAACGGTGCGCTAAGTCCGGTTTTATCGGTGCGAAGCACCGCCCTCTATCGCTAAATCAATG
>CACZIO010000069.1 GCA_902781215.1 uncultured Lachnospiraceae bacterium
TAACGTATGGAGCTGACGCGTACTAATAGGTCGGTTGCTTATCCTCAGGTTCTTTAGATCGGGGATCGAGATAAGCAGTGCTCAGTTGTGAGGTGTGCATTTCTCTTATTCAGTTTTGAAGGTATGAAGTTTTTACTGAACGTTTTGTAGATGAGAGAAGCCCGTTATCAGGCTTCTTAATCTGTATAAAAGGAAAATTCAGTAAAGAAATTTACTTTCAGCATATATTTGCCTTGATAGCTCAATGGTAGAGCACGCGGCTGTTAACCGCGGTGTTGCAGGTTCGAGCCCTGCTCGAGGCGCTAGGGATTCATTCCCGCAGCGAATTCCGCTGGTTTCGGCTCCGTGGTCAAGAGGTTAAGACATCGCCCTTTCACGGCGGTAACACGGGTTCGATTCCCGTCGGAGTCACTCAAATTGAATATGGTGCCATAGCCAAGTGGTAAGGCAAAGGACTGCAACTCCTTGATCACCAGTTCAAATCTGGTTGGCACCTCTGAAAACCCGCTTCATTATTTGAGGCGGGTTTTTGTTGTATATTATAAAATCAAATTATTTTTAAATGATCCAAAAAGTATTTACCTGTTGGTTTGCGCTCATTCTTATGCAATTATTGTGTATAATACTTTAGTGAAGATATTGACTAAAGAATCGCAAAAGGAATGGAACGAGGAGCTGTAGTCATACAATGAAGATAACCGGAAATACAAGAGAGAAGCTGTTTCGGATGGTTTCTGTCGGTGTTGTAGATGAACCTGTCAACCAGGCCTATGATGTGATCAGTACAGCCGCGCTCCTTCTGAATCTGGCTGCCAGTATTCTGCTGACTTTTGAGAATATCAGGGCAGGATATGAAGGAATACTTCTGGGTCTTGAATCGGCCACAGTATTATTTTTCGGGATCGATTATGTTCTGCGGCTGATCACGGCCAACAACCTGTATCCGGAAGCGGATGAAAAGACCTCGCTCCTGAAATATATTTTTTCGTTTGCGGGGATCATTGATCTGCTTTCCTTCCTGCCGTATTACCTGCCGGTCTTTTTCCCGGCGGGACTGGCGGTCTTCCGCATGTTCCGCGTGGTCAGGATCTTCCGCCTTTTCAGGATCAACGCCTACTATGATTCGCTGAATGTGATCACGGAGGTCATTGTCAGCAAGAAGCAGCAGCTGCTTTCTTCGGTATTTATTATCCTGACCCTGATGCTGGCATCGAGTCTGTGTATGTACAGCCTGGAGCATGAGGCCCAGCCGGAGGTCTTTTCCAATGCCTTCTCGGGGATATGGTGGTCGGCATCGACCCTGCTGACAGTTGGATATGGAGATATCTACCCGGTCACAACGCTCGGACGGGTCTTCAGTATTATCATCACCTTCCTGGGCGTCGGTATGGTCGCCATCCCCACAGGTATTATTTCCGCCGGATTTGTGGAACAGTATCAGCAGTTCAAGAAGTTCGGAGATTACGGGATCGAAGAGGATATCCGTTTTATCCGGATCACCCTGTCGAGGCATGATGTCTGGGTGGGGAGACAGATCAGGAATCTGGGCATGCCGCAGGACTGTATCATTGCATCCGTTCAGCGGGGCGCGGATCTGATCGTGCCGAACGGTGACGTGATCCTGGCCCCGGGAGATATCGTGACCCTGGGGGCGGAGCCTGCCGGACAGGAAGTGCCTGTCCATATCAGGGAGGTTATTCTGAGAAGGAACCACCCCTGGACGGGCAGTGCGATACGGGACATCGACATCTCGCGTCTCAGCTACATCGTCCTTGTCAAGCGTCTGGGAAACGCTATTGTTCCGAATGGCGATCTTGTATTGATGGAGGGAGACAAGGTTTTTCTGCTGACAAAAGAGCGGAAGAATCCTGCGGGACCGCCGCCTGTGGAATAGGGATGATCAGCCGGGGTATGATTAGCCGGTGAAGTTATTCTGTAAAAAATATGCATACAGCGGGAGGAGCAACAGATGCTGCGTGCGGTGATATTTGACATGGACGGAACGCTTCTGGACTCAGAGGTTGTACACTATATTGTGATCCACGAGATCCTTCGCAAACGGCTCGGATATGACCAGACTGTTGAAGAGTACATGCAGTACTGCGGGACACCGGACTCGGAGATGTGGCCTGATATTCTGGAGAATCTGGAGAAAAAAGGGCTCTGGCCGGTAGAGAAGATTCCGGTGACCGGAAAGAGCGTGGGCCTCAGCGCAGGAGAGCTGATCTTCGGTGGGATCCTCTCCGCGGAAGAGCGGATCCATGAAGTCTCGGCGGAGCTGGAGCGCCTGCACTGGATCGAATATGATAAATATATGCGCAAAAACGGTATTCAGGCCTTTCCGGGTGTCATGGAATTATTTGCCGCCCTGAAAAGGGAGGGACTGAAGATCGGTATTGCCACCGGATCCCTGCACCGGATCGTGCGGGACAACCTGGAGGCGATGAAGCTCGCGGACTTCGTCGACGCAGCTGCCACGTCAGAGGACTGTGAGTTCGGGAAGCCGGCGCCCGATGTGTATCTGTCGGCAGCCTCCATGCTGCAGGTGGAACCGGGCGAATGCCTGGTCGTGGAGGACGCAGAAAACGGAATTCTGGGCGCAAGGGGAGCCGGCATGCAGTGCGTGGGATTTAACGGTTCACAGCTGCCTTCCGATCTGCGAAGCGCCCCCTTCGTCTTTTCCGACTACAGGCAGGTGGGACCTGCAGATTTTTTTGACTGGTATGAGAAGCTGACCAATCATTGATTTGATAATAATTCTGCTGTGAGACGGTGTGTGAAAAGACCCGAGATTCCTGAATGGAATCGCGGGTCTTTGATGTTTGTTTTCACTGCATGACTGTATGACTGCATGGCTGCCATTCAGTGCGAATGATGGAAGGGGCCTGTGAAGACGGTGAGATCAAGGGTGTCGAGAAGGTCTCTGTCCTCTGCGGAGAGACTTTCGTAATCGCTCAGATCTGGCAGGCTGTCGTAGTTATAGGGCTCTGTCCAGGCGCCGCTCTCCTGCAAAAACCGGATGGTGTTGGTGAAGGAGGCATAGACCGGGCAGTTGAAGGTGCAGCCTTCCAGATTCGGATACAGGACCTGTCTGCCGGTAACCGTCTGACAGTTCAGGCTGATCCTGCCGACCGGGCGGTTGGCGCGGGCAAAGCTGTAGGAAAACTGTTCCAGATCCTTCAGGTAGGCCTGTCGGAAATCCCTGTAGAGGTCCGCGTTCAGCTGCAGGGACTTCCAGTCCTTTCCATTGGTCGAAGACAGGATGAAGCTGTCTGCGGAGGCCATGATGGCACGGTCGTGATAGATGCCGAAGGCACCTTCGCGGTACTGCGGTGTGGCTGTGACGGCATCCATCATGGCAGGATCCACGGTGGAGGGCAGGCTGAAGGCGCGGGAAATGGTCGTTCCGTTTTTCATGCGATAGATGACCAGAAACTGGAACTGCTCCCTGTCTATCTCGGGATCTGCGGCACCGCCGGCCTGTGCGGCTGTCTCCGGATCGATGGAGATGGAGGTGTCGGAAATGCCTGATTCACGCGTCATTTTACTCTTGCGCGTATACGTCTGTCCGTAACGGGCAAGGGCGGTCACATCCTCTACATTGTCGAGATGCATGTAGAGTTCTCCATAGCGGCTGCGGACCGGTTCGCCTTCATCCGTGCACATCAGACTGTATTCATCATCCTCTCTGGAGATCAGGGCTGCATCCGCGACCTTGCCGGGATCGGGAATATAGCGGTCATAACCGGCGACATCAAACAAAAACGCCAGATAGATCAGGAGAGCCAGCGCGAGAGCGGCGGCGATCTCCAGGGGCCGGTGGAAGAGGGCGCGGAAATCAAACTCGTAAATGATCTGCATGATACAGGCGGCGATCACGGTGAAAAGGATCAGCCAGATCATGGCGATGATGTTGCCGCGCAGGACGCCGATCGAGGAAAAAATGAGTCCAGTTGTCAGTCCGACCATCACAGCCATGGCGATGCGGACGACGGACCGAACCGGCCCGAAGACCACAGCCGTGCCGGCGCATTCGTTCCTGCGGAGCCTGTAACAGATCCGGGCCAGCAGGAAAAAGAGGGCGGCAAGGGCCAGAAGCTCAGCCGGTGTCTTCACAAGCCCGTCGCGGCTCAGATAATGATAGATCGGGGAAAAGATATTCCGGCGCGGAAAATAGGAGAACTCGCTGTCCCAGGCCGCCAGGAAGGCATTGCAATAGCCCTCCAGAAGGAGCCTGAAGAGGGTCTCGTAGAGCAGCAGGACCCCGAAAGCCAGGCAGGCAATGATCACGTTGCCGGTCAGCATGGCACTCAGGACACCCAGGGCATAGACAGAGACAAAGAGGGCGATGGTGTTGACGGCCTGCTGCAGGACCTCTGCCAGGAGGGTGTGGCTGAGGGCGCCCATGGCGCCGGCAATCGCCAGACCGATCTCCAGTGTTATCACATAGGAAAAAACAAAGTACAGAAAACTGCTCGTGCAGATATCCCGGAAGCGAACCCCGCGGGCCAGGGGGAGACTTTCATAGAAATCAACCTTCTGCCGGTTGTCCATCCACGCAAACCCCTCGATGGCCAGGACCGCCGCGAGAGGAACGGTGAGCATGAACCATGAGAAACTTCCGGTGCCGAGCAGGCCTGTCAGGGCATCCCGGAGCTCCCGTGTTCTCTCGACGGGCGTCATATGAGCGCTTTCCGCGTTGATCATAGCAAAATTCAGAGCAGTCGCGATGCAGACAACATGGTAGAGCAGCCAGCTCAGGAAGGTCAGGGCGATGGGCCAGAGCCGCTGCCTGGCCAGCTCCCGCTGCCTCGTAAAGAATCCGGCCGCTTTTTCATGCGCGTTTTCCGCGCTGTTTACCACAGGGTTTTCATGATTATTTGAGAATGAAATTCTTGATGTCATAACCGACTACCTCCGTTTCGCTGATGAAGATTTCCTCGAGCGTCAGAGGCAGAAGCTCGAAGAAGACTGTGTCGATCCTGTTGAAGCGGGAGAGGACTTCCTCCCGGGACGCGCGGACGATGATCGTGTGGAGACGTCCGCGCCGGTCGTCTGCCAGCAGATCCAGGCCGGTCAAGGCGCGGGCGGCATCCTCCTCGTCCGCAAAGACGCACTGGATCTTCTGCAGGCCCAGCTTCATGTCTGCCAGGTCCCTGGAGAGCAGGAGGCCGCCGCTGTGGAGAAGGCCCACATGGTCGCAGATGTCCTCCAGCTCACGCAGATTGTGGGAGGCGATCACCGGCGTCAGGCCGCGCTCCGACATATCGTTGGCAAAAATGCTCTTGACAGCCTGCCGCATGACGGGATCCAGTCCGTCGAAGGTCTCATCGCACAGCAGATACCGGGCATTGGAGCACACCCCGCACAGAATGGCCAGCTGCTTCTTCATGCCTCGGGAATAGTTGCTGATCCGCCTGGACGGATCCAGGGAGAAGTCCCCGAGCAGCCGGTGAAAGCGGTCTCCGTCGAACCCGGGATAGACGGACCCGTAGTATCTCCCCATGTCCCCGGCATTGCCGTTGCGGAAAAAATACGGGTCGTCGGGGATAAAAAAGATGTTTCTCTTGATGGTCGGATTGTCGTACACGGGCTGGCCCAGGACCTCGACCCGCCCGGAATCCTGACGCAGGATCCCGCTGATGATCCGCAGCATTGTGCTTTTGCCGGCCCCGTTGGTACCGACCAGGCCGAAGACCTGCCGGTCTTCGATGTTCAGGGAGACATCATTCAGCGCCTGGATCCTCCCGAAAGATTTTTTTAGATTTTTTATGTAAATCATATTTTTCTGCTCTTTCTCTTAAACTTGTCTGTTTTTCCAGATTGTCACTATTCTGCCGATGACAGAGATCCGGTCAGACAGCCGGATCCGTATGGAAGGCGTCTGCCTTTTCTTTTATTTCGTCCGGCCGGCCTTCTGTCGGTGGTGCAGATCCTGTCAGATGCGCCATGACGGCCTGGACGATAGCTGTAAATCCTCTTATTTCGTCCAGCCGGCTTCGGCCAGCAGATCCGCGGGGTCGATCCCCACATCTTTTGCCTCCTGCAGAAGCCGGGCCAGCCGGCCTGCCAGTTCCGTGCGCTTCTGCTGATGGATGTCCGACCCTCCGCGCACAAAACTGCCTTTTCCCCGGACAGAGTAGAGAAAGCCCTGCCGTTCCAGCTCTGCGTAGGCGCGCTGTACGGTATTGGGGTTGGTTGACAGTTCCATGGCCAGCTTCCGGACCGAAGGCATCTGTTCATCCGGCGCCAGCACCCCCTTTAGGATCAGAACCTTGTACCGCTCTGTGATCTGCTCATAGATGGGCCGGCTGTCCTGATAATTGATCAAATTCAAACCGCGCCTCCTTCCTGTGCCGCAGTAACTACTGTGTATTAACTGTATTAAGGATATTAGTACAGTTGTGATGGCATGTCAAGCCTTTTTCACGCAGAATGTTTGTGACGGCACACAAGCATCCTGTGATGCGGACAGGAATATCATTCATCTTAAAAGTTCTGCGGATACATCCCGGCAGCAGATCCGTACGGATTTACCATTTCCCTGCACTTTTGTATCGGAAATGGTCCGGAAACGTGGTATACTTTTTAGCAGATTCCGGAGAATCGCAAACCGCAGCCAGAGCTGTATGAAATACAGGGACACATCACCAGGGAGGTTATTATGCTGAAAAATCCTGAGAAGACAAAAGACAAGATCGTCCAGTGGATTCGTGATTATTTCGCGGAGAACGGCCCGTCCTGCAGCGCCGTGATCGGCATCTCGGGCGGCAAGGACTCCAGTGTGGCCGCGGCTCTCTGCGCGGAGGCGCTCGGGAAGGACCGCGTCGTGGGCGTGCTGATGCCGCGCGGCGTGCAGCCGGATATCTCCGACAGCCAGCTCCTGGTGGACACGCTCGGGATTCCCTATGTGACCGTCAATATCGGGGCGGCGGCGGATGCCCTGGAGAAGACGCTCGAGGAGAATGAAAAACTCCAGCAGATCTGCGGGAAGACCGAGATGGCCCGCGAGGCGAAGATCAATATGCCGCCCAGGATCCGCATGGCGACCCTCTATGCGGTCGCGCAGAACCTGCCCAACGGCGGCCGGGTGGTCAACACCTGCAACGCGTCGGAGGACTATGTCGGCTATTCGACCAAGTACGGCGACGCGGCGGGAGACTTCAGCCCCCTGTCGGAGCTGCTGGTCCATGAAGTCCTGCAGGTCGGTGATGCCCTGGGCCTGCCGGAGCAGCTGGTCCGCAAGACCCCGTCGGACGGACTCAGCGGCATGAGCGACGAAGACAAGCTGGGATTCACCTACGCCATGCTGGATCACTATGTGCTCACGGGTGAGTGCGAGGACGAGGAGAAGAAGGCCCGCATCGACCGTCTGCATAGACTGAACCTGCACAAGCTGCGCCTGATGCCGAAATTCGAGCTGTCGGATGACCGCTGAGGCGCCTGATGCCGAAATTCGAGCTGTCGGATGACCGCTGAGGCGCCTGATGCCGAAATTCGAGCTGTCGGATGACCGTTGAGGCACCGGAAGCCGGAATTCGAACGATTGGATGAATGCAATGCCAGAATGCCATGGCAGGATACATTCTTTTGACCGTGCGGTTTTATCGAGCGGGATATACAGAGCCTTCCCATGTCGGACATGTGGGGCGTGAATGATATACAGGAATATATGGAAACAGGACATGATCATATGTCCGGAAGGAGGAAGGAATGCTGTCAATTCAGGCACTTAGAGAATTCGGCGCGGATGTAGAGGAAGGCCTGCGCCGCTGCATGAACAATGAGGACTTCTACCTGCGCCTGGTCGGCATGGCGGCCGCTGACGATGGCTTTGACCGGCTGGCGAAGCAGATCGATGAGGGATCTATGGACGGAGCATTTGAAACCGCCCATGCCCTCAAGGGCGTTCTGGGAAATCTTTTCCTGACCCCTTTGTACGAGCCTGTCTCCGAGGTCACGGAGCTGCTCCGGGCGAAAAAGCAGGCGGATTACGCGCCCATGATCAAGCAGATCCTGGAGCGCCGCGACCAGCTGAAGGCGCTGTGACCGAACCGTTTCAGGAACGATGCAGCCGGCTGAAAGTGCAGCAGCCTGAAATCCCTGTGTCTGAACAGGACCTGGAGTGCCGCACTCAGCAAAAGAAGCTGAGCGTGGGCTGCAGGTGATTTGCGGATGCGCAAAAAATGAAAATTTCGCGGTGAAATCTCGAGATAAAGTGACCCTGTGACGCTTTCTTAGACGGGGCCTGTTTTATACTAATGATAACTGGTTGATTTTGTCGAATAGAGACATCTGATATCGGAGACATATCAGAGATATAGTAAGAAATCGTGCAGAGCCCTGCGGGGCGGTTTCTCTGATCAGTTTTCCGAACATACAGAGATCTACATACATAGGATCTGCAGGGACGTGTTCCCGGGCGGATCCAGCCGTAACACAGGAAGGGAGCAGGTATGAGCACAGAGATGACTGCTGAGAATAATATGGCTGAAAAAGTGGAAGCTGCGGCGGAGTTTTCCGCGGAGATGAACACTGAGCAGGCAGCAGATCAGGCTGTGGAAAAGCCTGCCGCTAAAACCGGCAAGAGCGCAAAGAAACCGGCGTCCCTGGGCAGGCTCTTCGGAGGCGGGAAGAAATCTTCGAAGGCCAAGGCGGAAACCGGCCGCAATACCGAGGACGACATCAAGAAGCTGACCAGGACAGAGCTCCTGGAGCTGCTGATCGACGAGACAAAGGAAGCGGACAGGCTGCGCGCCGAGAATGACCGCCTGCGCGAGGAGCTGGAAAGGTGCCATGAGGACCTGGACCGCGTCGCGTCCTTTGAGGCCGTGATCGCGCGCCTGGAACGCATTGTCAACGGAAGATAATGGGTTTTCCGGCACCTGACACATTGATTCATTTATCGATTGATCATAATCATTACATTGGCGGAACCGGGAAGCCCCGGTACACCGGTTTAGAGGGTATACATATATGAGCGGAACTGAGAACAGGGAAGCCGTCCGGACGGCGCCTGATCCCGAGAGACAGACTGAACTGAATACAGAAGGGACGACCGCCGATACCGCCGGAAAAAAATCCGGGAAGGCGAAAAAGGAGGAGAGCAGACCTCTCAAGAAGCCTGAACTGAAGGAACTGGAGAGCGAGCTTCAGCGTGAGCGGTACAAGATCCGTTACCGCCGCGTGCTCCGCAGCACTGTCTTTACCCTGGTCGTCGTCGCGGCTGCGGCTATTCTGGTTGCGACACTCTGGATGCCGGTCCTGCAGATTTACGGCGCCTCCATGACGCCCACCCTGACGGACGGAGACATCGTGATCTCCCGCAAGGTCAGGAACCTCAAGCAGGGCGACATCGTGGCCTTCTATTACAACAACCGTATCCTGGTCAAACGCTACATCGCGAACGCGGGTGACTGGGTGGACATCGATGAGGACGGCAACGTGTATGTAAACGGCGAGCTGCTCAACGAGCCCTACGTCTATGAGAAGGCCCTGGGCGAATGCAACATCGAGCTGCCCTACCAGGTCCCGGAGAACAGGATCTTTGTTCTGGGAGACCACCGGAGCGTGTCGATCGATTCGCGAAGCACGGCCGTCGGCTGTGTGGCGGAGGACCAGATCGTAGGAGAGCTGGTTTTCTGCGTCTGGCCCTTCAGCAACCTGGGACTGATCAAATAGCTGATCGCCGGGCAGGATGGTTCAGACGAGCTGCAGATCAACCAGGCTGATGCCATGACCGGCTTGAACGGGATTGGAAGGATATATCGGCAGCCCCCCATGCAAGGGTAAGCCAGGATCAGGCAAATGGCTGCCTGCTGAAAATGCCATATAATAAAATCAAAAAATCAAAAAATCAAGAAACAGCTGTCATGCGGCCGGAAAGACCGTGAGTGACAGCTGTTTTCTTTATGTCTGCGGGAGGGATGCGGTGCCTGCGAGGGAATGCAGTGCCTGCGGGAGCGGTCTGCAGAGCTTTTCTCACATGACATGCACATGACATACGCAGTACATGCACAGGATCTGCAGGTGAAAACTGCAGGACAAAAATCCGGGCTTTGCGATTTGCACAAATTGAAGCAGCTTTTTTTGTTGAAAACAGAGAAAAGCTGTTTTGGAGTGAAAAAAATGGAAAAAGATGTTTGAAAACGTTTCCACGGAGTGCTATGATAGCTTTTGGAAACGGTTCCAAGGAAAAAACATCTGTTTTTCTGATAAAGAACCATCCTTTGATGGAGAAGTATCGTAAAGAAATAGTTGAATGGAGGAAAGTGTTATGAAGAAAAAACTGGTAAGTCTTCTGGCATGCGCGACCGTGGCAGCGACTCTGCTCGCAGGCTGCGGCGGCAGCAGTTCCGCAGGCAGCTCCGCATCCGCGGGCAGCACAGGCGCAGCAGCAGCTCCGGCCGCAGACGCGGGCGCAGGGCATGTCTATTATCTGAACTTCAAGCCGGAAGCGGATGCCGCATGGCAGGATCTGGCCAAGGCCTACACCGAGGAGACCGGGACACCCGTGACGGTCGTCACAGCCGCTTCCGGTGAGTACGAGACCACCCTGATGAGTGAGATGGCCAAGAGCGACGCGCCGACCATGTTCCAGGTCAACGGCCCTGTCGGCCTGGCAAACTGGAAGGATTACTGCTATGACCTGACCGGTTCCGAGATCGTCGGCAACCTGACATCGGATGCCTTCGAGCTGAAGGACGGCGATGCCATCGACGGTGTGGCTTATGTTATTGAGTCCTACGGGATCATCACCAACGTCAGCCTGCTGGAGAAGGCCGGCTACAAGCTGGATGACATCAAGAGCTACGATGATCTGAAGAAGATCGCGGACGACATCCAGGCCCGCAAGGATGAGCTGGGCGTCAAGGGCGCATTTGCCTCCACCGGCATGGACAGCTCCTCCGACTGGAGATTCAAGACCCACCTGGCCAACCTGCCCATCTATTATGAGTATCAGGCAGACGGCATCGACAGCACCAAGGAGATCAAGGGGACCTACCTGGATCAGTACAAGAACCTGTTTGACCTCTACATCACGGATTCCACCTGCGATCCCAAGGAGCTCTCCTCCAAGACCGCGGACGACGCAAGGGCTGAGTTCCTCGACGGCGAAGCTGTTTTCTATCAGAACGGCACCTGGGAGTACAGCAGCCTGGCCGAGAAGTTCTCGGACGACGAGATCGCGATGATCCCGATCTACTTCGGCGTGGACGACGAGAACCAGGGCCTGTGCACCGGCACAGAGAACTACTGGTGCGTCAACGCGGAGGCTTCCGAAGAGGATATCGCCGCGACCCTGGACTTCATGAACTGGTGCGTGACCTCCGAGACCGGAACAAAGGCGATGGCGGAGACCATGGGCTTCACGATCCCCTTCAAGACTGCTGAGGAATCCCCCAATGCATTCGTCAAGCAGGATGCGGCCTACACCGAGGCAGGCAAGACCCCTGTTTCATGGAACTTCACGACCATGCCTTCCGAGAACTGGAAGAACGGTGTCGGTTCCGCGCTGACCGCCTATGCGGCAGGCACGGGCGACTGGGATGCTGTGAAGACCGCCTTCGTCGATGGCTGGGCCACCGAGGCTGCACTGGCCGAATAAGAGAATAACGGCTGTCGCGCAGATTGTCTGCCGTACAGACTGTCTCAAAATTCGAAGTGTTTTTGAGCGGTTTCCAGGACAAAAGCTGAATCATCACGGATCATGTACCCGGACAATGTCCGCCGGTACGCAGATCATGCCACAGGTGACGGGGCAGGGCTGCAGGCCTTTGCAGTCCTGTCCGTTTTGGCAGAATATGTTAAAGGAGTATCCATAACCTGTCGCGTTCACGGTCTCTGCCGCCGCAAAGGATGGAGGAGAACCGCCCCTGCAGGCGGCAGGTCAGAAAAGGGGGAATCATGGTAGGAAAATCGATTAAAAAATGGTGGCCGGTCTTTCTGCTGCCGACGGCGGCAGCCTTTGCAATCGGCTTTGTATGGCCTTTTATATGGGGCATTTATCTTTCTTTCTGTAAGTTTACAACGGTCAAAAATGTCAAAGTCATCGGGCTGGGCAACTACGCCAAGGTTTTTGCGGACGACACCTTCTCGCACGCCTTCTGGCTGACGGTCCTGTTTGCCATCCTGTCCTCTATCCTGATCAATGTGCTGGCCTTTGCCATCGCGCTGGCGCTGACGAAGGGCCTGAAGGGGACCAATATCTTCCGAACGATCTTCTTCATGCCCAACCTGATCGGCGGCATCGTCCTGGGCTATATCTGGCAGACCCTTCTGAACGGCCTTCTGTCCAGATTCGGCCAGCCTCTCCTGGCCCTCTCGGCCCGGAACGGCTTCTGGGGCATGATCATCCTGCTCTGCTGGCAGCAGATCGGCTATATGATGATCATCTACATCGCCGGCCTCAACAATATTTCCGGCGACCTGATCGAGGCGGCCGAGATCGACGGAGCCTCTCCGAGTCAGATCCTCTTCCAGATCAAGATCCCCATGATCATGCCGTCCGTGACGATCTGCACCTTCCTGACGCTGACCAACGGCTTCAAGATGTTCGACCAGAACCTGTCCCTGACGGGCGGCGAGCCGGCCAAGCAGTCACAGCTGCTGGCCCTCAACATCTATGACACCTTCTATGCGAGGAGCGGACCCCAGTGGAAAGGCATCGGCCAGGCCAAGGCGGTTGTCTTTTTCCTGATCGTGGTCATCATCGCGCTGGTTCAGCTGCGCGCGACGACTTCCAAAGAAGTGCAGCAGTAATGCTGCTGCACCAGTGACGTACCTGCAGTTGTCATACCGGGTGTGCCGGCAGGCGCTTTCCGGACAGGTCAGATGGAAACGAAGGCACACGGGACGGAAATGGAACCGTCACCCAGGTGTGCGGACATCCGTCCGATCCGGTCTGAAAAGGCTTTCGGGCGCACCCGCAGAAAGCGCGAAAGGAAGGAAGTATCCCTATGAAAACCAACAACAGAAAACTGTCGCGAACGATCGCGAGCATTGTGCTGGCGGTCATCTGCGTCTTTTATGTGTATCCCATCTTCACGATCCTGATCAATTCGCTGAAGATGAACAAGGCGATCACCACCACGGGCGTCTTCCAGCTGCCGTCGGCAGACAATTTTGTCGGACTCGCCAACTATGTGGAAGGCATCACGAGCATGAATTTCCTGAGGTCCTTCTGGTACAGCCTGGTGATCTCCGTGATGAGCGTCGTCCTGATCATGCTCTGCTGCTCCATGGCGGCCTGGTACATCATCCGGGTCAACGGGCCTCTCTCCAAGGCCTTCTATTATCTGTGCATCTTCAGCATGGTTGTGCCCTTCCAGATGGTCATGTTCACCCTGGCCAATACTGCGGACAGTCTGCACTTGAACAATCCCTATAATATCTGTATTATCTATCTTGGCTTCGGCGCGGGACTCGCGGTCTTCATGTTCACGGGCTTCGTCAAGGGGATCCCGCTGGAGATCGAGGAGGCGGCCATGATCGACGGCTGCAGTCCCCTGCAGACCTTCTTCCTGGTCCTGGTGCCCATCCTCAAGCCGACCATCATCTCCACGGCGATCCTGGAGACCATGTGGGTCTGGAACGACTATCTCCTGCCCACTCTGGTCCTGGATATCAAAAAATACCGCACCATTCCCATGGCCATTCAGTACTTCCGCGGAAGCTACGGCACCGTCAACATGGGCGCCATGATGGCCTGCATCATGATCGATATCGTCCCGATCATCATCATGTACTTGGTATGCCAGAAATATATTATCGAGGGCGTGGTCGCCGGCGCGGTCAAGGGGTGATCCTGCCGTGCGGGGCACATGCCCTGTCTGTCCGCAGCTGCAGGATATCCTGCGGCTGCGGCTTATGCGGTCAGTAACAGTACACAAAATATCTCGGGAAGGAACTGTCCGTAAGCAATCCGGGCAAGATATGCAGCTATTCCCAAGTCCTTTTGCGACAGTTCCCGAACAACAAACCCGGACATTCAAAGCCCGCAGGCGGACTCTTGAATGCAGAAGTGCAGGAGGTCACAGACACAGGCATGAGAGCGAGCGGTCTGTTATTACCCATATTCAGTCTGCCGGGAAAGTATGGAATCGGATGTTTCTCCGATGAGGCCTACCGGTTTGTGGATTTTGTCAAAGAAGCGGGACAGAAGTACTGGCAGATCCTCCCCGTCGGTCCCACGGGCTACGGGGACTCACCCTACCAGTCTTTTTCCGCCTTTGCAGGCAATCCCTATTTTATCTGCCCGGACACGCTTGTGCGTGAGGGACTCCTGACGGAGGAGGAAGCGGCCGAGGCAGTATATCCGGCCGCTTTCGGTGAAAAGGAGAATGCGGCAGCCGGGAAAATCGACTACGCCTGGCTTTACAACACGCGGGAGCTCCTCCTGCGGAAGGCATATAAGAGATGGAAACAGGACGCTGATCAAGAGGCAGCTGCACCTGTTTCAGAAAGTTCAGAAAACGCGCGGGGGGATTCTCCCAAGGATACATGCGGGTTTTCTTTTGAAGAGTTCTGTGAGGAAAACAAGTCATGGCTCCCTGATTACGCCCTGTTTATGGCCCTGAAAAAGGCGCATGGCGGCGCGGGCTTTATGGGATGGGAGGAGCCGCTGCGGCTGCGGGACCCGGAGGCGCTGGAGACGGCGCGGCGGGAGCTCGCGGACGAAATCGATTTTCAATCCTTCCTCCAGTACCAGTTTGAGCGGCAGTGGACGGCCCTCAAGACCTATGCCAACCGGCAGGGGATCTCCATCATCGGGGATATTCCCATCTATGTGCCGGCGGACAGCGCGGAGGTCTGGGCTTATCCGGAGCTTTTCCAGCTCCATGAGGACGGTTCCTGCAAGGCCGTCGCCGGATGTCCGCCGGACGGTTTTTCCGCGGTCGGCCAGCTCTGGGGAAATCCCCTGTACGACTGGAAGCACCATGCGGCCACGGGCTTTGCCTGGTGGACCAGCCGCATGCGCCGCTGCAGCAGCCTCTTCGACATCGTCCGCATCGACCACTTCCGCGGCTTTGACCAGTATTACGCGATCCCCGCGGACAGCGCGGATGCCAGGATCGGGCAGTGGGAGGACGGGCCCGGCATCGACCTCTTCCGCGCGATCGAAAAGGAGATCCCGGGGCTGACCATCATTGCGGAGGACCTGGGCTATATCACGGAATCGGTCCGGCAGCTGGTGCGCGACACAGGCTATCCCAACATGAAGGTGCTGGAGTTTGCCTTTGACTCCCGCGATTCCAGCGGCAGGGAGTCCTACCTGCCCTACAATTATGAAAAAAACTGTGTGGTCTACACCGGCACGCACGACAATGAGACCCTGGTCGGCTGGCTGGATCACATCCTGCCGGAGGAGCGCGAGGAGGTCCGGGCCTTTACGGGGCTGGACGGGCACAGCGGAGACCTCTGGGCATATGATGCGCCGGAAAATGCGGGACAGACGGACGCCGCAGGGGGCAGGTCTGCGCCCGGGGCGGTGCACGAAAAGCCTGAGCAGGGAGGACCTGCGCCCGGAGAGCGGGAGGAGGTGGCTGCAGTCCGAAAGGCTGCTGCAGATGCGGAGACGAAACGCCTGGCGCGGGCGATGGTCCGTGCGGCCATGGCCTCCGTCGGCAATCTCTGCGTGATTCCCATGCAGGACTGGCTCCTGCTGGGCGACGAGGCGAGGATCAACACGCCCTCCACGACCGGGTCCAACTGGGTCTGGCGGATGGCGGACGGCGCTGCTTCGCCGGCCCTGGCCGGACAGATCCGGCGGATGACACAGACCTACGGAAGAGGCTGAACGGTGCTTGTGCCGCGAGACGGCCCAATCACCTGTGATCGCATCGGAGAAAACGCCGACATGAAAGGCCTGCCTTTCATGTTGCGTATATTCTCCTCGTACACATGCAGAGCATGTGCTGCCGCCTCTGGCGAGCGGCATTGTCGGAAGCGTGACACCCTGGACGAAGCATGATACCCTGGACGGAACAGAGACGAAACAGAGGACGACGGGGACGGCCAGACAGTGTCATTCTGTACCGCCTGAAAAGGAAAGAAGGTGAAGGGCTGTGGCGGACAATATGACCATCAAGGACATCGCGAGGATCTGCGGTGTGGGGATCGGGACGGTCTCGCGCGCGATCAACAATGATCCCCGTGTGAGCGAAAAGACCCAGGAGAAGATCCTGCGGGCGGTGAAGGAGCACCACTATGTGCCCAACAACAGTGCCCGGAACCTCAAAATGGCGGAATCCAACACGATCGGGCTCCTCTTCAGCGGAATTGACAACCCCTTCTTTCAGGGCATGATCTCCATTTTTGAAAATGCCTGCGACGAGCTGGGCTATTCTTTTTTCCTGTATGCGGTGCGTGAAAACGACCGCGTGGAGAATGTCGCCATGGAGGTGTGCAAGGAGAGACGGCTGAAGGGCCTGATCATCCTGGGCGGGCAGCTCTCCTTCCCCAACCGCCGTCTGGATTCCCTGGGGGTGCCCTATGTGCTCTGCACAGTGACAGTGCCCCGGGACGGGGATGCCCTGCCCTGTTCGACGGTGTCCATCGATGACGAAAAGGAGAGTTTCCGGGCAGTCAGCTACCTGTGCGAACAGGGGCACCGGCGGATCGCGATCCTGGCGGGACGGACCGGGGAGTCCTCCTACGGCGTCGGGACCCTGCGCCTGGCGGGCTACCGGCGGGCGCTGGAGGAGCACGGGATCGAGTTTGACCCGGCGCTTGTGGAATATATGAGCGAGGACCTGCCGGAATACTCCATGCCCAACGGCTATGACACCATGAAGCGCCTGCTGGCGCGCGGCGCGGACTTCACAGCGGTCTTTGCCGTGTCGGACACCATGGCCTTCGGCGCTGTCCGCGCCCTGCGGGAGGCCGGGCGCAGAGTACCTGAGGACTGCTCGATCATCGGCTACGACGGCCAGTACTACACGGAGTTCATGACGCCGTCCCTGACCACGGTCGTCCAGCCTGTTTCGGAGATGGCATTGAAGAGCGTCGAGCTGCTCGACGACGCCATCCGCAGGAATGCGCCGCCGGTCTGTGTGACTTATGACGCCGAGCTTCGCATCAGGGAGTCGGTGATGAGACTGCCGTAAATGGCCGGCGGATACCGGGCAGTGCGCATGGCTGCACGCAGACTGACAGACTGAAATACATGCCCGTGAGCGGGTGCAGGCAGCAGCAAAGTGCCGGATCCCGGCGAATGAACAGGCATTTTTCCCTTTTTCCTCTTTCCTGTTTCTGCCGCGCTGTTTTTGTGGTATAATGGCGGTTGCGCGTGACGCATGAAATGAAACAAAACGGAGGAGCAGGCGGAGATGTCTAATACAGTCAAGATCAAAAACAGGAAAAAGAAAAGCGAAGTCAAGGTCAATTATAAGCTCTGGGCCATCGTGTTCGGCGTGTTCGTCGCCGTCATTGTAGGCCTTTCTGTATGGGCCTCTTTCCACTGGGGCGTCGGAATGGGAACCGTCGGCGTGCGGCCTGTGACACCGGAGGATGCCGGTGCCGGCGCGACGGAGTCCGCAGCGGAATTTGCAACGGACGACATGATCACCGTGACTCCCGAGCAGCTCGAGCAGATGGGTGTTTCTCTGGATGATGTCCAGGCGGAGGACGGCGAAGGCACTGAGGCCGGCGCGGAAGGCGGTGAAGCTGCGGAAGAGGGCGCGGAGGCGCCTGCCGGGGATGCCGGTGCGGCAGAGGCCGGTGATGCAGCGGCTGCGGAGGAATCCGCGGAATAAGCCGGGCAAGGCCGGACGGCGCTGCCTGGGACATGCGGAATAAGAGAAACGCCGCAGGAAAAGCAATTTGAAAAACCACGACAGATCACAGTCAAGCGTGATCTGCCGTGGTTTTTTGTTTGTCTGATCGACCTGGAAAAAGGGGTGAGGATGGAGCAGGAGAACCGTCCCCGTGGCTCCTGCCGCCGTGCCGCCGGGCCGGCCGGCGCAGGGAAGAAGGAGCCGGAGAACCGTCCCCGTGGTCCCTTGATTCAGTCGCTGGATGAGATCAGGACGGCGGTCTCGCGGGGACCCAGGGTCAGCTGCATCGGGGGCTCCGGGGCTGGTTCCTGTCCCAGCGGATCTGCAGTCCTGCCGGATCTGCATACCAGATGCCATTGAAGTCCCGCCGGGATGATCGGGAGTTCGAAGGTGTGCGCCTCCCAGTGGGCATTGATCAGGACGTAGATATACGTGTCCGCGGGCGTGCCGTATTTGATGTGGTCCTCGGCGAAGAGGACGGCGAAGGTCAGTGTGTGGGCCTGGGGGTCGTGGTTCCAGGGCGTGGTGGTGTGGAAGGAGAGCTCCGGGTATCCGGTCCCGTTGTAGCCGCGGTCGAAATGCGGTGCGCGCAGGACCGGATGGGCGGCGCGCAGGGCGATCAGGGTGCGGACGTAGTCGCAGAGGTCCTGCCGGGAGGTCAGCTGGTCCCAGTTGAGCCAGGAGATCTCGTTGTCCTGACAGTAGGCGTTGTTGTTGCCGGACTGGGAGTTGGCGAATTCGTCGCCCGACAGGAGCATGGGGATGCCGCGGCTGGTCAGGAGCAGGGTGTAGAAGTTGCGGAGCTGACGATTGCGGAGCGCGAGAACCTCCGGGTCTGTCGTCTCGCCCTCGGCGCCGCAGTTCCAGCTGTCGTTGTTATTGCTGCCGTCGAGGTTGTCCTCGCCGTTCGCCTCGTTGTGTTTTTCGTTGTAGGAGACGAGGTCGTACATGGTGAAGCCGTCGTGGCAGGTGACGAAATTGATGGAGACGGTGGGGCCGCGCCCGGGGTAGAGGTCCTCGGAGCCGGCGATCCGCTGGAAGAGTTCGGGGGCACAGCCGGCATCGCCCTTGACGAAGCGGCGCACACAGTCCCTGTACCTGCCGTTCCACTCCGACCAGCGGTTCCAGGAGGGAAAGTTTCCGACCTGGTAGAGGCCGCCGGCGTCCCAGGCCTCCGCGATCAGCTTTGTGCTGCCCAGGACCGCGTCGTGGGCGAGCGCCTCGATCAGGGGAGGCGACATCATGGGTGCACCGTCCGCGTCCCTGGTCAGGATGGAGGCCAGATCGAAGCGGAAGCCGTCGATGTGGTAGGCGGACACCCAGTAGCGCAGGCAGTCCAGGATATGGTTACGGACGACTGCATTGTTGCAGTTCATGGTATTGCCGCAGCCGCTGAAATTGTAGTAGCTGCCTTCGGGCCCCAGAAGGTAGTAGGTGCGGTTGTCGATACCCCTGTAGGAAATGGAGGGCCCCCGCTGGTCACCCTCGGCCGTGTGGTTGAAGACGACATCCAGGATCACCTCGATCCCGCTCTGGTGGAGTTTTTTGATCAGGTTTTTCAGCTCGTCCGCCTCCATGCCGAAGGGAGCGGACGCCGCGTAACCCGCCTTGGGGGCAAAAAAGCAGACGGTCGAGTAGCCCCAGTAATTGAGCCGGAGCCCCTTCAAATCCTGTGGGTTGTCCTGGCGGACATATTCAAACTCGTCAAATTCGAAGATGGGCATGAGCTCGACGCAGTTGATGCCCAGGGACTTCAGATAGGGAATCTTCTCGACGATGCCGGCATAGGTTCCCCGGTGCCGGACGCCGCTGGAGGGATCCTGCGTGAAACCGCGGACATGCATCTCATAGATGACCAGGTCCTCCAGAGGGAGCTCGAGGGGCTTGTCGCCCTCCCAGTCGTAGTCCTCGCGGATGATCTGGCCCCGGTGAACGAAGCCTGCGCCTGCTTTCGGAAGCCTGCCCCACACGCTCCGGCCGGATACCGATTTGGCATAGGGATCCAAGACCGGCTGAGCCGGATCAAAATACTGCCCCGCGGCCGGGTCCCAGACCCCGTCGAAGCGGTAGCCGTACTCGGTCGTCTCGATCTGGATCCCGAAGACCATCATGGTGTAGACGTTGCCGATGCGGAACTCTTCGGGGAAGGGAATTTCGACAAAGGGCCTGTCATCGCCGTGGTGATAGAGCAGGAGGGTGCAGCCGGCCGCCTCTTTGGAAAAAACACTGAAGTTGACGCCGCCGTCCGTGATGGTGGCGCCAAAGGGCAGGACCCGCCCGACCCTGTATTCCAGATCTCCGATTCTGTCGGTGGGAAAAGTATCGATCAACTGCATTTTGGGCTCCTTTTCATACAGATACGCTTTAAAAGATACATCATCCAGTCACTGTGTGCCTGTCCTGGCGGACTTGCCGAGGCCCATGCAGCCATGCTGCAAAACCTGTAAGAATTATATCACAGCCAGGCCGGCGGCATAATCAGGTTTTCTGCAGGGTATGGAGATTGATCATCGGAATACAGGATGCCTGCGCACCTGCGAGCGGCATGGCATAAAAGGTGAAGAAGAAAAATTTTGAAAAAAATTAGCACTCACCACTTGACAGCGCTAATAATGAGTGTTATAACACATATAGAACAAAGGAAACAGAGAAGAAACAAAGAGCTTCTCCTTCCGGATGTTCCAAAAGTAACCAGCTTCAATCGCAGCTGTGCAGGCCGCGCGGGACGCCGCCGGAGATCCTCCGGAGACGGGATACACCGACAGGCCGGCTGCCTTCGATCAAACGATTGTTTTGTGATAGAGGAGGTAAAGATCATGTTATATCCTAGTATTTTCGGTGAGAACCTTTTTGATGACTGGATGGATTTCCGTTTCCCGACCATGAGGGATTTCGGCTTGGAGGATGTGGACAGGAAGCTGTACGGCAAGAACGCCGCACGCCTGATGAAGACGGACGTCCATGAGAAGGATGAGCAGTACGAGATCGACATCGACCTGCCCGGCTTCCACAAGGATGAGATCACCCTGACCCTTGAGAAGGGCACCCTGACCGTCGCGGCGACCAAGGGCCTAGACAAGGATGAAAAGAATGACAAGGGCAGAGTCATCCGCCAGGAGCGCTATGCCGGCTCCATGCAGAGGAGCTTCTTCGTCGGCCACAACGTCACCGAGGAGGAGATCCAGGCTAAGTTTGAGGACGGTGTCCTCAGGATCACGGTCCCGAAGAAAGAGACCCCCAAGGTTCCTGAGAAGAAGACCATCGCCATCGCCGGCTGATGAAATCTGTGTGAGGCAGATGGCCGCGATATAAGAGGACGGATGACAGCAGTATAAGAGAAGCTCCCCGGACAGGATGAAAACTGTTCGGGGAGCTTTTTAGGTCCGTCTGGTTTCCGGAGCAGACCACCAGGAATCACCGGGCTGGAACCACCGGAGACGCTTCTCAACGGTTCAAAAGAACCGGCGAGAACCGTCCCTGATGGTCTTTTTTTATGGCCAAAAAGAACCGGTGTGAACCGTCCCAAGTGGTCTCCGTTCTCAACGGTTCAAAAGAACCAGTGAGAATCGTCTAAAGCGGTTGTGTCTTAAGCGCGCAGGTGCTTCAGGCGGTACCTGTGGTAGATGAGCCAGGACAGAAAGGCCACCAGTGTGTCGCTGACCAGCTGGGACCAGGCCAGGCCGTAGACGCCGAAGAGCCTGTCCAGCAGGAAGAGCATGGGGATGTTGATCATGAGCCAGCGCATAACGACCAGGAAGAGAGAAGTGCGGCCCTGGCCGAGCGCCTGGAAAAAGTAGACGTAGATGAAGCTCATGAACATCATGATCGTGGCGAGGACGCGGATCCGGAGGAAATTCGTCCCCAGGGCGACGGTCGCGGCGTCCCCGATGAAGATCCGGATGAGATACGGGGCGAAGAGCTCGTAGAGGGCGATGCTGGCGATGCTGATCGCGATGCCTGTGGCGCGCGCGGCGCGCAGGACGGACTGCATTCGCGGTAGGTTTCCTGCGGAATAATTGTAGGCCGCGAGGGGGACCATACCCAGGCAGAGGCCGACGCCGACGTTGAGCGGCAGCCGCTCCGCCTTGAGGACGATGCCGATGGCGGCGAGGGCGATGTCGCTGTGGGCGGCCATCA
>CACZIO010000070.1 GCA_902781215.1 uncultured Lachnospiraceae bacterium
CCATAATGCCCATTCGGTTTTTCTTTTGTATTATCACCTCATCCTGGTCGTCAAATACAGGAGAAAGGTGTTCGATGATGAAGTCTCAGACCGGGCGAAGGAGATCTTCTGCTATATCGCCCCGCGCTATGGACTGACACTGGAGGAATGGAGCCATGATGCGGATCATGTCCACATCATGTTCCGCGCACAGCCCGGGAGCGCGCTCAGCAGGTTCATCAACGCCTACAAGAGCGCCAGCAGCCGCCTCCTGAAGAAGGAGTTCCCTCAGATCAGGGAAAAACTGTGGAAGGATGCCTTCTGGAGCCAGAGCTTCTGCCTGCTCACTGCGGGCGGGGCCCCCATCGAAGAGATCCGGCGCTACATAGAAACGCAGGGGGAAAAATGAACATCACAACGGAAGGACACAGCACGATGCCTGCCCTGAAGGCACAGAGGGCATACAGGTTCCGCCTGTATCCTGGCAGGGAGCAGGAAAAACTCTTCCACAGGACCTTCGGCTGCTGCCGCTTTGTATATAACCGCATGCTGGCGGACAAAAAAATCATGTATGAGGAGACAGGGAAGACAAAACGCCTTACACCAGCCGGGTACAAAAAGGACTTTCCCTGGCTGAAGGAGGTCGACTCCCTGGCGCTGGCCAATGTCCAGCTCCACCTGGAGGCGGCATTTGCCAGGTTCTTTGAACCAGGAAAGAACCGGTATCCCCGGTTCAAGTCAAAACACAGGAGCCGGAAGAGCTACACCACCAATGTGGTGAATGGGAACATCACCCTGGAAGACGGCAGGCTCCGCCTGCCAAAGGCAGGGTCGGTCAGGATCCGGCAGCACAGGCGGATCCCGGAGGGATATGTCCTGAAATCTGTCACCGTCAGCATGGAGCCGTCAGGAAAGTACTACGCGTCTCTTCTGTACGAGTATCCGGCGCGCGAAAACCAAACGCCCGGAGCGGACAGGGAGGATGCGAAGGTGCTGGGCATCGACTTCGCCATGCGGGGGATGGCAGTGTTCTCGGATGGGAGCCGTGCGGAGTATCCCGGTTATTACAGGCTGGCGCAGGAGCGCCTGGCCAGGGATCAGCGCAGGCTCTCGAAGTGTAAAAAAGGGAGCCGGAACTACGAAAAGCAGAAGAGGCGGGTCGCCCTCCGCCACGAAAAGATCCGGAACCAGCGGAAGGACTATCTGCACAAGCTCAGCCGGGACCTCGCAGACCGCTATGATGTCATCGCTGTGGAAGACATCGACATGCAGGCGATGAGCCGGAGCCTCCATTTCGGTAAGAGCGTGGCGGACAACAGCTTCGGGGCATTCCGCACCATGCTGGCTTATAAGCTGGAGAAACAGGGAAAGTCTTTTGTGAAGGTGGGGAGATTCTTTCCGTCCAGTAAAATGTGCAGCCGCTGCGGGAACGTGAAGAAGGAACTGAGACTCGATGAGCGCGTGTACCGCTGCTCCTGCGGCCTGTGCATGGACCGGGACCTGAACGCGGCAGTGAACATCCGCGAGGAGGGACGCAGGATCCTGGAGGGAGCCTGATCATAGGCAGACGGGACTGACCGTGGCCGGCCGGCGGGGCCTGGCTGGGTCATACGGCAGATCCATGTTATGTGCGTATCCGGACAAGATGTCATTTGCCCGTTTCCGGGCTTTGTCATACCAACCGCGGGACACGCGGGGATAGCCTGCGAATGCTCATCCCTTCAGGGATGTCGAACAGGAAGCCCCCACTTCTTAGCGATAGCGAAAGTGGTGGGAGTATGTCACCGTGCTGAACCGGTAGTTTACTTCTTTTTTCGGCATGGTCGGGAAGATGAAGAACATCAGCGCATGCCTGCGGTCCGCACAGCATGTGCGTGGGAGAACATAATGGAAAGCAGAAGAAAAAACACGGCACTGATCGCGATCATAGGCCTCGTTGCAGTCATGGTGATATTGCTGCTGGGGACGCTCTGGACAGGACGGAGCGCGAGAAAGGATACGGAGGAGGCTGTCCGTGCGGTCAGCCTGCTCTATCTGGACGAGCTGGCGGGGCGCCGTGAACAGGTCGTGGCGGAGAACCTCAGGGACCGGATCAATGACATGCAGACGACCCTTGACCTGCTGACGGAGGATGACCTTGCCAGTCCGGAGAGCCTGCAGGCCTACCAGACCAAGATGAAGCACCTCTTCGGCCTGGAGAGATATGCCTTTATCGGAGCCGACGGCACGGTCTACACTTCGACCGGGCCCAGGGCGGCGGGGGAGGACTACGCGATCGACCACACGGCGATCAGCGAGCCGCAGATCTATGTGCACAACCTCGACAAGGCGGACAAAAAGGTAGTCATCGCGGCGCCGGCAGGCAGCATTCCCTTCCGGGGCAGCACCCTGGAGGTGTGCTTCATAGAGATCGATATGAAGGAGATGCTGTCCGGTGTCTCCATGCAGCCCGAGGGAAACGGCTCCACCTTCTGCAACATCTATACCAAGGACGGTGTCGCCCTGAGCAACACGGTACTGGGCGGCCTGGCGGTGGAGGACAACCTGCTGGAGGCCCTGTCGCAGGCCGAGTACGAGGAAGGCTACAGCTTTGACCAGGTCCGGCAGGACTTTCAGGAGGGCGTGTCAAGAGAGGTCTCCTTCACCTACAAGGGGATCCGCGAGACCCTGAGCTATATCCCGGTCGAGGGTACGGACTGGATGCTCACCTACCTGATCCGCGAGAGCGTGATCAGCCAGCAGATCAGTTCCATCTCAGAGGGGACTGTCCGCAGGGGCATCCTGCAGTCCCTGCTGACCGTGCTCGTCATGCTCCTTGTCTTTGCCTATGTCATTGAGCAGTACCGCAGGACAGCCCGTCTCCGAATCGAGAAAGAGACCTCGGACGCGGAGAACCGCGTCAAGCAGCAGGAGCTGGAGCGGCGTCTGGCCCTGCAGGAGAAGCTGCTCGAGGAGGAAAAACAGCGAGAACAGCAGGGACAGATGATCACGGCCCTGGCGTCGGACTTCTGGAGCGTCTACTACCTGGAGCTGGACAAGGACGAAGGAATCTGCTACCAGGCCCATGCGGATATCGAGGACGGGTTCAAGGTCGGTGAGCGCTTCCGCTATCTGGAGTCCGTCACCGCCTACGCCAACCGTTACATCACAGACGCGTATCGTGAGGAATTTCTGCGCTTTATTCAGCCGGACGCGATCCGGGAGGGACTGTCCCGCAGCCGCGTGATCTCCTATACCTATACGGTCCACCGCCACGGGCAGGACTCCTATGAGATGGTGCGCTTCGCGGGCGTCCATCACCCCGGCGAGATGGACGGAGATGTCATCAACAATGTGGGCGCCTGCTTCACAGATGTCGACGCGGAGACCCGCAGGAACCTGGAGCAGCAGCAGACCCTCAGCGACGCCCTGGGCGTGGCCGAGGAGGCCAACCGGGCCAAGACCGCCTTCCTGTCCAATATGAGCCATGAGATCCGGACTCCCATGAACGCCATCATCGGCCTGGACAATATCGCTCTCAATGACCCGGACCTGCCCGACAGGACCCGGGGCTACCTGGAGAAGATCGGCGCGTCCGCGGACCACCTGCTGAACCTGATCAATGACATCCTGGACATGTCCCGCATCGAATCCGGCCGCATGACTCTCCGCAACGAGGAGTTCTCCTTCCGCAAGCTCCTGGAGACCGTCAATACCCTCTTCAGCGGCCAGTGCAGTGAGAAGGGTCTGGACTACCAGTGCCATATCAAAACCGAGATCGACGATTATTACATCGGCGACACCATGAAACTGCGCCAGGTCCTGATCAATATCCTGAGCAATGCGGTGAAATTCACGCCGGAGGGCGGCCGGGTGGAGCTGTCCGTGGAGCGGACCGCGCACTATGACCGCCAGTCCACCCTGCGCTTTACCATCGCGGATACCGGTATCGGCATGAGTCCTGAATTCCTGCCCCGCATCTTTGATACCTTTGCCCAGGAGGACTCCTCCGCCACCAACAGATACGGCAGCTCCGGGCTCGGCCTGGCCATCACGAAGAGTATCGTGGAGATGATGAACGGCACGATCGAGGTCGAGAGCGAGAAGGGGAAGGGCTCTGTCTTTACCGTCACAGTGACCCTCGTGGACGCCGACCGCAGGGAGGACGGCGAGGAGCCGGGCGAGATCCATCCGCAGGACATGTGCGTGCTGATCATCGATGACGACCCCGTCGCCTGCGAGCACGCGAAGCTGGTGCTGGGCAAGGCGGGAATCGACGCGGAGACCGCCGCCTCCGGCGGGGAGGCGGTCGAGCTGGTACGGCTCCGCCATGCGCGCCGCAAACCCTACAATCTGATTCTGGTGGACTGGCAGATGCCGGAGATGGACGGCGTCGAGACGACCCGCCGCATCCGCGAGATCGTGGGCAATGAGTCCGCCATCATCATACTGACCGCCTACCGCTGGGACGATGTCCTGGAGGAGGCCCTCGAGGCGGGTGTGGACAGCTTCCTGTCCAAGCCCCTGTTCGCGGCTGCCGTGATCGAGGAATTCCGGTCGGCCATGAACCGCAAGGGAGTCCGCGAGAAGCAGACGCAGACAAAAGCCGACCTCAACGGCAGGCACATCCTCCTGGCAGAGGACGTGCAGATCAACGCGGAGATCATGCAGATGGTCCTGCAGACCAGAGGCATGCAGGTCGATCTGGCCGTCAACGGCAGGATCGCCGTGGAAAAGGTGACGGACCATCCCGCCGGCTACTACGACGCCATCCTGATGGACATGCGCATGCCGGAAATGGACGGCCTCGAGGCGACCAGGCGGATCCGGGCCATGGACCGCGAGGACGCAAAGACCATCCCCATTATCGCCCTCACCGCCAACGCCTTCGACGAAGACGTTCAGCGCAGCATGCAGGCCGGTCTCAATGCCCACCTCTCCAAGCCCGTGCAGCCCGAGGTCCTCTATGAGACCCTCGAGAGCCTGATCCGGCCGTAGGGACCAGAGGGACGGTTCTCCGGCTCCTTTGGCACCAGGTGGACGGTTCTCCGGTCCCTTTTGCAGAGAAAAAAACTGGATACTCCTCAGCGGAAAGACTTTTCCGTGCGAAAGTAACATTGGCAAAACAAGTGCTCTGGTAGATTTAAGCAGTGACTGTTTCGGAGGAATTCGGAATGTTCGGAAAAAGATTTGCTCTCAACGATACGACACTCCCCATCGTGGAAGAGATCGGCAGACATATGCCGGGTGGATTCTTTATCTACCGGGCGGAGGGAGATGAGGACATTCTCTATGCCAATGAGGAAGTTCTGGAGATCTTTGGCTGTGATGACCTGGACCAGTTCAGGAATCTGACAGGCTATACCTTCCGGGGCATGGTGTACCCGGAGGACTACGACGCGATCCGTCAGTCGATCGAAGTCCAGATCGGTGAAAACAGCGAGGACAGCCGGGACTATGTGGAATACCGTATTGTCCGCCGGGACGGCGTGATCCGCTGGGTGGAGGACTACGGCCACTATACGGAGACCGAGGCCTACGGCGGGATCTACTACGTCTTTATCTCGGACATCACAGAGAAGCGCGAGCGGATGGAGTCCGATCTGGCGGTCCGTCAGGCAGTCATCGAGGCGCTCAGCGAATCCTACCACACGGTCTGGCTGATCAACGACGTGGAGACGGAGCATTTTTCCCTTTACCGCGGCGACGTCAAGGGAGAGACTACGCATGCGGCCCCGATCCGGGCCGCCCTGGGGCGCATGAAATATTCCCAGGCCAAGGAGTACTATATCCGTACCACCGTGGCCAAGGAGGACCAGCCCCGCCTGCAGGAGGATTTGAAGCTCCCGAATATTGTCCGCAGGCTCCGGGGAAAACCCCAGTTCAATATCAACTACCTCCGGGCCATGGAGGACGGCAGCGAGCGCTATTTCCGGATCGAGTTTGCCAGAGTCGACATGCCGGGCGGAAAAATGGGAATCGTCTGCGGTTTCAAGGATGTGGACGACGATGTCCGTCAGGGACAGCGGGTGCAGCAGGCCCTGCGCGAGGCAAAGCTGGCCGAAGAGGAGAACCGGCTCCTGCGGGAGGAGGTTGAATCCGCGGCGAAGCTGGCGGAGATGATGGGGTCTGTGGCCTCCCTCCTGTCCAATATGCCGGCCATGAGCTTTTCCAAGGACGCGAAGACGGGGAAATACCTGGCCTGCAACCAGGCCTTCGCGGAGTATGCCGGCAGGGAGCGGCCGGAGGATGTCGTCGGCCTGACCGACCATGAGATCTTTGACAGGGAGACAGCGGATCATTTTGTCGAAGACGATCAGAAGGCCCTGAACATGGACAGCGCCTATATCTTCTTTGAGGATGTGCCGGATGCCGCGGGAACAGTGATCCGCAACCTGCAGACGACCAAGATGAAATTTAACGACGCGGGCGGGCGGGAGTGCCTGCTGGGCATGTGCGTCGACGTGACGGAGATGACCCGCATCAAGGCGGCGGAGGCCCGACAGCAGGAGCTGGAGGAGAAGATCCGCCTGCAGGAGGAGCTGCTGGAGCAGCAGAGACAGGCAAACCAGCAGTCCGAGATGATCACGGCCATGGCGTCGGACTACCGCAGTGTCTACTACGTGACCCTGGATACGGACGAGGCGGTCTGCTACCGCCAGGACAAAACCTTTGAGAACGCGGTCGCGGTGGGAGAGCACTTCTCTTTTCATGACTTTTTCACCAATTATGGAGAAAAATATGTCGCAGAGCCTTACCGGAAGGACTTTCTTGAATTTATCGATCCGGACAACATCCGCAGGCGCCTGGCCAAAGAACTGATCATCACCTGCCGCTACCTGCGCGTGCACGACGGGGTGGAGATCTACGAGATGCTCCGCATGGCCGGCGTCAGCCGGCCGGAGGACAGGGAGGACCACCAGGTCCACGCCATCGGTGTGGGCTTCACGGACATCGATCAGGAGATGCGCGAGTCCATGGCCAGAAACGAGGCGCTGAGTACCGCTCTGGAGGCGGCAGAGGCTGCCAACCGGGCCAAGACCGCCTTCCTCTCCAATATGAGCCATGAGATCCGGACGCCCATGAACGCCATTATCGGCCTGGACAATATCGCCCTGAACAATCCGGACCTCTCGGCAGAGACCCGCGAGCAGCTGGTCAAGATCGGTGATTCCGCCCAGCACCTGCTGGGGATCATCAACGATATCCTGGACATGTCCCGGATCGAATCCGGCCGGATGACCATCCACCACGAGGAGTTTTCCTTTGCGAAGGCCTTTGAGCAGGTCAACACCATTATCAGCGGCCAGTGCAGAGACAAGGGCCTGGTCTACGAGACGGTCGTCGGCAGAAATGTCAGGGACTATTACATCGGCGACGACATGAAGCTCCGCCAGGTCATGATCAATATCCTGGGGAACGCCGTGAAATTCACGCCCGAAGGAGGGAAGATCACCTTCCGTGTGGAGGAGACCACGCGGTTTGACGGCAAGGCCACCCTGCGCTTCATCATCAGCGACACGGGCATCGGCATGAGCAAAGAATACCTGCCCAGGCTCTTTGATGCCTTCACCCAGGAGGACTCCTCCACCACCAGCAAATACGGCAGCACCGGACTGGGCATGCCGATCACCAAGAGCATCGTCGAGCTCATGAACGGCAATATTGACGTCGAGAGCGAAAAAGGAAAGGGGACGACCTTCACGGTCGTCGTGACCCTGGGCCAGGCCGACCGGCGGACAGGGGACGACAATGAACTGGTCCTGCACCCCCATGAGATGGCGGTCCTGGTGATCGATGACGACCAGGTCGCGTGCGAGCACGCGAAGCTGGTCCTGGGCCAGGTCGGCGTCAGCTGTGACACAGCCCGTTCAGGCGCGGAGGGAGTGGAGATGGTCCGGCTCCGCCACGCCCGCCAGGAGCCCTACAACCTGGTCCTGGTCGACTGGAAGATGCCGGAGATGGACGGCATCGAGACCACCAGGCGGATCCGCGAAATCGTGGGCCACGAATCCGCCATCATCATCCTGACCTCCTACAACTGGGACGACGTGGCGGACGAAGCCCTGCGCGCCGGCGTGGACACCTTTGTCCCCAAGCCCCTCTTCGCGGAGACGGTCATGGATGAATTCCGCGAGGCCTTCCGCAAAAAGAAGGGCGCCGCGGCTGCCGCGAAAACCGACCTCAAGGGCCGCAGGATCCTCCTGGCGGAGGACGTGGAGATCAACGCCGAGATCATGATCATGGTCCTGTCCATGCGCGAGATGGAGGTCGACCATGCCCGGAACGGCGAGATCGCGGTGCAGATGTTCCGCGACCACGATCCCGGATATTACGACGCCATCCTGATGGACATGCGCATGCCAGTCATGAACGGCCTCGAAGCCACCCGGGCCATCCGGGAGATGGAACGCGCGGACGCAGGTACCATCCCCATCATCGCCCTCACGGCCAACGCCTTCGACGAAGACGTCCAGCGCAGCATGCAGGCCGGCCTCAACGCCCACCTGTCCAAGCCCGTCGAACCCGACAACCTCTACCAGACCCTGGAAAATCTCATCAAGGATTAAGGGACCACGGGGACGGGACCACGGGGACGGTTCTCCGGTCCCTTTTTGAGGGGGCCGCGATAAGAAACAGGATAGGAGTGGGGCGGGAATGATACCGCTCTCAAACCATCTTTTGAATCAGACGGTACATAAAACGGCACCCCTTGCGGGGTGCCGTTGTTGTTTGCATGGGGATGGGAGACAGCCGGATGCAGGGCCCGCCCTTTCGATCATTGAAAAGAGAACTCATTCCGCAAATGCCGTGGCGGCGGAATCCTCGTAGTAGGTCTCCATCTCCTCCAGTGTGCGGGCATAATTGTCGCGGATGTGGTCGCAGCAGCCCTTGCCCAGAGCCAGTGTACGCGGGATCGTGTCCTGCGATGCGATGCGGACGACCAGGGCGGCCGCCTTCTGCGGGTCGCCGTCCTGCATGTGGTTGTTCTCCTTCAGCCAGGTGACGATGTTGTGCGCGGGCGTGCCGTCATATTCCGGCATGGGCACGGCGACAGCGGGCATGGAGCTGCCGTCCCGGAAATCCGTCCGGAAGGGACCGGGGCAGACGACGCAGACCTGGATGCCGAAGCAGGCCAGCTCCTCACGCAGGCCGTGGGAGAGACCGACGACCGCAAACTTGACGGCATTGTAGGCCGTGCAGCCGGCGCCCGCGACGATGCCGGCCTCGGAGGCCACGTTGAGGATTTTGCCGGATTTCTGTGCCCGCATGCCAGGGAGCACAGCCTTTGTCATATTGATCAGGCCGAAATAATCCGTCGCGAACAGGTGCTGCAGCTCGGCCTCGCTGATCTCCTCCAGAGCGCCGTTCATCCCGAAGCCCGCATTGTTGACCAGAATGTCGATCCTGCCGAACCGGTCCATGCCGGCCTGCACGGCCGCATCGATCTGGGCCTGATCGGTCACATCCAGTTTCACGACCAGCACCTCCGGCTCCCGGAAGAGCGCGTCCTCCGGGTCGATCCGACGCACACCTGCGATCACACTGTCACCATTCTTCACGGCCGCCTCCACGAAAGCCCTGCCGAGTCCGCGGGAAGCGCCCGTGATCAACCATACATTTTTCATGTTTTACGTCCTTTCTTCTGCCGCTGTGTAACCGCGGCAGATTTTTTTCAAATTTTAGCGCTGTTTACATCGTTAGTCAAAAAACGAATGTTGCTAATGAAAGCTTACCCTATGCGGTTTCATGCTGCAGGTATCCGCGGACCGCTTCTATAAAGGCGGCTACCTCCGGCGAAGGCTTTTTCGGATAGACAAGTCCATAGGGAATCGCGCAGTCCCACTCGATCGGAATCGTGACCAGGGAGGGGTGGACGTTCTCCCACAGGCCGAAACTCAGGAGCAGGCAGTTGCGCTCGACGCAGGTGTGGAATACATCGATGTCGTAGTAGTACCCGACGTCAATGATGCGCAGATCCGGGCATGCGGACTGCAGAATAGCGCGGGCTCGTGCATTGCCGGGGGAGTCCCCTTCGCTGACCATCATCAGCTCCTGCCCGTCGAGGTCGGAGACCTGCAGGGATGTGCGCGAAGCAAGAGGATGCGTGATTGGAACCGCGCACTGGATGGGCTCGTCGCGAAGATGCAGGAAGCTGGTCACCTCCTGCCAGGTATAGGAGTCGTTGACGCCCAGAAACAGGTCAAACCGTTTTCCGAGTGTGGACAGAAGCTCCAGGATCTCGTTCTGTTCATCGCTGTAGGGGACGACGCGGAGTCTCAGGTTCGGATAGTCGCCCCGGATCTCATCCCAGATTGAGACAAGGGGCTGGCAGGGATTGAGCAGTGAAGTACCTGCCCGGACCGTGTGCAGCGTGGCCTGCGCGATCTTGCGCGCGCGCTGGACAGCCTCCCCGGATTCCAGAATGATCTGCAGGGAATCTCTGTACAGCGATTTTCCGGCGGGCGTCAACCGGATTCCGGAACTGCCCCGCTCCAGGAGCCGGACCCCGATGCGCTCCTCCAGCGCATTGACCTGACGCATGACGGAGACTCTCGAGAGAAAAAGGGCGTCCGCCGCCTTGGAAAAGCTCCTGCACTCGACGACTTTGACAAACGTATAAAGCTGCGGATGAACCATACTACCTCCTAAGCGGAGCGCGTATCGACGCGCAACCCATCTGCTGCCTCCTGAGCGGAGCGCAGGGCGCTCCGCGCAGCCCACGGGAAATCGCGGAGACGGTTTCCTGTTGGCGTCAAAGAAGTTTGCGAATGATCTGTAAAAATGTGCCAGATACACTGGACCTTTTTTGATAAATAAACAAAGCAATTTTTGTGCCAAAAGAAATGTGACAGGCACCCGCGTGTTACGTTTTGCGTAACGCGCCTGAACGGTTTTGAACACTTCTGAAAAGCAGGGGATACCAATACAATGAATACAACAAAAACGAATCCCAACGCAGGGGAAAGAAAACAGACAGAAAATGCAGGTGGATCTGCAGAATGATCATGAAAGAAGGAGGGTCTCAAAAATGGCAAAAATGACACTGAACTTTGTAAGTGAAGCACTGTACCGCGCAATTCCGATGGACATCATCATTCCCACAGACCACATGGTTCTGGCGGATCAGCCCCTGCCGGAAAAGAACGCGCCCTATAAGACAGTCTACTATCTGGAGGGCCTCCTGGGCAATTTCAGCGGTCCCGCCAACTATACCAGGCTGCAGGCCTTCGCAGAGGATTACAATGTGGTCGTCGTTGTCGTCGGCGGTGAGAACCAGTGGTACACCGATTCTCCTTATACCGGAAACTACTTCACCAAGCTGATCGCCAGAGACCTGGTCAACTTCACCCGCCGCTTCCTGAACCTGTCCCACAAGCGCGAGGACACCGCGATCATGGGCTTCTCCATGGGCGGCCACGGCGCCATGAACATCGGCCTCCAGTATCCGGATGTTTTCGGCAAGATCATCGCAGTGGACGCGGCATGGCACAGACAGGTCTGGATCGACGCCCCCGAAGTGCCCACATGGGACCTGCACACGAAACGCCAGTACATGACCATGCTCGGTGTCGACAAGATGGAGGACTTCATCGGCGGACAGCACGATATGAACGCGCTCGCCGAGAAGACGATCAAGGGCGATGTCGTCCCTCAGATCCTCATTATCTGCGGAACAGAGGATGCTCCCCAGTTCGAGCCCGCAAAAGAAGTCTGTGCGTACCTCAAGGGCGTCGGCTATGATGCCGAATTCGTCCCTGTCGAGGGCGGCGGCCACAGCAACTGGACCATCGACCACGCTGTCGAGATCGCCTTTGACTGGTTCAACAAGGAAGACAATTTCCGCCAGAACCTGATCTATGCAGGCAAGAATGCTGACCTGAACGCGGACAACTTCTCCATCTGGAAGACCATGTACAACGTTGAAGCCGGCGATACCTCCGAATACAGATTCATCGCCAGCAGAGAATTCTGATCATAATATAAATACGGTCATTCCCCCATGTGACATAACAGCCGCGGGACCGGTCGACACCGGCTTCCGCGGCCGTTTTTTGTAGGGACCACGGGGACGTGTAGGGACCACGGGGACGGTTCTCCGGTCCCTTAGGTGGTTTCAGCGCGAAAGGACCGCGGGGGCGGTTTTCCGGCGACAAAAATATTTCATAGAACGTATAAAAAACGCAAATTGGTATTCAATTTTTCTGCATGATAAAATTTTCTCAGATAAAAAACATGCATCGTTACAACTGTAACAGACAATGGAAACAGCACCCTGCGCAGCGGATGACAGGACAGCAGAACAACGGGATGACATGACGTCCAGATGCCTGTCAGTGTGGAGCGGGGTGAAGAATAGTCCGCCGGTAACGGTATTTTTTGAGCGGCAGATCGCAGAAAGGAGAACGCAGCATGGGACTTTTGAGCGGTAAAAACGGAATCATCGTCGGCGCGAGCCAGGGCATCGGCCTCGGCATTGCCAAAAAATTTGTCCAGGAGGGCGGCAACATCGTCATGACTGCCCGCAATCTGGAGAAGCTGGAAGCGGCCTGCGCGGAAGTCAACGCGGTCGAGGGCGCGGTCGGCAAGGCCATCTGCATGAAGGGCGACCTCAACAGCGCGAACGACGCGGCTGCGGCGATCCAGGCCTGCATCGACAACTTCGGCAAGTTCGATTTCATGGTCAATAACGCCGCCATCGGCGAGATGCAGACCCTCGAGGCAGTGGACATCGACCGCATCGATGACATCCTCCTCACCAACATGAAGGGACCCATGGTCTACTGCAAGGAGGCCATCAAGGTCATGATCGAGCAGGACAGCGGTTCCATCCTCAACATTTCCTCCATCAACGGCATCCGTCCCCTGTGCGGCATCGTGTACAGCTCCTCCAAGGGCGGCGTGAACACCTTCACAGAGGCACTGGCCCTGTATCTGACCGGTATCGGCTCTCACGTGCGTATCAACGCCCTGTGCCCCGGCTTCACCTATTCCCCGACCTCCGCACACCACGACGAGGTTCCCCACACGCTGCGCGACGGCATGATGAACGCCATCCGCGACAGCCACTCCGTGCGCCGCGACGACGTCCGCGCCACGCCCGAGGAGCAGGCCAATGCAGCCCTCTTCCTCATCAGTGACATGTCCAGCGCCTGCCAGGGTGTCATCCTCAAGACCGACCACGGCTCCTACCTGTAATATGACAGCAGCCTCCGGTAAGTGAATTTTATAAGACCGATCAGGCGGATCAGCGCCTTGATCGGATCGGGAAAGCGCGGTGTGCTCAGGCAGCCGCGCTTTTTTTGGAGGGACCAGAGAACCGTCCCCCTGGTTCCTTTTTCTGGCACACAAATTGCTTTATATCTCAATGACAATACGATTCGAAATCGATGTGCCAGGCTGAGCCGGGCAGGGACGTCGGATGAGAGCCCTTCATCGGAGGGCCGGCAGCCTGCAGCAGACAGGCGTCAGCCGCCGGACGGCAGGAAACAGCCGGCATACAAAAGGAAAGGAGCACGTATATGGACAGGATCCTGATCATTCTCGCACAGGTGGGAACACTGTTTATCATGATGGGCGTGGGCTTCCTGCTGGGACGCCTGAAAGCTGTGACGGACCAGGGGCTCGGAAGTCTGACCTACATCCTGACCCGGGTGTGCCTGCCCTGCGCGGTCATCCGGTCACTGATGGTGGACAGCTCGCCGGAGTTTCTCAAATCCATCGCCTTTTCCTTCGGCCTGATCACGGCCATCACCATGGTGGCAGCCCTGATCTCCACCCGGCTCTTCCGCGGCCGTGACCCCAAACAGCGCCCGGTCCTCCAGGAGGGCGCCATCTACGGAAACGCCGCCTTCATGGGCATCGCCCTGGTCCAGGCGGTCCTGGGCGAGGAGGCCGTGATCTATGCCTCCCTCATCGTCATCGTGGAGACCATCTTCCTGCTGATCCACTCCCCGCTGGCCATGTCTGACGGCAGCTTTTCCATCAAAAAAGTCCTCCTGACCCCCGGCGTCATCGCCTTTGTGCTCGGCATGATCCGCCTCCTCATGGGCATTACCCTGCCGGGTCCCATCAACAGCAGCATGGCCTCGCTGGCCGGCATGAACAGCCCCCTCGCCATGCTGATCGTCGGCATCCAGATCTCGCGCGCGGACCTGAAGACGACCTTCACCCAGGTCTCCCTCTATTCCTGCGCCTTCATCAAGCTGATCGCCCAGCCCCTCCTGATCCTGCTGATCCTGCTGCCCCTGCACCTCGATCCCCTGATCACCTGTACCATCGTGATCTGCAAGGGCACTATGCAGTCGGCTGTCCTGAGCGTCTTCGCGGGCGACTACGGCTGCGACGCGAAGCTGGCCTCCCAGCTCATCGCCCTCAGCAGTATCCTCATGATCGCGACCCTTCCGGTGATCACCGTCATCGCCCAGATGGCCGCCTGCTGAAATCCCTTCTGAGAAAAAGTAGGCCTGAAGCAGAGGCAGAGCTGCCCCGGTCCGATCCCCCGGCCCGGGTGGCTTCGGGCTGAAATCGGGCATCGACTGCGATGGCGCGCGCGTGGCACAAACGTGCGCACTGTGACACACTTTGACGGCACACAAAAAGCGTGCGCGTGACACAAAATGTGTCTCCTGAGATTTGCTGCGCCCTGCTCTTTCCCTCCAGGAAGCTCCTGCACAGTATGGCGCGGCAGGGCGCAGGCAGGAGGAGGCCTGCAAAACCTGGCCGTTTCCACGGGGAAGACGGCGGCGACAGGGACTTTTGCCGCTTTTTTACCGGAAATTCATGATTTTTCAGCCGGTTCGCGGGAATTGGCACGGCAATTGCTTTAACAATAAGTGAGGGGAAAAAGGATCCGGTTTGTGTCCTTTCC
>CACZIO010000071.1 GCA_902781215.1 uncultured Lachnospiraceae bacterium
GACCTTGACGTGGAAGAGGACGCGGATGGTCTCCTCCATGATGTTGCGGGTCATCTCGTTGAACATGTCGTAGCCCGCCATCTTGTACTCGACAAGGGGATCGTGCTGACCGTAGGCCTGCAGGCCGATGCTCTGACGAATCTGTTCCATGTCGTCGATGTGGTCCATCCACTTGCGGTCGACGACCTTGAGGATGACGACGCGCTCGAGTTCACGGACGGCTTCGGGCTCGGGGAACTCGGCCTCCTTGGACTCGTAGAGGGCGACCGCCTCCTCCTTGAGCTGCTGCTTGAGCCCATCGCGGGTGCGCTCGCGGATGCGGCCGCGGTTGACGACCTCGAGCGGGATGGTGGGCAGCAGGAGCTCGTTGAGCTCGGTCAGGTTCCAGTCGTCGCTGTCAACATCGTCGCTGATGCAGGTGTCGACGGTGGCGTCGACGAAGTCAGTGATCATCTTGTAGACGCTGTCGCGCATGCTCTTGCCGTCCAGGACCTCCCGGCGCTGGGCGTAGATGATCTCACGCTGTTCGTTCATGACCTGGTCGTAGTCGAGCAGGTTCTTGCGGATGCCGAAGTTGTTGTTCTCAATCTTCTTCTGGGCGCCCTCAATGGCCTTGGACAGGGACTTGTGAGTGATCTCCTGGTCCTCGGGGATCTGCAGGGCGTTGAACATGGCGATCATGCGGTCCGAGCCGAACAGGCGCATGAGGTCGTCCTCCAGGGAGATATAGAAACGGGATTCGCCGGGGTCTCCCTGACGTCCGCTTCGGCCTCGCAGCTGGTTGTCGATACGGCGGGACTCGTGGCGCTCGGTGCCGATGATCCGGAGTCCGCCCGCGGCGCGGGCCTCCTCGTCGAGCTTGATATCGGTACCGCGGCCTGCCATGTTGGTCGCGATGGTGACGGCGCCGTGGCGGCCCGCCTCGGCGACGATCTCCGCCTCCATCTCATGGAACTTGGCGTTCAGGACGTTGTGAGGGATGCCTTCCTTTTTCAGCATCCGGGAGACTTCCTCGGAGACCTGGATAGTGATGGTGCCGACCAGGACGGGCTGGCCCTTCTCATAGGACTCCTTGACCGCCTGGACGACCGCGCGGAATTTTTCCTTCTTGGTCTTGTAGACAGCGTCCTGGTCGTCAAAACGGATCACAGGCCTGTTGGTCGGGATCTCGATGACGTCCATGCCGTAGATCTCGCGGAACTCGCGCTCCTCGGTGAGAGCGGTACCGGTCATGCCTGCCTTTTTATCAAATTTGTTGAAGAAGTTCTGGAAGGTGATGGTCGCCAGGGTCTTGCTCTCGCGCTTGACCTTGACGTGCTCCTTGGCCTCGATGGCCTGGTGCAGGCCGTCGGAATAGCGGCGGCCGGGCATGACGCGGCCGGTGAACTCGTCGACGATCAGGACCTGGTCGTCCTTGACGATATAGTCGTGGTCGCGGTGCATGAGGTTGTGGGCGCGCAAGGCCAGGATGATGCAGTGCTGGATCTCCAGGTTCTCCGGATCCGCCAGGTTCTCGATGCGGAAGAATTTCTCTACCTTGGAGACGCCCTCGGCCGTCAGGTTGACCAGCTTGTCCTTCTCATTGACGATGAAGTCGCCGGTCTCCTCGCGCTCGATGCCCATGATGGCGTCGATCTTGGACAGGTCCTCGACGTCCGCGCCGCGCTTCATCTGGCCGGCCAGGATGTCACAGGCCTCGTAGATCTTGGTGGACTTGCCGCTCTGACCGGAGATGATCAGCGGTGTGCGGGCCTCGTCGATCAGGACCGAGTCGACCTCGTCGATGATGGCGTAGTGGAGCTCGCGCAGAACCAGCTGCTCCTTGTAGATGGACATGTTGTCGCGCAGGTAATCGAAGCCCAGCTCGTTGTTGGTGACATAGGTGATGTCGCAGCGGTAGGCCTCCTGGCGCTCCTGGGGGGTCATGCTGTTGAGGACGACGCCGACGGTCAGGCCCATAAAGCGGTAGACCTGGCCCATCCACTCCGCGTCACGCTTGGCCAGGTAATCGTTGACCGTGACGATGTGGACGCCGCGTCCCTCGAGCGCGTTCAGATAGGCCGGCATGGTCGCGACCAGGGTCTTGCCTTCACCGGTGCGCATCTCCGCGATACGGCCCTGGTGCAGGATAATGCCGCCGATCAGCTGGACCCGGAAGGGCTCCATATCCAGTGCCCTGCGCGCGCCCTCGCGGACGGCCGCATAGGCCTCCACCAGGAGGTCATCCAGGGTCTCGCCGTCCTGAAATCTCTTTTTGAATTCCTCCGTCTTCATGCGGAGTTCTTCGTCTGTAAGTGCCTGCATCTCGGGGCGCAGCGCCTCGATCCTGTCGACCAGCGGACGGATGCGCTTGATCTCCCTCTCACTGTGCGTCCCGAAAAGCTTGTCTGTCAGTCTGGACATAATGTTCCTTTCATATTTTTATATACAATTCAATCCGTGAATATAATAACGTATCCGCAAAATACACCTGCACCTGCCCGAGGACGCTTACAGATCCGGCTGCGGATCCGGACGCCTGCGGATTCTGACACCGGCGCTCCCTGATGTTCCCCCGAATGGTTTTCACGCAGGGCATGTACGGTGCCTTCAGGTGTGCATACATAGTTATGATACCATAAGCCCGTATAAAAGAACATACTTCATCTCTATGGCAATATATCATAGACGACGTATGCCTACTGTTCACACCCTCCCGAGGGCGGAATCAATGCTTTGCATTGACGTAACTTGCATTTATGACTCCATCTCGTTCAGGCCGTTCAGGATCTTGTAGAGCAGGGTATACATGGCCTGCGCCTCCTCCGGGCTGAGATCAATGCTGCAGGCCATCTGGGCCGGTACGGACAGGGCGCGGTCCCGCAGTTCCATCCCCGCCTCCGTGATCGTCACAGCCAGGTTGCGCTCATCCGTGCGCGACCGGCCCCGGTGCAGGTAGCCCTTGTTCTCCAGCTTCTTTAAAACCGGTGTCAGCGTACCGGAATCCAGGAACAGGCATTTGCCCAGTTCCTTGACATTCATCTCGCCATGCTCCCACATGGCCATCATGGTAATATACTGCGTATATGTCAGGTCCAGCTCATCCAGCAGCGGCTTGTAGCGGCGGATGATCTCCTTGGAACAGGCATAGAGCGGAAAACAGAGCTGGCTGTCCAGACGCAGACAGTCATATTTGGGATCGGTTCCCGACATATGTCACCTCCGATATCATTCTTCCTGTTATAAAAACGTACAAAGCAATTAAATTTACCACAATATAATTGTTTTGTCCAGTCGGGGCGGCTTCATACCGCAAAAGAGGCCCGGGGCGGCCTCCGTCCAGGCGAAGTCCGCGGCAGAGGCTGCGGACTTTCAGGGGAAAAAAGGAAACGGCTCTGTATTTCACTCAAAAATGTGAAACACGGAGCCGTTCTTGTCTCAGCTGCTTCTATAATGTTCTGTCACGACAAAGACAGATCGGGCAGATTATTTTTTCAGATCATGCAGAAAGCCGATCAGGTCCTGGCTGCAGTTCTTTTTCTGTATGATCACGCAGTGTCCGGCCTCCACCTCCAGGTAAAAGTCTGTATCGGTCTCCACCTTGTTCTTGAGGTCCTTGTAGGCATAGTTTCCCCGGCCGTTCCGGCTCTCTGTCTCAAAATGATCCTCATAGAAGAAGACCGTGAAATCCGTCCCGCCCGTCTCCTTCAGTCTTTCAAAATACTTCACTGACTGCCGCCGGGATGTATACAGATAGATCAGGGGGCAGATGACCACGACCGCCACCATCAGTCCGCCCATTGCGAACCTGCCGCTGCGCAGATTTGTCACGCCCGAATACAGGATCCAGAGCAGGACGATGACCGTGAGCAGCAGGCCGCGCGGCTGGCCGCCCATCGTTTTCGCGTATCTCCTGAAGTCATCGAGCTCCAGATTTGTCTTTGCCGTATATTTTGCTTCCATATTTCTTTCCCTCCTCTGTGCACACAGGGTTTCCGGCACGTACCGGCTCCTCTGCCTGCACCGCTTCTTCATTCAGGGCATTGCCTGCGAACCATGGTTTTCCATGATCACGCAGGATTGGCTCACTGCAGCCTGCTTCCCGCATACAAGGATCGCCTTCTGCCTACCTGATGGTAGCAAAAACATAAAAAACGCGCAAGCATGCCGGGCACATCACCGTTGGTACCTGTACCTGCTCCGGAGTCTCTGCGGACAAAGCCGGAATTACCTGGCGTTTTCATCCGGCTCATCTGTGCTGTCCACGGTATTCTCCTGTCCCCGGCGGGAAGGGCCGTTCTCCATCCACCAGCCAACGACCGAGCAGATCACTGCCACGAGGATCCCGGCTGCCGCGATGATTTTTTCCTGCATATCTGATTCCTCCTGTGCTTCTATTCATTCGTTTTCTGTGTATTCCGGCGTGATTGGATCCGGAGTGTCTGAAACGAAATGATTTTCATTGTGTTTTTGGCACGCAAATAAGACCTGTGTGTGCAGGCCTGACAGTCCCGGGCCGGCGTTGGGCGCCGGTCAGAATGTACCGTCTGTCACACAGGTTTTTCTAAAATGGTTGGAATCAGTCTTTTTTTCCGTCGATATTGTGAATATAGTGAATGGTAAATCGATGACTGCAGACCGCAGTCTTTCCTGATATCCTGCTCCGGCTGCTGCGCAGCATGACGCGCATGAAAACGACCGCGCAGATGAGCATGAACAGCCGCAGGGGTCTGACAGATTCGGAATGTCTGTCAGAGGCGCCAGTCAGCCTGCCGAGGTGGGGCGCATCGGATTTTTCTCCGTTGGTCACGATCTCCGGAGATACCTGTGCACCGGAGGAAAGCACAGATTGTTTTCCTCCTTTCTAAAAATGGAAATATCAGTATATAATAAAAAACTGTACAAAACAAACGTCAGACACCGCGCAGCCGTGTCCCGTCCGCAACAATTCAGTCCATTTCAGGCATCCATCCGTTTTCCACCAGGAGGCATTTTTTTGAAAAAAGAACAGTCAACCGGCCGGGGCTCCGGCAGGAATCACGACCAGGATCATCTGTTTGTAAGATGGGGGAGGCACAGCGCCGGGCTTTACGAAGATGAGGACCGGGCCCTCCCTGCTTCTGATGATTTCGCTGCAGCAGAGAATATCCAAAAAACAGGCGATATATCCGAAACAGAGAATGGTCCGGAAACAGAGAGTTTTTCTGAGACAGGGAATGGTCCCGGGACAGGTGATCATTCCGAAGCAGAGAGTTTTTCCGGGACAGAGAGTTTTTCCGGGACAAAAGCTGACCGGCCGGCCGCAAGAGAAAAAGTGGCACCGGGCTCCGCATCCGGCTCCGGCCCGCGCGCCATCCTGGCAGGCTGCAATACCGGACTCTCCCCGGACCGGTACGCCCGCATGATCTCGGAGCTCCGCGGCCTGGCCAAAGCCTGCGGACTCGAGCCGGCCGGCACCATCGTGCAGAACACCGACCACGTCACCCACGCCACCTATCTGGGCAGCGGCAAGGTCGTGGAGCTGCGCCGCGAGGTCGAGGCCCGGGACGCAGACATCGTCCTCTTCAACGAGGCCCTGACCCCCATGCAGATGCGCAACCTGGAAAAGGAGCTGGACACGGAGGTCCTGGACCGGACCGGCCTGATCCTGCAGATCTTTGCCTCCCGGGCCAGGACCCGCGAGGCCAAGCTCCAGGTCGAGTCCGCCCAGCTCCAATACATGCTGCCCCGCCTCGTCGGCATGCGGGCATCCCTCTCCCGCCAGGGCGGTGGAAGCGGCCGCCTGTCCAACAAGGGCGCCGGCGAGCAGAAGCTGGAGCTGGACCGCAGACGGATCGAAAAGCGTCTGGCGGAGCTGCGGCGGGACCTGGAGGTCGTGGACCGCGAGCGTGCCACGCAGAGGAGCCGGCGCCTGCGGACCGGTCTCACCAGGGTCGCCCTGGTCGGCTACACCAATGCGGGCAAGTCGACCATTATGAACGCCCTCCTGGATTACAGCAGCACTGCAGGAAAGTCCAGCGGTCTTCAGCTCTCTGATCCTGATTTCCTGAAAAAAGCACCCGCGCCGGATTATGTGGAGGCGGAGGACAAAAGGGTCTTCCAGGCAAACATGCTGTTCGCGACGCTGGACACCTCCGTCCGCAGGATCGACGCCCCCGGCCACCTGCCCTTTCTGCTTGCTGACACGGTCGGCTTCGTGCAGGACCTTCCCCACGCCCTGGTCAAGGCCTTCCGGTCCACTCTGGAGGAGGTCCGCTACGCCGACCTCCTGCTCGAGGTCGTGGACTTCTCCGACCCGGAATACCGGGACCAGATCGAAGTGACCGCAAAGACCCTGGAGGAAATCGGCGCCGGGCACATACCGGTCGTCTACCTCTACAACAAGACAGACCTGGCAATGGCGCAGGCCGGGGCGGGCACATCGGAAACAGCGGTTTTCACACAGGACGCATCCGGGACGGCCGGGACAGCCACGGCCGCGCGATCCGCGTCCGGCAAAAGCCGCCCCGTCCCCGATTCCATTCCCTTCCGCCGCGGAGAGGTCCTCTACCTGGCCGCCGGCCGCGGCGTCGGCATCCCCGACATCCTCACGCTGATCGACGATTCCCTCTCCCAGGGACGCAGTGAGGCGGAATTCCTGATCCCCTATCACAGGGGCGCTGTCCTGCAGGAGATCCGCAGCTGCGGCGTCCTGCTGGCCGAGGACTACCAGGCGGACGGCATCCACGTCCGGGCCCGCTGCCGACGGGAGGACATCCGGCGCCTGCAGAGAATGCTGGGGGAAAGCTGATCCCTTCCCAGATGCATATTCCTCCAACAAAAAACCCCTGTGCGAAGGCGGAATTCCATCTGATCATCGATGGACCACCGCCCCGCACAGGGGATTCATTCTGGTCACTGCAGGGTACGCATCTGTTCCGAGGCTTCCTCCAGGGACTGGCCGAAGCGGCCGTACTGCTGGACCAGCTCCTGCATGGTGGCGCGGACCCGCGCCGCCGCCTGACTGCGGTTATTCTCCTGCTCCTGGAGAACGGCCAGCTCCTCCTGCGTCTTCTCGAGGGCCTGCTGCGCGTCCTGGACCTGGGTGCGGAACTGAGCCGTGCCGGCTGCCAGCTTGCTGTCGAATTCCTTCTGAAGGGCGCCCAGCTTTTTCTGGGCTGTCTCTGCGCTCTGGCGGGCATCCAGGCACTGCTCGCGGAGCTTCTCGATCTCCTGCTCGGCCTTTTCCAGGGCCTTCTCGCGGGCTGCGGACTCCGTCCTGGCGGCCTTCACCTGGCGGCTCAGCTCCTCGCGGGTATCATTGAAGGCCTTCTCCATCTGTTTTTCACGCTCTGCAGCTTCCGACTTTGCGGCCTTGAGCTGGCGGGAGTGTTCCTCCCTGGTGTCCGCCATGGTCTTCTGCATGGTACTTTCGCGCTCACGCAGGGTCTTTGTCTGGTTTTCCCGCGCCTGCGCCAGTTCATTGCGGAAGCGCTCGACCGCCTTGTCCGCCTCGGCCTTGCTCTTTTTCAGGGCCTCCAGCTCCTCGGCAAGCTTTTCCGCCCGGCTCTTCTCCGCGCCGAAGCGCTTGGAGGCGGAATTCTCGGCGGCCGCCGCCCGCTGGACCTGGTCTCTCAGGTCGGCCGTATCTGATTCGAGGGCATTGATCCTGGCCGCCGCCTCCTGCGCCGCGCTCTGCATGTTCTCCAACTCCCCGAGGGTCTTGTCCCGGTGCTCCTCCAGCGACTGGACCTGCGCCTCCAGCTCGGCCACCCGGCTGTGCTCCTTGAAATAGTCGTCCGCCAGGTTGAGCTGCAGCATCACATTCCGCATATCATTGGGCAGTCTCCAGTAGGAGGCATCATCCGCAAACTCCCGCAGCTTTCCATTCAGATAGGAAGCGACTTCCCTGAGGTAGTCCTCGCTCTCCACCCCGCTGAGGGTGATGGTCTTGCCGCCGATCGTGATATCGATATCATTTTTTACTGCCATTTCGCATTTCCTCCCGGAGATAAAATGTTGATTCTCAGCTCAAAAAAGCTCCATATATAGCTGTAGACCGTCTTTGCACACGTGTTTTAGTCATTGTAGCACACATTTGTTCTTTTTCACAGACTCAGCCTCTCATGTGGAAGTGACTTGCGTGGAGGTTTTCCGCATGAATCCGGAGCCCTCCCGCCGGTCTTCCCGCGCAGCTTTCAGGACCCGGAGCCGCACATCATAACATTTTATATTGAGGGAAACAAAACGTCCTGCAAAAGATCCGCTCCCGATACCTTTTACCATTGACGAATCAGGCTTTTTCGTGTATGGTATAGGCGATTTTGGCTCAAAATCAGGTACGAATATGCGTGCAATTCTTTTTTATGAGATGAATCTTCTGAAAACCGCAGGAAATGCATAAAAGGAACTTATAATTGGCTTTTCAAATCCAGCCGGCCTAAGTATCAATACAAGCATCTGCAGCCGTAAGAAGGGGAACTATTCGGAAGGACGGGTATTCTGCTGATGAACCCCGGTGCCGTTCCCTGAAAATCTCAAATCGGAGAAAACATCATGAATTTTTTTAATCTGCTGACACTGTTCGGCGGCCTGGCCATGTTCCTCTATGGCATGCGCCTGATGGGCGACGGCCTCAAGGAGAGTTCCTCCGGGGCCCTCAAACAGATCATGGAGAACGTCACCAACAACGTGGTCAAGGCATTCCTGCTGGGCGTCGGCGTCACCGCCCTCATCCAGTCCTCGACAGCCACGATCGTCATCACCTCCGGCCTCGTCGGCGCAGGCGTCCTGACCCTCCGCCAGTCGCTGGGCATTCTCGTCGGCGCAAACGTCGGTACGACCGTCACCGGCCAGATCATCCGTCTCCTCGACATGGATGCGGGCGGCACCTCCTGGCTGCAGATCTTCAAGCCCTCCTCCCTGGCGCCCCTGGCGCTGATCATCGGCATCGTGATGATCATGGGGCTCCAGAACCGCATGCACAACGCACGCCAGATCGGCAACATCGCGATCGGCTTCGGTATCCTCTTCTCCGGCCTGCTCAACATGACCAGCGCCGTGAGCACGCTGACGGAATCACCCCTTGTACAGAATCTCTTTGCCGGCATCGGCAACAATCCCCTGATCGGGTACCTGACGGGCGCGGGTGTCGCCTTCGCCCTGCAGAGCTCCTCTGCCACCATCGGTATCCTGCAGGCCTTCTCCTCCTCCGGACTTCTCATCTGGCGGGGCACCTATTCCGTCATCGTCGGCGTTTATCTCGGCGACTGCGTCACGACCGCCATCGTATGTTCCATCGGCGCCAAGCCGGAGGCAAAGCGTGTCGGTATCGTCAACATCCTCTACAACCTCTGCAAGTCCCTGGTCGTCGTGGTCGGCGTCACCATCGCGCACAAGGCCGGACTGCTGGACTGGGTCTGGGACAGAACACTCAACTCGAGTCTCATCGCCAATACCAATACCATTTTCAACATCGTCTGCGCACTCCTTCTGATCCCCCTGCTGCCTTTCTTTGAGAAGCTCAGCAGAAGGATCGTCAAGGATGAGGCCGTCGCGGAGAACAAGTATCAGGACAAGATCGACGCCCTCAGTCCCGCCTTCTTCGCCACCCCTGCCCTCGCGCTCAACAGCTGCTATGACCTGCTCATGATCCAGTTGCAGCTGGCCAAGGACAACATCGTCCGCGCCTACGGCATTCTGGGCAATTATGACGAACAAGTCTATCAGGAGATCCAGGACGAAGAGGCAAATATCGACACCTTCGCGGACCAGGTCAGCGGCTATCTCGTCACTCTCCTTCCGCACCTCAAGAATAAAGACCACGTCAATATCGTCAACCAGTACTACAAGGTCGTCTCCGAGTTCGAACGCCTGGGTGATCACGCGGTCAACATCTCCGACAATGCAAAGAGCCTCTCGGAAAAGAACGCGTCTTTCTCCAGGACCGCCTGCGCCGAGCTGAATGTCCTGCAGTCCCTGCTGGACGAGATCCTGGCCGATACGGAGCTGGCCTTCGGCAAGCGTGACCTGCTGGCCGCCTACCGCATCCAGCCCCTGCGCGAGGTCGTTGAGGACCTGGTCCGCGAACTCAAGGAAAACCACCTCGCCCGCATGGTCAGCGGAGAGTGCAACGTCATGCTGGATCCCCACTATGAAAACCTGCTCTCCGACATGATGCGCATCGCAGACGTCAGCTCCAACGTCGGTGAAGCCGTCATCGTCCGCGCCCACCCCGAGCTGGCCCACCGTGAGCACGACTACTTCCACGACCTCCGCCACAGCAACGAGCGCTTCAACGAGTTCTACCAGAAGGCCAAGTCCAAGTATTTTGACCGTCTCCCCGCAAAAGAAGTATCCAGCGAGAGCACGGAAGCAGCTGCGGCCGCAGCGAACACGGCAATGGCCTCCATGACGGGAAGCGTGGTCAGCTGATCCCCCGCTTGTGAAGACAACAAAAAGCGATGACAGATCTCTCTTCTGTCACCGCTTTTTTTATCTCAGTGGGGGAAGACCCCCGCTTCTATAAGCGGTTGAATAAAAGCTGCAACTTGCCCGTCTCAGCGGCGGCTCACAATCCCCCACTGAGATAAACGCTCCCACAAACCGAAGGTTTGCCGGATGCAGCACGGATCTTCTGCCACCGGCATCACGAGATCAAAGCTCCGAAAAGATCCGGAACCCTCCGTCTCCAGCTGCTTCGACCGTGCTGGAGAAGAGGACGCGCGCCGCCTCCGCCAGATATGCCGTATCCCTTGCGCCCGCCGTCTCATAGGGCGAATGCATGGCCAGCTGGGCCAGGCCGACGTCGACCGTATTCACGGAGACCTGGCTCTGGGCGATATTTCCCAGCGTCGATCCTCCGATCATGTCCGACCGGTTGGCAAAGGTCTGCCAGGGGACGCCCGCCTCCTGACAGATCCTGCGGAAGATCGCGCCGGAGACCGCATCCGTTGTATACTTCTGATTGGCACTGTATTTGATCACGATCCCCCTGTTCATGAGGGGACGATTGGTGGGGTCCGCCTTCTCCGCATGATTGGGGTGCAGGCTGTGGGCATTGTCCGCCGAGACCATGAAGCTCGAGGCCAGCATCCGCAGATAGTCCTCTTCGCTCCTGCCCAGGGCCGCGTTGATCCTGTGCAGGACATCCCGCAGGAAGGTGCCCGCCGCGCCCTGCTTTGAGCCGCTCCCGACCTCCTCATTGTCCAGCACGCAGTGCACCGCGATGCTCCGTGCCGGTCTCGCCGCAAGGATCCCCCGGAGGGATGCAAAGGCACACTGCAGGTCGTCCAGCCGCCCGCTCGCGATGAATTCCCGCTCCATGCCGATATATGTTCCCTTCATGCGGTTGTAGAGGTAAAGGTCCGTGTCCAGGATCTGGTCCGGATGCACCCCGGCCTCCTGCGCGATCAGTCGCAGGAACTGACCGGCCTGTCCATCCTGACCGGCCTGTTTATCTCCACCCGCTTCCGGACAATTCCTCACAGAGGATTTCGCCGCCTCTGACTTGACGGTTTCCGCCTCGCCGATCAGGGGCAGCAGGTCCGCCTGGGCATTGTACTTGTACCCGTCATTGGCCTCCCGGTTCATGTGGATCGCCAGGTTCGGAATGATCATAAGGTCCCTGTCGATATTGACAAGCCTGGTCTCCACTCCGTCCGGGGTCTGCACGGCCACACGGCCCGCCACGGACAGCGGCCGGTCCAGCCAGGGCGCGCACAGCATGCCCCCGTATTTTTCCACATTCAGCTTCACATACCGGTTTGCAACCGTGATCTCCGCATTGGGCTTGACCTTGAAGACCGGCGAATCGCAGTGGCTGGCCATGATCTGGAAGCCGACAATCTCCGCAGGCTTCGCCACAGGGACCCGGAAGGCGATGACGGCCGACCCGTTGCGGGTCACATAGTAGGCGCCGCCCGCCTCGAGCTCCCAGTGCGCGCCCTCCTGCAGCCGCCGGAAACCTGCCTTTTCCAGCTCCTCACCCATATTTTTCACAGCGAAAAAAGCCACCGGGCTCCGGTCCAGGAAGTCCAGCAGAGCTGTATTGACCTCATCATGATTCAATGTCTGTGCCTGTTTGTGCATCTCCATTCCTTCTTCCGTTTGTTTTTTCAGCAAATATACGGTTCGCTTGTTTGTCTTTCGCATGCCTGAATGCTGCCCATAGAGTATAGCATTTTATCTGCGAACCTGAAAGAGACCACAGGGGACCGGGGGGACGCTTCCCCCTTTTTCACGGATTGTGATACAATGGTGCATGTCGGCTACGCAGGACCCGGTCATGAAGCCGCAAGTACAGACCGGTCAACTGTCCCGCCGGTCATATTCACTTTGAGAAACCGGTGGTCAGCATCTACCGGTGGTCAGCATTTCATGCGGGCTGTCCTTTCGATCCCACCCATCTAAAGAAAGTTCTCGAGCCTCTCCGCGTTGTCATTGAGGCAAATGAGGACAAGTTCCACTGTTATGAAGTGACTTTTGTCAAGAGGAAAATAAAAGAATATTCTCCTCTCGCCAGCCACAGTTGTAGGTCTCTGACTGCATCTGGAAAGAGCCA
>CACZIO010000072.1 GCA_902781215.1 uncultured Lachnospiraceae bacterium
GCTCTTTCCAGATGCAGTCAGAGACCTACAACTGTGGCTGGCGAGAGGAGAATATTCTTTTATTTTCCTCTTGACAAAAGTCACTTCATAACAGTGGTAATATGCAATCGTATCAAAAAGGGGCGGGCGCTCATATCCTGTCCTTGGATACATTTGATACAGCAACCTGCTTCAAGAATGTAATTGAGATGGGAGGCCTCCCGACGCCGAGAGTTCCATCAGAAGTTAGGGACGGGATCGTGACTGCAAAGGACGGAAAAAATGTGGACCGGGAATTCCGTCGGGGCGCACAGCTGAGCCTTTCCATGGCACAGAAGGAAAAACCGGATCTGATCATCCTTCAGTCCAGAAGTCCCAGCTGCGGCGTAAAGCAGCGCTATGACGGTACCTTTACAGGAACACTGACCGACCGGCCCGGCGTGACCGCGGAACTTTTGATGGATCACGGGTTCAGGGTCCTGGACGTCGAGGACCTGTAAAGGACAAACGTTGTTTTGAAGAAACAACAATAAAGAGAGCGTAAATGACCAATGAAGAAGGAAGAAAGATGGACCGTAAATCGGATCCAGGAAGCAGACTATGGCTGTGAAGAAAGACCTGAGGGGGAAAAGACCAAGGTCATTGTTACGCTGACTGACGCTGCCGGAAGATCCAGGGAGCTTCTTGTCGAAGATCAGTGGCTGTACGAAAACGGAATTGATGAAGGCAGTCTCTGGCCGGAGCAAGGTGATGCCTGACAGGCTGCAGGACGGTCAGAAACCTCCCCATGTCCCGATCCACAATAATGAGAGTGAATCATGGCTGTGAAGAAAAAGGCAGATTTCTTCACAGCCTTGGTGTTTACAGGATGTCGATGTATTCGCCGGCAAGGGCTTTGTTCATACTGCGGACAGCACAGAACTTGCCGCACATGCTGCAGGTGTCGCTGTGGTCGTCTTCGGGTCGGCGGGAATCGCGGATGGCCCTGGCTGTTTCCGGATCCAGGGCACACTCGAACTGGGCGTCCCAGTCGAGGACACGGCGGGCGTCGCCCATCCTGTCGTCGATGTCGCGTGCATGGGGGATCCCTTTGGCGATATCCGCTGCGTGGGCGGCAATTTTGGAGGCGATGATCCCCTGCTTGACATCGTCGACGTTGGGCAGGGCCAGGTGCTCCGCAGGAGTGACGTAGCAGAGGAAAGCCGCGCCGTTCATGGCAGCGACAGCGCCGCCGATAGCGGATGTGATGTGGTCGTAGCCGGGAGCAATATCAGTGACCAGAGGCCCCAAAACGTAGAAAGGGGCGCCCATGCAGATGGTCTGCTGGACCTTCATGTTGGCTGCAATCTGGTCGAGCGGCACGTGGCCGGGACCCTCGACCATGACCTGGACGTTGTGGGCCCAGGCGCGTTTTGTCAGTTCTCCTAGACGGACGAGCTCCTCGATCTGGCAGACGTCGGTGGCGTCGGCAAGACAGCCGGGACGGCAGGCGTCTCCCAGAGAGATTGTCACGTCGTATTCTTCGCAGATATCAAGGATCTGATCATAATATTCGTAGAAAGGATTTTCTTCGCCTGTCATGCTCATCCAGGCAAAGACCAGACTTCCTCCCCGGCTGACGATATTCATTTTTCTTTTGTGTTTGCGGATCTGGTCGATGGTCTTTCGTGTGATACCGCAGTGGAGGGTGACGAAGTCAACGCCGTCCTGTGCATGAAGGCGGACAACGTCGATGAAATCCTGCGCGGTCAGTGAGGCCAGGTCTCTCTGGTAATGAATGACGCTGTCATAGACGGGAACGGTGCCGATCATCGCGGGACACTCGCGGGTCAGCTTCTGGCGGAAGGGCTGTGTATTGCCGTGGCTGGACAGGTCCATGATCGCCTCAGCTCCCATATTGACGGCGCTCATGACCTTTTCCATCTCGATGTTATAATCCTTGCAGTCTCTGGAAACGCCCAGGTTGACATTGATCTTGGTGCGGAGCATGCTGCCGACGCCTTCTGGATTCAGCGATTTGTGCAGACGATTGGCAGGGATCGCGACCTTGCCTTCTGCAACGAGCTTCATCAGATTCTCTGTCGTCATGTACTCTTTTTCCGCGACCTTGCGGATCTCTTTCGTGACGATGCCTTTTCTTGCCGCATCCATCTGCGTCGTATAGGGACGTTTGTTCTCAGATGCAGCGCCTGCAGCAGTCATTCCTGCCGCTGTCATAGTTTCTGCCATTTTGTCCTCCTTGTTATGAAACTGTAACTATGATTTTGTAGAGCGGCAAAAAGTGGTGCCCCCGATTTGCCGCATATTGCATGAAAAAAAGCTGCCGTACAGGCAGCTTCTTTCAACCGAAATAATACTTTGAACCAGTCTTCCCTACGTTGGCATTATCCAAATCAGGTTATCGGTCGAAGGTTGCGCCTTCCTCTCAGCCTGTCACACAAGCTCCCGTCTGTATTCTCTTTTTGATGAGACATTTTTACTTTTTTGTCTCATCGCTTATCATTATACTGTTGTCCTTTTAGGAAAACAAGCCCTAAATGAGGGGACAATCCTTACCTGCTGTTGACAACGTGAATGCCGATCGCGACCAGGATCACTGCGATGATATACTGGACTTTGAGTTCCTCGTGAAGCAGAAGAGCGGCGAAGATGACGCCCAGGACCGGGATCAGGGCATTGTAGATGGCAATCTGGCTGATGGGGTGGCAGGACAGCAGCGCGTTGTAGATGGCGAAGCATACTGCGGAGATGGTAATCAGGCAGAGAAGGATGAAGATTCCTTTTGCGGTGAATACCCAGGCTGTCCGGGGCCGGAAGACCAGCGCGGTCAGCAGCAGGAGCGCACCGCCGATCTGCATGCTGTAGCCTGTCGCCCGGGTGATGTCCATCCTGCGCGAGACGACCCTGGTGATCAGGCCGCCAAATGCTGTGCAGCAGGCATTGAGCAGGATCATGCCGTCGCCCATAAAGGTGATATCCGAAAAGAAATCGGCGCCGGGCTGGATGTTGATGGAGATGATGCCGGCTATGCCCAGAATGATCCCCAGCGCTTTTCTCCAGTTCATCCGGTCATCCGGAAAGATCAGGGTAGAGAGCAGGATCAGGATGAAGCCGCCCATGGAATCGAGGATGGTGGACCTGGCGCTGCTGTTGTAGCCAAGGCCGATGTAGGCGAACATATAGTGCAGGGCGGTGTTGACGATGCCCAGGAGCACCAGCCATGCAATGTCGCCGCTGTCCGAGATGTTGGACCTGATCTTTTTGAAATGACAGTAAAGGGTCACCGCAGTGCCTGCGCAGAAAAAGCGCACGCCGGCAAAGAGGATCTTGCCGCCAAGATCTGTGCCCTCGATCTGAAACTCCTGATAGCCGAGCTTGATCAGCGGATAGGCCAGGGACCATCCGATCATGACAAAGACGGCAAAAAATACTTTGAAACGATTATCCTGTAAAATCGAGCTGTTCTTCATGTGTTTATCCTCCTTTATCCTCCTGTACACAGCAAATGCCATTGTAGCACAAAACAGAATAGGACGCATTTGCGTACTCGAATGAAAACAAGGATATAAAACAAAAGACTGCCCCGGTGAGGGACAGCCTTCGATAAAGATGCAAAAGTTGGAAAGGCATCGCGCAGGAGCGCGATTTGGTTCAACACTATTTAAAAACCTTGTCATTATACCCGTGGTATGAATTTCACGTAAATTTCATGTACCTACTGCAGTGCCTGAAAGTATTCCTGACGGACAGCTTTCGCCTCCGGGACGAAGTCCAGCGCTCCCCAGCAGTGCATTCTCGAAAAGCAATTATTTTTCTATACTTTTCCTAAAGTCTGTTGCACCACTTTTCCGCAGGGGATAGCTTTAATGCAGAGGTTAGAATCCTCGGCAATCATAGCAAAACACAAAAGTCTATCTACCACAACAAGCATACGAGGAGGTGCAACATGAAAAACTCAACCGTTAACAACACAAACACGCATACACAGAACACAACCACGGATCTGACTGTTGATTTTATGACAGGGAATATGGTCAATCTGCTCAAGGCCTGCTGGTCCCTTCGGGAACTCGAAAGACTTCTGAACATGCTCAATGGCATTGATGAGGACAACAGGGTCCTGACCCTTCTCCGAAAGATGGATTCGGTTCTGCAGGATCTGTCTCCATTGTATAATGAGGAAACATATCAGGGCAGGGAGATGTTCAACACCATTCTTGCAGATGATAGCCTGGGCTTTATCATCAAAGCCCGTCTTATGATGGGAATCCGGGAGGATCTCGAACTATACAAATCTCATCCCGAGCTACTTGAGGAGGACACAGTCGATGGTTTGATCTCACTGCACGGAGACAAATCGGGCCCAGTACTTTCATTTTCCATGGAGAATATGAAAAAACTCTTGCAGGCGCTTTATGCATGCCGGTGCCTGGATGATGTCCTTGGACTTTTTAACGGATCCAGTCTGGAACACGATATCATCGATGGACTCAGATATCTGTACGCGGTCATTGAAGGAATCACTCCGTTGTACAATATGGATCTTGACGATTTTGAAGAAGAAAACAAGGCATATTATGAGGTGATGGAAGATTCTGATCTTGGTCTTTCTGAAAAGGCATGGCTATTGATGGGTGGGAAGGCTGATCGTTGAGAGAGACAGACATAGGATCTTCTGGTTTCATTAACACACAAGAGATCTTTATTTAAAGTCACCTATCTTGCACAGCAGCGGGCTGATTCTGAGGAAACGGCCCGACGCTGTGTTTATTATTCCCATATAAACTTCTCAGGACAACGATTTAAGATGATCTTCTACATTGAATACACCCACATTCTACCGCTTCACCACGGTAAATCACATCAATAATCCTTTGGAAGAGCGCCGCTCCCGGGTCCCGACCCCGGATGCCGGATCAACCGGCCCCTGCTTAGCGGGCAGGTGCATTTGCCAATTCTGCCAGAGCGGCTTATAAGCGGAGACGGAGAGATTTGAACTCTCAAACCCTTTCGGATCACCTGTGTTCGGGACAGGCTGCCTGCCAGTTAGCGCACGTCTCCATATATGATAGCGCCGCAGACAGGACTTGAACCTGCAAGCCGGTATCGCCGGCCGGCTGTCTTCCAAACAGCTCCTCCACCAATTGAGGGACTGCGGCATAGAGTCGGCAGAGCAGGATTTGAACCTGCAACGCCCGAAGGCAACGGTTTTACAGACCGCCTGCTTCGCCAGTTTGCATATCTGCCGATTTTGATAAGCGCCGTGAGAGAGACTCGAACTCCCAGCCCGTTTTCACGGGTCACCGGTTTTCAAGACCGGCCCAGTAGCCATTGTGGCATCACGGCATAGTACCCGGAGCGGGATTCGAACCCGCAAGCTCGTAAGAGCACATGATCCTTAGTCATGCTCGTTTCCCAGTTTCGCATCCGGGCATATTTTTTCAGTACGGGAGGAGGGATTCGAACCCTCAAAAACCTGTTGCTGAGACAGGCACGTATGCCATTCCGCCACTCCCGCATAAGTGTCCCTGGTGAGACTTGAACTCACATGGATCTGAGTCCGGCGCGGGTTCTTAGCCCGCAGCATATACCACTTCTGCTACAGGGACATAACTATATAACGTACTCCCGGAGGGGTGCACGACGTCCGGGGGCGCTGGACGTCCGGGGGACGTCCGTTCAGCGACGACCGTAGCGGAGCGAAGACCGTCGGTTCTGCGCCGACCGGAGTGGAACGGAGACTTTGAACCCTCACTGAACCGGGTTTAAGCCGGATTCCTCTTCCAGTTGGGACACGGGAGCAGATCGTGGGCCGGGCAGGACTTGAACCTGCAATGTTTACCACAAGGGTGACGGATTTACAGTCCGCTGGCTTCTTCGCCGTACCGACCCATATAAAAAACCGTCTGCGTGGAAATGCTCCAGGCAGGCGGCTCATAATCAAAAACTTCAGTAGAAGCTTGTTTAAGCTGATGTATTGCCAGGGGAATTTTCACACGCTAAATTGACCTTGCTGCTGTCAAGCAGAAGGGACAGATACAGAGCGTATGAGCTGGATAATACAAACATAGCCTTCATCTTAAAAATCCTCGCAGTTTTTACTTTCGTGTGTTTTTTGTCTTTAAGGATATGATAGACCCATAATCAGGGAATGTCATTCAACCGCTGGTATAAAAGTACTCATTTATTTCCTTCCCCTTCCTTCTATGCGCAGCCTCAGCTGATAGCAGGCAGAGGCTGCGCATAAAAATTGGCTATGGTGCCTTAGTGCTTCATTATCATTTTACGGTGGTGCTGTTTCCTCGTTCCCCGGATCACCCTTTATCCGTATCCATATCCTTTTCCTTCTCCATCTGCTTCTTGGCATACCAGAAGGATCCTGCAAAGATTCCGCCAGTCACCAGAAGTACGATCCACAGGATGATATTGGTGGTATCGCCCGGTAGATGTGGTTCCCTTAGGAGTGTTGGAACCGCCGCTTCCGCCGGAGGTAGTGGTCTTCTTCGTTCCCTTCGGGGCATCGACCATGGCAACCTTCTGAATCTCGCCGGTCTCCTTGACGGTGAACTTGACGTCCTCGGCGACTTCGTAGCCGTTGGGGGCGGTCTCTTCACGCAGAGTGTAGGTGCCGGGTTTGAGTTTCTCGATCATGTGGGGCTCCTTGCCGGAGGTCCACTTGGCGACGGTCTCATTGTTGCTGTCGAAGATGGTCAGTTTTGCGCCGGGGAGTTCTTTCTTTGTCACCATATCGGTCTTGGAAATCTGCACCTTGGTGTAGTCGTCGACCATGGCGACCTTCTGGATCTCGCCGGTTTCCTTGACGGTGAACTTGACGTCCTCCGCACGGAGATAGCCGTCAGGAGCCAGTTCCTCGCGCAGCGTGTACTGACCGGGAGCGAGGCGCTCGATCATGTGGGGCTCCTTGGTGGAAGTCCAGCTCGTGACTTTCTTGCCGTCCTTGTCAAAGACAGTCAGTTTTGCGCCGGGGATCTCTTCCTTGGTCACCATATCAGTCTTGGAGATCTGGACCTTGGTGTAGGCGTCCTTCATGTAGACCTTCTGGATTTCGCCGGTCTCCTCGACGGTAAATTTGACATTTTCGGCACGGAGGTAGCCGTCAGGGGCCAGCTCCTCGCGGAGCATGTACTGGCCGGGCTTGAGCATGGTGATGTAGTGGGGCTTGTCTGTGGAGGTCCACTTCTCGACGACTTTGTCATCCTTGTCAAAGAGGGTCAGGTGGGCACCAGGGATTTCCTTGCAGGTGGTCATATCCTGCTTGGAGACGGAAACCTTGGTGTAGTCGTCCTTCATGTAGACCTTCTGGATCACGCCGGTCTCCTCGACCTTGAATTTGACGTCTTCGGCGCGAACGTAGCCGTCGGGGGCAAGTTCCTCGCGGAGCATGTATTCACCGACGGGCAGGCGCTCGATCATGTGGGGTCCCTCCGTGGAGGTCCATTTCTCGATGACCTTTCCGTCCTTGTCAAAGAGGGTCAGATGGGCGCCGGGGATCTCCTTGCAGGTAGTCATGTTCTGCTTGGAGATCTGGACGCGAGTGTACTTGTCCTTCATTTCGACCTTCTGCTCGATGCCGGTGTCCTTGACGGAGAACTTCACATCCTCCGCACGGACATAGCCGTCGGGGGCAAGCTCTTCACGGAGGACATAGTCCCCGATCGGAAGCTTTTCGATATAGGTCGGTTTCTTTCCGGAAGTCCAGGTCCTGACGACTTTTCCGTCCTTGTCGAAGATCGTGAGCTTCGCGCTCGGAATCTCTTCACAGGTGGTGATGTCGGTCTTGGAGATCAGAACCTTGGTGGGTTCATCAAACATCTGGACCTTCTGGATGTCTGCAGTGTTCTCGATGGTGAATTCAATTGTCTCTGCGGTTGCGTAACCGTTCGCAGGAATGCGCTCGGTCATGTAATAGGTCTTGCCGACGGCAAGCTTCTTGATGATGTGAGGCTCCTCGGTGGAGGTCCACTTGTCAATAACATTGCCGTCTTTGTCAGTTACTTCCAGGTGAGCGCCGGGGATCTCCTTGCAGGTGGTCACATCCGCTTTGGAGAGCTCCACAGTGGTGGGCGAGTTCTCGAAGGTGAAGTCAAAGATGACGGTCTTTTTATCGCTTCCTTCGTAGTTGAAGGTGAACTCCTTTTTCTCGCTGCTGGTGACGTAGCCGTCCGGGGCAGCGATCTCCTTTACATAGTACTTGCCATCAATAGGCAGGTCTGCGGTAAAAGTGATCTCGCCGTTGGCATCGGTCACTCTCTGCTCGATCAGGGTATCCCCAGAAATGAGGGTCTCACCCTTCTTGTTTGTTACAACGTCTGCTGTGTAGAGGCCGAATACGGCACCTTTCAGGCGGATTTCGGTCTCGTTCTCTGCCAATCCGGATTCTTTCGTTTCAGATCCTTTTTCTTCAGAATCTTTCACTTCAGAATCTTTCGTTTCAGATTCAGTCTTAGATTCAGTCGCAACCTCATTCTCAGGTTCTGTCTCAGATTCAACTGTAGCCATTGTTTCTGAGGCCATTTCCCCAGTGATTTCTTCGGCTGTTTCCTTTTCTGCCAGATTCTCAGTGGCTTTCGTGCTGGTCTGCGAAGCGTCTGTCTTCGTCCCCGCAGCGTCGTCCTTTGTCTCAGCAGCTTCCTTCTTCGTCAGGTGGACGGTGACTTTCTGGCGGGCGTTCTGCCACTTCTCGTCGTAAACAACGATGGGCGTGTACTGGTCGCGGTAGGAAAGGTCGATGTAGCGGGGCTCGTTGTCGAGGACGAAGCCGTGGGCCGTCTCTTTTTCCTTCACGTAGTACTTGCCGACCGGGAGGTCGCCCAGCTTTGCGATGCCTGTGTCGTCTGTGGTGATGGTGCCGATCAGCTGGTCCTTCTTGTAATGGTCTTCGGTGATGCCGTCGGCGGCCTTGATGTCCTCCGCGGCGTAGACCTCGAAGGTGACGGTCGTCAGGTCTCCGGAGAGGTATTCAAAGAGGTGGCGGATCGTACCTGCTGCGGTGTCTATGGGGGTCACCTTGTCCAGGAACTCGCCCCGTTTATTGATGATGAGGAGGGCTGTAGGAACCTTGTCCTTCATCTCGACCTTCTGGATCTCACCGGTATCCTCCACAGTAAAGACGACATCTTCCGCACGCAGGTATCCGTAGGGGGCGGTCTCTTCACGCAGGACATAGGACTCGCCTGCAGTCAGGCAGCGCACCATGTGGGGCTCGCTCTTGACTGTGGTCCAGCGCTCGATGACTTCACCGCTGCGGGTGAGAATGGTCAGAACTGCGCCGTCAATCTCTTCCGCGCTGGTGATATCGGACTTGGTGAATTCAACTTTGGTAGGAATGTTTTTCTTAACTGCTGTGAGCTTCACGACCGGAATCTCCTGGCCCTGGAAGGAAGCATCGAAGGTGAGAGTTTCATCGGAATCGGGACCTGCGGTAACGTAACCGTCGGGGGCCTTATGTTCCTTCACGTAGTACCTGCCAAGGGGCAAATCCAGGTCAAAGGTCGCGAGGCCGTTTTCGTCGGAGGTCGCTTCCGCCAGCAGGGTGTCTGCTTCGATGAGGGGCTGGCCGGCATCGGCAAGCATGGTGCCTGCTCCGGTGTGAATGTCTTCCGCTGTGTAGAGGCCGAAGACAGCGCCGGCGACGGTCTTGCTGGTCTCAGCATCCTGTTTTTCCACAGTGAGCTCGACCTTCTGACGGTCATTGGTGTAGGCCAGGTCCTGTTCGATGACAGGTGTTTTCTGATTCAGGTACTCGAAGGTCACTTCCTGCGTTCTTCTGGTTTTTCTGTCCTTTCCAGTTGTTCCTGCCTCTCCTTCGGCTGCATCTTCCGCTTCAGCATCCATGTTCAGGGTTTCTGCATCCGGGTTTGAGATTTCCTCATCCGTGCTCAGGACAAAACCTTCGGGGGCTTTGGTCTCGACGACACGGTAGGTGCCTAGGGGCAGATCGCTGACTTCGGCTGTGCCGGTCTCGTCAGTCGTGACGGTGGTGACCAGTGCGTCCTTCTCGTAGAATTTGATGCGGTCGCCGTTCTCGTCCCTCTGGAAGTCAGGTGTGTAGATGTCTTCCGCCGCATAGACGGCATATTCCGCACCGGCCAGGCCGCGGGTCTCATAGCCGAATGCTGCATCGGGGGCTTCAGAGAAGCCGGTCAGGACTTCGCCGGTCTTCTCGATGTGGAGTCTGCCCTTTACGGGAGGATTTTCGACCTCGACTTCGATGATGGCATCGCCGGAGGTCTGGTCCATCTGGTAGGCAGTGTTGGTGTCCACGTCGATCTCATAGGTGTCGTCGCTGAGCACATATCCGGGAGGAGCCATAACTTCCTCGATCCTGTAGCGCCCGATCTTGAGGTTGTTGGGCAGGATCAGGTAGCCGTTCTCATCCGTGAAAAAGGATGTGTGGATCTTGACGGAAGGGTAGGTGGTCACCTGCTCCACATACTTCTTCGCGTTCATGTCGTAGACCTTGAACTCGGTTCCGGGAATGAGGACCGGCTTCCTGGTCTCGTCGTCCTTTTTGATGACCTTGAGCTTGGCCTCAAATTCATCATCCAGGAGGACGCGCCACTGTTGGGGTGTGGCGGGATGGTTCTCGGTGATGGTCACCTTGAAATCATCGACCGGAATGAAGTTATGGGGTGTAGTGGTCTCACGGACGATGTATTTCCCGTAGGGGATGGGGATGGAAACCGCATGTCCCTTCTTGTCCGTGAATATTTCAGTCTTGCCGTCGGCGGTGAGGACGATCGGCTTTGCGCCGGAGAAGTCGTAGCTGCCGTCGGACTTTGTCTTGAGAGAGCTGATCAGGTAGGCGGAGAAGCCTGCGCCCTGCAGCAGGTCCGCATCGGTCTTGTCGTTGTCGGCGGCCTTGATCACCTGGAAGGGCTGCTTGATGACCTGCTCTTTGGATGTGCAGGTCTTCTTGACAGTCTTTACGAGATCTCCCTCATAGGCACAGTCGATGTCGTACTCCTTTTCATCAAGAAGATATCCTTCGGAAGAGGTGATCTCCTTCAGATAGTATTTCCCGAGATAGAGGTCTTCGATGAAGGCTTTCCCGTCCGCGTCTGTCGTCAGGGTTGCAATCTGGGCGTCGGCCTTGTAGAGGGTGCCGGTCTTTCCGTCCGGATGGACGATGTTCTCACGGGCATAGAGTCCGTAGACTGCCTTTTCCAGCTTTGCATCGCCCTGGGGCTTTTGAAAGAAACTGCCTCCTGTTTGTCGTTGGTGTACTTGAAGGTAAAAGAAAAGGTATCGTTCTGGTTCCGGTAATAATTCTTCGGAGCCTGGATCTCCTTGACATACCAACTACTGTTGATGGGAAGGTCGGATTTGAAGTTGGCTGTGCCGTCCGCGCCGGTCGTGGCCTTTTCGATGAGAGTGTCCTTTTTCACGACGACAGTGCCGTCGGCAGACTTGATGTCCGCGCCGGCATAAAGTGCGAAGATGCCTCCGGGGAGGGGATTCTTTGTCTTGTCGTCCTGCTTGGTGACAATGACTTTGGCCTTCTGGCGGTCATTGGTAAAAGTTGTGGATCCTGTCACATCCGCATCTGTACTGCCGAGGCTCAAGGTGACGGTCTTGCTCTCACCCTTGTTGACGTAATTGGCCGGGGCGCCGGTCTCGGTGATCACATAGGTTCCCATATGAAGGTTGCCGAGCGTGCCTTCGCCGTTGCTTCCGGTCTTGATGGTTCCGACAGCTGCGCCCTTTTTGTGGACGACGGTGCCGTCCGCGGAGGTGATGTCCGCGCCGGCTGTGACGCTGTAGGTGGCGCCGGGCAGCTTGCCGATTTCGTATTTGAAGGTGGTTCCGTTATTGTCGGAGGTGGCTCCTGTCAGGATCTGCCCCTGCTTTGTGACTTTAATGGAACCCTTGATCTCGTCGTCCTTGAAGCTCTTCGACATGGTGGTGCCTGCTGTCAGGGTGACGGCGGTCACTGCGGTGGAGAGCTTGAAGCCTTTTGGAGCTGTGATCTCTTTCAGGTAGGCGGTGCCGACCGCACTGACCTCCACGGTAGAAGCGCCGTTGGCGTCAGTCGCGGGCATCTTTGTGATCAGCCTGGTACATCCGCTGTCCGAATAGATCCCGTAGACGGCGCCTGCAAGCTTTTTTCCGTTTGCCGCGTTAGTCTTGGTGATGGAGAGCGTAGCCCCCTCTACCCATTTGACAGTGAGCTCAACAGACTTTTCTGAGCTGCCGACTGCTTCGCCAAATACAAGCGCCAGATTCTGACGCTCGTCATCACCGCCAACAACCAGATATGCAGAATAGTCCTTAGTGACGGTTCCGGCCATTTTCGAATGCCATGAGACGCCGGTATCCGAAGCCTGTGTGAGGGGGGCGGAAAAGTAGAACCTGGTGCCACCCGAGATCTCAACATTCGCACCTGCCGCACTTGTGGAACCTGTTGTGGAGTTATGGAGTTTAACACCTGCAGGAAGATTGAAAACAATCGACTGCATTTTATCTGCATTGAGGGTGATCTCCTTTGTCCTCTGTTCACTTCCGTTAACGTATGCATCCACCGAATCAGAGGAGAATTCCATATCCACATCCGGAATATCCGGCATGCTCTGACAGTAATTATAGAGTTCTAATGCGAGTTCCTTTGCAATGCTGTTTGCTCCGGAAAATGCATCTGAAGGATCATAAGCATACGCGGCAGCTATGTGGGTAATAATAAAACGCTTATCTGAAGACAGCTCAGGGTGCTTCTCCGCAAAAAAACCACTGTCCCCGGCAGCCTGCGTTCCATAGTAACAAACCTTGGCAAGTGCTTTTCCATCTTTCAGCTTGGTGATGGAATAGGAACCAGATTTCGGAGCTATCTTGGAGGGCTCTACACAATAAGCTTTTGCTTTGACACTTCCAAATTCAACCGTGTAGGGATGAGTATGCCCATCCCCAAATCCATAGTCCGAATACTCCAGTTTATCGTGCTTTGTAATGGTGACGGTCTGCGTCGCCTTCGAAGATTTGGCAAGAAGTTTCTTCTTGGGGATCTCAAACGTGACGGATTCCCCGACACCCATCTCCGCCAGGGAGATCTCTTCCTCTTCCGTGGCCCATTTGAGGACACCGGAGACGGTCCAGCCGGAATCTTCATCATAGGTATCCTGCAGTTCTGCTTCTTCAAGTATCTGATTCAGATTCTGATTGGATTCAGCGGCTGCAGGCTCTGTTGTTGACGCGGTGGCCGATTCTCCGGTCTCTGATTCCCCGGTCTTTGTTTCTTCAGTCCCTGTTTCACCAGTCCCTGCTTTCACAGGATCTGTCCCCGGAGCATCCGCCTTTGCAGCAGATTCCTTCGCAGTTTTCTCAGTATCTTTCGTTTCTTTTTCAACGTTTTTTGCTTCTTTTCCGGTATCCTCGTTTGCAGCATTCTTTCCGAAAGCTGCTTCTGAAGAGTCTGATGGCGCGTCTTCGTCTGCATCCTCCGGGCTTTCTTGTTTCTCTTCGGAATTTCCTTCAGAGCGCTCACCGGAAGTGTTTCCGGAGGCTGCCTCGGAAGTTTTTGCCCCGGAAGAGCTGGAGGAGACGGAAGAGTTGGATGCTGCGGCAGAAGCCTTCACAGCAGGCGCCACTCCGGATACCTTTGCAACTGTGGCGGCTGCGGTCGTCTCAGTGCTCTTTGCCGTTGAAGCGGCTGTGGTCAGTGCGGCGCTCTTTTTCACTGTGACCGACTGACCGGCAGACGTCGAGGCGGAAGCACCGGATGTGGTCGCTTTGCTTTCCTGCTCCCTGACCTGGTCCTTTACGATGACATTCCTGTCAAAGCGGTAGGCGGGATGCTGTGTATTGACAGGCTCCGCATAGTAGACAGCTTTGTAGGTGCCTGCATGGTTTGTGGAAAATGCAACGCCGTCCCCAGTCTTCGCTTCATAGAAAGCAGCATTCACTTTCTCTGGATCCGGAATAGAAATGTTGGTGAAATCTTTCTTCAGGTCGATCTCCGTCCCGAACTCGATCTCATAATTTTTTGCAGTGATGATCTCGTCTTTGTCGAGCTGGTCCTTTACGTCCTTAAGATCCGGCAGGGAAGCGACGTAGTTCTCCAGCTTTTCTTCAGGTGAGCAATCTGCCGCCCACGCTGCCACGGGTGACGCCGCCACCGAAAACAGCATGACAGCGCTCAGAATCCCGGACAGCATCCTCGCTGTCCAGTACTTTTTTGTCCTCATTTTTGTTTGATTCCTTTCTGTTTGATGTAGTTTCCTGTTTGAAAATGAAGGTTTAAAAATGAAGTGTCTTATATCTTTGATGAACCGCCCACTGGAACCACCTCCTCTCCGGAATCTGTTTATATTGCGTTTCGGTTCTTTCCCGGTTTCCGGATTCCTGCCCGATGCCGGGAAGAGCGATTCGGAAGGCGGCCGGAAATATGAGAAAGCGCAATAAAATCTCCCTCTGATAACCCCAATCTGCAGAGCGTTTAGGGAACCGGTTTTTTCTGCTTCATGAAAAAAAGCAGCCCGAAGGCTGCTTTTCTATGAGCGAATGGGAGACACGTGAAGGTGAGGTCAAGGGGATACAGGGGTTTGTGCTTTTCTATGAGTGAATGGGAGGCCCCCATATGTTGCTGTGATCAAAAGACCCTCTGGCCGGCGAACCGGTCTTTGCGGTAATTGCGGTTGCGCTTCATGGGCTGAAGGCTGTTACAGCCGTACATGGCACGAAGTCTTTTCAGTGATTTCCTGAGGATGCTGGATACGTTGGAGCGGGATGTCCCGAGCTCCGTGGCGATATCTTCCTGCTTCCTTTTTTTCACAATGCATTCCATTATGATCCAGCGCTGTCTCTCTGAAAATTCTTCAAGGAATGCATGGATCCTGACGGATTCTTCGCGCCGGATCGCATCTTCAAGCACAAGGTTGAAAGGATCGGATTCTCCTTCATCCGAAATATATTTATTCTCCTCACAATATGCGTCCAGAGAATAGTCCGCATGCCGCGACTGCCTGATGTTGTTGATGTGAGCAAGACGCCGCTCCCCTTCCATGAGGGCTCTGATCTGCCAGGGCTGGTCTGAAAATGTCTCGAAATGGAGCACATGTTCCCGGTCCATCAGATCTTTTTCTCTGTAATCCGTACAGCTGTGAAGCGGGAAGACCGTCATGTGCCTGTCCCGCTTATACATGATGTATCCGTTCTGATACGCCTTCAGAATGGAGCCATCACTAAATGTGTCGGATGCCACAACCGGGCTTCCGGAATTTGCGAGCCAGAGAGGAGAGGGAACCCTGTCTGTGTATTCAGCGATATCTACCTTGTCCATCAGTTCGATCAATGTCATAAGAGCCACCTTTCTGCCTGTCGGCTGCGGGCGGCCATTCACATGAACTGATATTTCCGTACCGGAATCTCCCTGTTACACCTTTCCTCATAAGAAGGGGATGCATCATGCATTCCTGTAGCGGAAACAGGCCTCAGGCACGCCCGTTTTTTTTAAACGGGTGTCCTGAGACCGGACACTGCTTCTGTACATCAGTTACTCATTTGCTACGCATCTCTCACCTTTCCAGGCTTATACAGGGAACTGTGAAAGAGGTATTCGTATTCCTGTCGGTCTTTCTATCCTGGTCCGCGCATATTTCCTCCTTTCCGGGAAGGATCTGAAACTGTACCTTACTGCTCTCAAAATGAAACATGCTGTAATCGCCCATCGCATCGTAGGGAAGGTCCTCCCGATTCCATGTTGAACCCACTGCTCTTTACCTCCTTGGATCATCCTGAACGCTGAAGTCTGTTGTCTGTTCATTTCTGTCATTTCTGTTTTTTCAGCTTCTGTTTCCTGCTGACATGATCATCATACGGGAGATAAAGACGTATTACCTCAACAGGAAATGAGAGGCAAATATACAGGAATAATGCATGTAATTGTTAATATAAGAATGAGATATGCAGATACTGGGTATATTTCTGATCGGCTCTTACATTTGCAGAAGAGAAAAATCTCATATTTTGAGATTTTCAGGAAATAAAATGAAAAATTTTTGCGGAGCCGGTCCAGCCGGGACCGGGTGTGCAAGAATACGAAAAAAAGCCGCCTCCTTATGAAAGGAAACGGCTTTCTCATAATGCGGATATTGGCAACTTTGCCTGGGTGGTCAGAAAGGTGCGATATGATCAGAGACGTGAAGTCACAGCCGGGCAGGATCGCAGGCGATGCACCGACGGGGAGAATAGTGCAGCTCACAGCAAACCGACTGAAAGCGGGAGAGGATCATCACACGGATTGATCTTCCTCGGGGATCCCCCACAGGGGCGCGAAGCCCTGATCCTGCAGATATTCGTTTGCTTCAGCGATCCCGTCACAGCTCTTGGCGCGGATGATATACTGAAGCGCCATGTGCCTTGAATCATAATCGTTGAAAAAGAAGGAGGCCCTCTTAAACAGCAGAAGAGAGATCCAGTCTGGGAGCTGAAGGACGAGAGCCACAGCCACCAGGAAGTTCTCATTCCTGTATTTGGAGGGATCTGTAATCCACCTCTTCAAAGTGTTGTGATCCATGTTCAGCATACCGGCCATTTTTTCCATGGACATTTTGTTGGTGACCCGGAGACACTGGAAAGCATCCGTGAAGTTTTTGGGGAAATTGTCCCTGTACAGCATCCTGGCTTCCACATCTCCGATATCGCCAATCTTCTGGCGGTTGATGAAATCATTGACAAAGTAATTGGTACGCTGGACGAATTCGGCATCGTAGTACATACGGCCGAATTCATATTTACCGATGTCCTTCTGTACATAGACCCTGACAAAGCGCAGACAGCAGAGGTCCACGTGGGCATTGGCCCAGTCGGTCAGATAAAGCTCCCCTGCTCCTGCCGGATCCGGTTTCTGATAGACATAGCGGGGCTTGTTCTTGACGACATGACCGTCTGCATAGACATACTCTCCGCTGTTCATCAGAATGCGGAAGTCCTCGCTGTGCATCATGATCTTGCAGAGAGACTTCCAGTCCAGAATATAGGTATGGTGGATCTCCTTCCAGGCTTCCGGGTCGCATGCAAAGGGCTCGATCATCCTCTTATCCACGTAATTCAGGGCACCTTTTGCTTCGATGTAACCGAGTTGTATGAAGCGGGTCCGGATCCGGAAATGCGGCACGTGAAGAACCATTGAGAGCCGGATCCCGACTTCCTGCAGGAGCTGTCCTTCGTGGCGAAAGCTTTCCCCCTTCTGACGCTTTTCCATGACAGCTTTTTTGATCTCTTCTGTGATCAGCCATCGCATGTTTTCCGCAGGCATCCACAAGGCCAGGGCTCCCCGGTTTGCCTGATACTCCATGAAATGTACGGGATCCCGCAGCTCCGGCTTTTTCTTTTCCTGAGAGGACTTTTTCCGGTCAGGGGCAACGGATCCGGCAGAGCCGTCCTGCCCATGGCCGACAGGGTCGGCAGATCTCTGATTGATCCCGGAACTGTTCTGAGAATCGGAAGGACCGGGCTCTGTGCCCGCATGGTCTGCCTGTTCCGGTGCTTTGCCCGCAGGCTCCCTGCTGACGGGAACGCGGCGTCTTTTTATCTTGAGGGTATCGTTGCAGGGCAGTCCCTGGAGACGGTAAAACAGGTAGTGCTCCTCATAGTGAATGCATTCGTGGAAGGTATCGTACTGAGGATAATTATGCCAGGTCGTATTGGTGTTGATGACAATGGTGTCAGCCTCGATCCGGACCAGCTCCGGAGGCGTGTTCAAATGGGCGTTAATGTCGCGGACGACAAGCACATCCTCGCGGAAAAACAGGATGCTGCCGGTATCCTTGCGGTCATGCAAAGGCTGGCGGATCACCTTGAGTCCCATCCGCTTCGCCAGTTCTTCGGCATCCCGCTTTGCAGGATCCTGAAGAGCCTCCGGAAGATATCTGCGCCAGAGCTCGTTCGCAAGCTTCTCAATATCCGGGTTTCTATAGTAAGGGATCAGAAAGGGACTAAGCATGATATACCCGTTTCTGGAGGGTGTCCTGGGAACTAACCCTTCAATGGTAAAGTAAAATCCATCCTCCGGCTCCCGGCTGTCGGCACTGTCCTGCTCGTTTTCAATACCGAGTGAGTTCATGAAGGCTGCGGTCTCTTTCTGTTCCTCCTCTTCCTCAAAAGTACACCACAGCGATAATGTGCCGGTCCATTCCCGTGTGCCTCCCTTCACGGCCAGGCGCAGTCTGACAGAAATATCCGTCAGGAAGGAAGTGCGGTCTATTTTCCAGTAGGTAAACTTCTCAAAAGAGCAGGAGTCTCTGTTCAGCCGTCTGGAACTGACAGGAAATCCAACGATCCGGGACAGGCTGCCATCCCGCAAGCAGCTGTTCAGGTAGGAAAATAATTCCAGCTTGTGCCTGCGGCAAAAATACTTGGTCATGGATACCAGGTCCGGGATCACGAGTTCTTTCTGCTCGTCCAGCTGAAAGTCTGCCCGGATCCTGTCTGTTCCGGCCGGATCTGTCCGGATGCCTTCCGGATTCGGCTCTGTTTTTTCCGGGATCAGGTCTGTCAGCATCTCTGTCATCTCTGTCAGAGGGGAAGCTGCCTGCTGACCTGTTTCCGACATGTGCTCCGGCTGCGGCTGCCGGTATGTTTCTTCCATCCCCCCTCTTTTCCCGCAGCTGTTGTCAACGCTTTCAGTTTGATCAGAAATCATGCTGTCTGTGCGGTATTTGTTCATTTGTAGTCTCATCTCCCGATAGAAAAGATTAGATTGGTCATTGTGTTTCGTTGCAGTCTGTGGAGCCCGCGGCGTCACCCATGCAGCCGCCTCAGGGTGATGAAGCTCCATGTGCAAACATTTGTTCCCTAACGATAACACAATTAATGGCGTATGTAAATAGAACTTAAGGCATTTACAGAATAGATTTATTGTGATAGCATTGGATTATAGGTTAGATCCAGCGGATGCAAATGGAAAGGAGCTGATCATGGCAAAAAGGAGCATCACCCGTTCCACTTCAGGAGAAGGGAACATAATCGATATGAAAACAAAGAAACCGGTCGAGGTTCCTTCATTGCCTGTCATATGTGAGCGGATCCGTTATTTCAGGGAAAAGGCGGGACTGGAGCAGAAGGCCGTCGCCAGGGCAATCGGAGTGACGCCAAACGCTATCAGCAACTGGGAGAACGGCCGGGCACGCCCGGATATCAACCTGATCCCGGATCTGTGTCAGGTGCTGGATGCCACCCTGTATGAATTGTTTGACATGGAAGATCCTGAAAGCAGATATTCTGCGCAGGAAAAAGAACTGATCGAAAAATACAGGAGACTGAAGCCGGCCAACCGGCGGCTGCTTGAGACCGTTGTGGGAGAGATGACCAGCCTGCAGGAAATAGAGGAGACCCCGTCTCTCAGCAGGCTTATGTTTTATCAGCAGGCACTTGCCGCAGGAATCGGAGACCCTACAGAGATCGATGGCAGGGCCATTCCCATTTATCTGTATGAGGAGCAGTTCCGGCGCAGTGTCGGCCTGCATGTCAGCCGCCGTGCCAACTGTGTTTTCACTGTCAACGGGGACAGCATGGAACCCGATTACTATAGTGGAGATCTGGTACTGGTGGAAAGGATCCCGGATGCACCTGTGCTCAGCCCGGGGGAGATCGGTGCCTTTATCGTAGGAAATGAGACCTATATCAAAAAGTACAGCGAAGAAGGCCTGGTATCCCTGAACCCGAGGTACAGCACCATGCGGTTCGACAATGAAAACAGGGTCTATCTTATCGGAAGAGTCCTGGGAAAACTTGATTTCTCCTGTGTCGCCGCCGCAGAGGACATTGAAAAATACCGGCAGCTCCACGGGGACATAGATCAGAGAAGTGAGAAGGGGACCGGAGGCATTCAGAAAAACGGCAGGGGAGAAGAGACCGAGGTCATCTGCCGGGAATACATTGACCGTTATCTCAGGTAACAGCCAGACAGTAATTGCAGAAAAGAAGAATCAATAAATAGGAAGGAGGCTGCCGCGGATGAGCACAAGCTACCATCTGGAGGAAGGTTCAAAGGAACTGAATAAGATCGTATATGCGGCCGCCCATCACCGGCTTGCAGGGCAGATGGTAAGCAAGCTCTGCAGACCGGTTATTACGCAGGGTGAGACCTATCCGGGTGACATTCTGCCCGTAATCGCGCCAGACAAAAGCGGGACGGGCCGGGTCTTCCCCATGGTATGGGGAATGACAGGAAAACAGGGGCTGATCCATGAGCTGGGCATCGACTTGCTCGAACGGACCAGAAATCCGGTCCTCCTAAACGCATGGGAGCGCCATCGCTGCCTGATCCCTGCTTCCTGGTATTATGAGTAGGAGCACCTGCATCCCACGATCTCCTATGATTCCTACGGAGACCAGACGTCGGAATATGAGCGCCGCACCGGCAGAGCCTCCATGATCAATGCCGGCACACCGGACGGCTCCGAGCTCATTGGCGACAGATATATGCTGCAGACGCGGGGCTCCGCCGTCACTATGCTGGCAGGCATGTACCGGATCGAGGAAGTGGATAAAATGAAGTTTCCCCACTTCATGATCCTCACGCAGGATGCGACTTCCGACCTGGTCTTCCTCCACACCAAGATGCCGGTTATCTTTGATGCCAGGGACGCCGGCCTCCTCCAGAGCTGGCTGGACCCCTCCGCCATGCCACCCTGGGATGAGGAAAGAGTCCTGGAAAAGGCAGTCACAGACATGGTCTATGAAAAGAGACCGTGGAAAGGATATAAGACTGCCGTTCAGCGGGTGATGGCGCAGAGTACTCTATAAAGCATATATTATAATGCGTTAGATATCTTTATAAATATTCTACTGTTCCATTAGTAATACATGTTGATCCTCCCGGTATAAGACGATAGCTTAAACCTGTTATAATGTTTCCCAACGCTTCCCACTCTATTTCTTCTCCCCGTTCGCTGAGCAAATCATCTTTAGGAATATTAGTAAAAGTCAGTACTATGGGAATACTTGGCTTTGTTGTTAAGCTTTCGAAGCTTTCGAACATTTCGACAAGGTCTTGGCTGGTCCTCTTTAAATCCCAGACTCTTGAAGCGGCTACATACAACCAATATGCTACTATACCTTGCTCGCCCATGATAAAAGAGTTTCTCGCATAGCCCTCTGCTTTTTTGCGATCTCCTGTTAGATATAGGGGGCCATATTGGTATAGATTACTTCCCCTTTTTCGAGAGTCATATTTCTGAAAAACGTCTAAGAAATTACGCCAGCAGTCACCAATCTCCGGTTCTCGTTTGGTTTTATAATTTGTAAGAGAGAATATTGACAAGCCATCGTCTAGAAAGCGGTAATAACAGTAATCCGAAATTTGGTTGCACAATTTCTGTATCTCGGATCTTTCTTTTTCAGAGTAATCTAACAGCTTTTTATCCGTACCGTGATATAATGAAATCGGAACAGTATTAATTGAATTCATAACACCTCTGTCGAGTCTGCCTCTTACGAGATGCCAGTTTGTCCGGATAGTTCAGGAATGGTGTCCGCGAGATTCAAGAACCTTGTCCGGGAGTTACAAGAACGCTGTCCGGATAATTCAGGAATGCTGTCCGGATAATCCAAGAATCATCACATTGTTTACATCCGATCGCAGTCCCCTTGTCGTGATAACCTAAATTAAAACTGTGATCATTTTGGCATTATCCTATATTTACGGAAAAGACCTTCCAGAAAATCAAACACTACCTGTTTTGCTGGTTCCTCATTTTTATCAGGGCCAACGTATAACTCTTTTCCGCCAAAACGATATACATCGTACCCATCCAAAACCATCTCTCTATGTGCCCTCATCATATCTGCATAGCGTTTTACGTCAGCACATTTGTAATATGTTCCACCTATTGTCCTTTCCTCAGCATAATGTTGTATGCCGTCTATTTCAATTACCACTCTATGTTCGCGACTAATAATGAACATGAAATCCATTCTTTGATGCTCAAAGATAGGTCTTCCAAATCGGGCACTTGCAGTCTTAGGATCATAATACAAATATACCTGAGGAATAAGAGCTGGTAAATTGCGATCATGTTTAATAATATAATCACAATAAGTTCTAAAAAAAAATTTTTCTGGTTCGCTTTGTAACGAGTAAAACAATCTTTCAGCCAACTTATTCTCAGTATCTTCACTTTCAAATTGCTTATACCACTTAGCCAAATCGAGCCAAGATAAACCTTTCTCTGGAATACCATCTTTGTATACCAAAGCATCTCCTGCATCAACAATCTTTACTGAGTTTTCTAATGCATTATCAACAACAATATCTGGCTTTGTTCTATTTGCAGCAAATACGATATTTTTAATTGGTTCATTTGGAAATGCAATCTTATTCCTAACCTTATAGAATCCCTCATTATGTGAATCTGGAACAAGTTCTAAATCTGCCAGTTCAAGGCCAGCATTAATTGCTTCTAAGCATTTTGGATTCAAATATTCGGTATAGGGCTCATCATACTCATCCAGCTTTCTTTGTGTTCTCTCAAACACTGGATTCATATATTCTCTACAGAAATCAGCAAATTGGCTATCTGTTACAGATAACAGATTTAATTCACTATAGAAAAGCTGATCATAGTTCCAGTCTTTGAAAGCATCCATGTGGCGTTCTACTTCCGTCGTTCTTTTATAATATGGTGCTACTCTTTTGACAAAATCTACTGCGCGTCCATCTTTTCCTGTGCATTGACCAATTGCTATGAGTTTGTCCAAGATCTTTCTTCGTGCCTTGTCTGATATAGGCATAAACATGCTCCTCTCTTTTATTCTAACATCATCACGATTTGTTATCTAATCCATAGCTTTCATTATGGAGAGGGTTTTGATAATACTCTTGCTCAAATATGTCAACATTCTACCGGGCAATCTTATCATTGAAGCCCATATGTTTTTCTGCAGCTCATTTACTAAAACAAAGATCCAGTCCTGCAGAATCTCTGTCTTTCCCATGAAAGATGCAACTTGGTGCACATATAGGAATCGGTATTCACCACATCTGATTTGCCTGGGATGGCTGAAATTGAAACCAAAGACAGTTTCGCAATGGGATGTAGACCGCTATTAATATCGGTCATTGTCAGATGACGGAAATATATTATATAACCTATGCAGTGCAGTAACCTGAATACTACCTCGCAAAGCATAGAGACAGGAAAATATATGAGTATCCCGGAGTGCATTCATGTCCCCCCAGTCCGGGCACAAGGAAACCGCTGTTCCGGACATGAGGAAACCATGAATCCGTTTTTAAGGAAGCCGCTTTACCCAAAAGTCTTTTTCTCTCCAATAGATATCCTTTCCTTACTCTAATACACTATATAGTGACTGCCCATAAAGAAGTATATGAAAGCTTGACCTCTTTATGAGCAGTCATCTAATGAATCATTATATGAAATTCATTTACATATAGGTTTGTAATCTATATTACTATTTCAAATGATTTGTCGCCCCATATATTTATACTGGTCTCATCATAGTTTTCTTTCTGTGTAAGCGATAAAAAATTGGGTGGTTTGTAGTCTTCAGAAGTCTCCTCCACAATGGTAGGTAGTAAGTAATATTTCACTACCAAAGGAGGATTCCAATG
>CACZIO010000073.1 GCA_902781215.1 uncultured Lachnospiraceae bacterium
TCTGGAACCCTCTTTCTTTTTTAATAAAAGACAGTATACAGAGCAATCTGTGGACAGGCAAGGAGAGCAGTTTACTGAAGATTCAATTAGTCAAAAACACAGCAGGATGAAAAAAGAAGCGTAAAACGGAAGGAAATGTCCGTCTACTCCATATACAGAAACAAAGAAGGAGACAGGGAATGCCCCGCTGTCTCCTTCATTTTTTGTTATTTCATAAAAGATGCGTCACATCAGAAACGAAGCCGACCATGCGTGGTTCGTTTCGGACCTGCTTCGGATCTGGCTCAAACACTGCCGGATCTCAGGCTCTGCCGGGTTTTAAAACATTGCCGGATCAGACCTCGAAATTCTTCGTCGTGCCGAACTTGGTGGTCTGGGTGACGTTGTTGAGTTTGTAGCCCGCGTCGACCAGGATCTGCACCATCTTTTCGACGGAGATCTCGCCGGTCGCCTTGACGACGCATTCGGTGCCGCGGCCCTTGGTGTGGTAGACGGCGAGGGCCTCCATGTTGGCCTCGTTGTCGGCCAGGAGCTGGGCGATGCCCGCAAAGAAGCCGGGGCGGTCGTCGCACTGGAAGACAAAGCGTGTGCCCTGGTGCTTGTAGCCGAGCAGGTCGGTGAAGGCCTGGAAGATATCCTTCTCGGTGATGATGCCGATGACGTGTTCGTCGTCATCCAGGACCGGGAGGACGGAGATGCCCTCGTCCAGCATCTTCTGGGCGGCCTCCTCGATGAAGGCGTCCTGGTGGATGGTCTTGACGTCGGTCAGCATGATGTCCTCGACCTTGGTCTTGCTCAGCAGGTAGTTGAGCTCGTAGATGGACAGGGAGGTCGCGTTGGCGCCGCTCTTCTCTGTCACAAGGCCCCCTGTGACGAGACCGATCAGCTTTCCGGCTTCGTCGACGATGGGAAGGCGGTGGAAGTGGCCTTTGGACATGATATCAACTGCCTTGGAAATCTTGACGTCTTTGGTGATGGTGACCGGCTCCTTGGTCATATGATCTTTTACGTACATAAATACCTCCTTATTTATCAGCCGCCCAGATAGGCCTTGCGCACGCGCTCGTCTTTGGCCAGGCCTTCTCCGGTGCCGTCCAGGGTGATGCGGCCGGTCTCCAGGACATAGGCGCGGTCGGCGATCGCGAGGGCGCGCTTTGCATTCTGCTCGACCAGCAGAATGGTGGTTCCTTTTTTGTTGATCTCCTCGATGATCTGGAAGATCTCCGAGACCAGGAGGGGGGACAGGCCCATGGAGGGCTCGTCGAGAAGCAGGATCGAGGGCTTGGCCATCAGGGCCCTGCCCATGGCCAGCATCTGCTGTTCGCCGCCCGAGAGTGTGCCGGCGGCCTGTGTGCGGCGCTCGCCCAGGCGGGGGAAGGTCTGGTAGACGTCCTGGATGTCCTTGGCGATCTCGCCCTGGTCCCTGCGCAGGTAGGCGCCCAGGATCAGGTTCTCCTCGACGGTCTGCTGGGCGAAGACGCGGCGTCCCTCCGGGACCTGCGCCAGCCCCAGGCTGACGATCTTGTGGGCCGGGACCTTCGTGAGCTCCTGGCCGTCCAGGCTGATGCTGCCCTCGGCCGCCTTGATCAGGCCGGAGATGGCGTGCATGGTCGTGGTCTTGCCGGCGCCGTTGGCGCCGATCAGGGTCACGATCTCGCCGTCGCGCACCTCAAAGGAGATCCCCTTGATCGCCTCGATCATGCCGTATCTGACTTTCAAATTCTCTACTTTCAGCATATGTATGTATCCTCTTCAGGCAGGACAAAACGCTGCCTGTTTGATGATGTTATCAACACTTGGCCGGACAAACTGTCCGCCGGCCCTGTATTTTGCTCAGGCCATACAGGCCCTGATGACTACGGAACCGGCACAGACGGTCCGCCGGCCGTATCCGCCGGTTCGATCAATCGCCCAGATAGGCCTTGATGACCTCGGGGTTGGCCTGGATCTCGGCGGGCAGGCCCTGGGCCAGCAGCATGCCGTAGTTGAGCACGTAGATGCGCTCGCAGATGCCCATGACCAGCTGCATGTCGTGCTCGATTAGGAGGACAGCAATCTGGAAGTGGTCGCGGACGAAGCGGATCATCCGCATTAGGTCCTCGGTCTCCTGGGGGTTCATGCCGGCCGCCGGCTCATCCAGCAGGAGGAGCTTGGGCTCCGTCGCCATGGCACGGGCGATCTCAAGCCGCCGCTGGGCGCCGTAGGGGAGGTTTCCGGCCGTGACGTCCGCGTATTCGCCCAGCTCCATGATCTCCAGGAGCTCCCTGGATTTGCCCTCGATCTCGCGCTCCTTGGCGTAGTAGCCGGGGAGCCGCAGGACGGCCTCCACGGGCGAGTAGCGGATGTTGTTGTGGTAGGCGGTCCGCACGTTGTCCAGGACCGTCAGGTTGTTGAAGAGACGGATGTTCTGGAAGGTCCTGGCGATGCCGGCCTTGTTGATGTCCACGACGGTCTTGCCGGCCGTGTCCTTTCCGTCAAAAAAGATCGTGCCGCGCGTGGGCTTATAGACCTTGGTCAGCAGGTTGAAGACGGTCGTCTTGCCGGCGCCGTTGGGACCGATCAGTCCCACGATTTCCTTGTTGTAGATGGCCAGGTCCAGGTCGTTGACGGCGGTCAGGCCGCCGAAGTCGATGCCCAGCTCCTTGACCTCGAGAATGGGAGTTTCGTTTTTACTCATAACTTCCTCTTTGAATTATTCCGTTATTATTCTGCATAAGTTCTATAACTCTGCATAAAGGCTGAGACTCTGTATGAAGCTTACGATTCTGGCGGAAAACGATGATTCCGCAGAAAATGTGCCGATGCATCTGTCGCGAAGGGTCCGTGCTGTGTTGGTGCACCGCTTGATATTCAATCTCCTCAGGCCTTTGCCTTCTGTTTCCTGCCGCGCAGGGAGGCGACCTTTGTCTTCAGGAGCTCGTTGTTGGTGACCAGCATGATGACGATCAGGATGATGGCGTAGATCAGCATGCGGTAGTCCTGCAGACCGCGCAGGAGCTGGGGCAGCAGGAAGAGCACGACCGTCGCGATCAGGGTCCCGTTGAAATTGCCCAGACCGCCGAGAACGACATAGACCAGGATCAGGATCGAGGTGTTGTAGTCGAACTTGCTGGCGACCATGGTGGAGTAGTTGAGGCCGTAGAGGGCGCCTGCGGCGCCGGCCAGAGCGGCCGAGATGACGAAGGCCATCATCTTGGTCTTCGCGATATCGATGCCGATCGACTCCGCGGCGATCCGGTTGTCGCGGGCTGCCATGATGGCGCGGCCGCTGCGGGAGTAGATCAGGTTGTAGACGATGACAAGGGCGATGATGACCAGGATGACCCCGGCGGTGAAGGTGGCGATGCGCTCCGTGCCGGTGGCGCCCATGGGGCCGTTGATCAGGAATTTCCCGCCCTCGCCGAGCGTGAAATTCGCCTGGACGAAGCTGAACTTGAGCCCGCTGCTGTCGAGGCCGACATAGAGGTTCATGATCAGGTTCATGACGATCTGGCCGAAGGCCAGCGTGACGATGGCCAGGTAGTCGCCCTGGAGCTTGAGGACCGGGATGCCGATGAGGAAGCCGATCAGGGCCGTGAGGATGGTCCCCACGATGATGGCGATGATGAGGCGCGGGATGGCGGGTACGCTCCCGGCCAGGACGCCGGAGACGCAGACGCCCGAGAAAGCGCCGACGGCCATGAAGCCCGCCTGGCCCAGGTTCAGCTCGCCGGAGACGCCGACGTTGAGGTTGAGGCCGATCGCGGCGACCAGATAGCAGGTCGCGGGGACCAGGAGCCCCAGGAACAGGTTGGACAGGTTTCCTGTCCGCAGCATGGCCTCCAGGATCAGGTAGGCGATGATGACCATCCCGTAGGAAATGGTCCTGGAGCGGTGCCGATTATTAAACAGATATCCGATTATACCTTTATTTTCTTTTTTCATTTGTAAAACTCTCCCTGACTGTCACTCCGCAGCAAATACGGATGCCGGGCTTCCGACCGGAAGCGGTCTGTAAACCCTGTGTGCACCGGTATAAACGATACGGTACTAAACCCTGCGGAGATCGACAGCTTTTCTTTCTGCTGCTTATACCTTCTCACTGAGCTTCTTCCCGAGAAGTCCGGTGGGCTTCACAAGGAGGATGACGATCAGGACGCCGAAGACGATGACGTCGGACAGCTGTGTGGAGATATAGGCCTTGGAGAGGATCTCGATGATGCCCAGCAGGAGTCCGCCCAGCAGGGCGCCGGGGATGGATCCGATCCCGCCGAAGACGGCCGCGGTGAAGGCCTTGATACCCGGCATGGAGCCCAGGGTGGGCGTGACCGTCGGGTAGTTGGCGCACAGGAGCACGGCGGCGATGGCCGCCAGGCCCGAGCCGATGGCGAAGGTGAGGGAGATGATCCGGTTGACGTTGATGCCCATCAGCTGGGCCGCGCCCTTGTCCTCGGAACAGGCCCGCATGGCACTGCCGGTCTTGGTCTTGTTGATGAAGAGGGTCAGACAGACCATGACGACGATGCAGGTCGCGATCGTGAGCAGGGTCAGGTAGGCGATGGACAGGCCGCCGATGTTCAGGGTGCCGGTCGAGATGATGGCCGGGAACATCTTGGGCGAGGCGGACCAGAGGAGCTGGGCCCCGTTCTGCAGGAAGTAGCTGACGCCGATCGCGGTGATCAGGACGGACAGGCTGGAGGCCTGGCGCAGTGGCTTATAGGCCAGACGCTCGACGACCACGCCGAGCACCGTGCAGCCCACGACCGCCACCAGGATTCCCGGGATCAGCGGCAGGCCGAATTTCGTCAGCGCAAAGAAGGCGATGTAGGCGCCGACCATGATGACGTCGCCGTGCGCGAAATTCAGCATCTTGGCAATGCCGTAGACCATGGTGTAGCCGAGCGCGATGATGGCGTACACGCTCCCCAGGCCCAGGCCGGTGACAAGGTTGGATAAAAATCTCATGACAGTTCTTATTTCCCCCGTTGATAGATTTGTAACGCAGCGTAACAGAGCAGATGCAGAAGATCCGGATCGTCTGCCTGTTACAGTGTGAAATAGTGACACTGTGCATGCAAATAGACGTGCACAGACTCGATTAGAGACAATTATACCACGTATACCGCATCGGGAAAAACATAAATATAGAAGATACAAGGCGGATTTTAGGACGAATCTGCCGGTATTCCCCATCGGTACAGTGTCCGGGCGGGCGGCGTGACAGGAAAATGACGGGAAGGCAGCCCGAAAAGACGATGATCAGACAAACATGCAATTCATAAATGCGAATGAAAATGGAATAAAGCTGAGAGAAATGGAATTCATAAATAAAAAAACATTTGTTGACGTGAAGTGCATCTGGTGATAGCATAAATACATAGACATGAAGGAATATGTTTATTCCAAATATTCACAGATGTGTATGTTTGGAATAAACACAGCTTTGGGAAAACTGCCCGGGAGGTTTTCCACGAAGCTGCAGGTCCTTCGTGGAAACAATGTGCACATGGAGCGGGTCCCTGCAGGCAGACATCCGGCGGATGGGGTGTGTGAGGACAGCACATGCCGAAAGCAGCGGTTCAGGGACCTGTATCCGCAGCAAAATTTTTTTACACCAGCAGAACAGGGAGGACGGATATGAACAAAAGAGAAGAAGACAAAAATATGACAGAGAAAAAGACGAGGGAGGGCTCCCTTGAGAGGAAAGAACCTTCGTATATGGATTCTGTGTATAAGTCAGAGGGCTGTCTCGGGGAGGCGGCTCCAAAGTACCTGACAGATGCAGAGGAAAACCGGAAATATACCATCGAGGACTACTATGCCTTCGACGATGACATCCGGCGCGAACTCATCGACGGGAAATTCTATGTGATGGAGGCGCCTTCCGTGAAGCACCAGGTGATACTCGGGGAGCTGTTTGTCCTCTTTCGGGAGTGCGCAGAGCTCCACGATCAAAAATGCAGGGTCCTGTTTTCCCCCTGTGATGTCCAGCTTGACCGGGATATGTACACAATGGTGCAGCCGGATCTCTTCATCGTCTGTGACAGGGAGGAGGATCTGGACCGCTGTGTCCACGGCGCGCCGGACCTGGCGGTGGAGATCATGTCGCCGTCATCGCGGAGCAGGGACTCGGTGCTCAAGCTCAACAAATACATGCGCGCCGGTGTCCGGGAGTACTGGCTGGTGGATCCTCAGAACGAGACGGTACTGGTCTATCTGCGGGATGAGAACGGGAACGGAGAGGGGAGATACCATTCTTACTCATTTAGGGACCGGATCCCGGTCGCCATCTCTGATGGCATGTGCGAAGTGGACTTCTCTGTCGTGGCGCGGGCAATCGGAACATGAACAGCCCCGGTCTGTCCGGCCGGATCAGGCAGAGAAGGCGGGCAGGCGGGCAGACCCGGGCATCAGGGAACAAAAGACAGCCATGACGTCTGCACGCCGGCGGTAGTCAGGCCGACAGCACACCGATACATTTCAGCGTTGGCGGTACTGACAGGCCGGGAAAGCAGGGGCATCAGGGGGAGGACACAAAATGAAAGAAAAAATGAATGATCTTGAAAAGTTGTTTACAGAGGAAATGGAAGTATACAGGCAAAAAGGCCTTGTGGAGGAGTCGTCCGCGGCAGAGCAGTACCTGCGAAATGCGGAGGCGGAGCGGGCGTCGCGGATGGACAGCAGGATCCCGACGGGCGGCGGCCACACGGAGGATGATTATTTCGCCCTTCCGGATGACCTGCGGGTCGAGCTGATCGACGGTGTCTTCTACGACATGGCGTCACCGTCCAGGCCGCATCAGAAAGTCGGATTTGAGATAGGAAAACAGCTCGATGCCTGTATCGAAGAAAACGGGTTGGAGGGGCACTGCTTTATGTACGTCGCACCATCCGATGTGGCACTGGGTGAGAAGAGGGATACCATCGTCCAGCCGGACGTCTATGTCCACTGTAATCGGGAAAAGGAAATCCAGGAGGGCCCCCTGCGCACGGTACCCGACTTTGTCGTCGAGGTCCTGTCTCCTTCCAACCCGGAACACGATCTGTGGAGAAAGCGGGAGCTGTACCGCAGGCACGGTGTCCGTGAGTACTGGATCGTCAATCCGGCCGGTGAGAAGGTATATGTCTTTCGCTTTGATTTGGAGAGAAAAGCCCGGGAGGATGTCTTTGGAGCCATAGCGGATGGAAATACTGCCGGGTTTGCAGACGACGCGGACAAAGATTTCAAAGACCACGCAGGTGCCGGCACAGATGAAACAGATATTTCCTTCGAAAAGACCTGGACCTTTGATGACATCATTCCTGTCGGGGTATCGGACGGCAGATGCAGCGTGGATTTTCAGAGGATTCGAAGGAAGCTTGCCTTGAGCAGACGGGAGACCGGAATCTGATGAATTACCCGCCGCCTGCGCATACGCATAGAGGCGGGAGTCTTCTGCGGAGACAGGATAAAAACAGCAAATCAGAGCCGACAGAATGGCATAACAGAGGATAAAGGCTGGCACCATGAGCTGTTTGCGGTCCACGGGACATCGACGCCCTGTTGGATGAAATTGGGGAAAATAAAAAAACGCTCCGGACTTTTTGAAGAAGCCGGAGCGTTTTTTTATTCATGTATTTCGTGGATTCGAATCAGCCGTATGTCTTATGAGGCGGCGATGTATGCCGCAAGGCGAATTGCCTGGCAATGAGCACCTGTCGCGCCTGGTTATTGCGGTCTGACTTATTCCGCAGCGGGAACGTAGATGCCGTTCTCGATGACCATAGCCTTGGGATCCTTGGTGACTTCGCCGTTCTCGTTCCAGGTCATGCCGGAGCCGGTCAGGCCGTCGAAGGTCATGGAGGTGAACTGCTCGACCATCTTGGCGCAGATGTCTTCGTTACTCATGTCGGCGGTGACGCCGGCAGCCTCACAGGCCTGAGCCAGCGCGTAGACACAGTCATAGGCGTCCGCTGCGAACTGGTTGGGCTCTTCGCCGTTGGCGCGGGCCTTGTAGTTCTCGACGAAGGTCTTGGTCTGCTCGTCCTCTGCGTTTGCGACGAAGGGAGTCAGCAGGTAGACGCCCTCAGCCAGGGAGGTGTCAAAACCTTCCACGCCCAGGATGCCGTCCATGCCGTCGACACCGAAGAAGGTGGGCTTGTAGCCCATGGTGTTGGCCTGGGTCAGGATCTGAGAAGCGGGGGTGTAGTAGATGGGCAGGAAGAGGAGATCAGCGCCTGCGGACTGCGCGTCAGCCAGCTGGACGTTGAAGTCGCTCTCTTCGCCCTTGAAGGTGCCTTCGTAGACGATCTCGAGGCCTTCAGTGGCGGCCTGTGCCTTGAAGGTGTCGAAAATGCCCTTGGAGTAGGGATCGTCGTTCTTGTAGATGACGGCGATCTTGGTGCCGAGGTCAGGATGTGCCGCGATATAGGTCGCGCTGCCGGTACCCTGGTTGGGGTCGGAGAAGCACATCTGGAAGACGTTGCCGTAAGCGCCGGTCTGGCCTTCACCGTCGGCATATATGACGGAGGGGCTGGAGCCCGAAGGGGTGATCGCGAAGGTCTTGTCCTCCTGGTAGAGGGGGGAGACTGCTGCGCCGGGCGCGGATGTGACGGTCGCCAGGGAGATCTGCATGCCGCCGTCCTTCAGGGTGCCGTATGCGGTCGCTGCCTCCTCGGCGTCGTGCTTGTCGTCTTCAAACTGCAGGGAGAACTGGACGCCGCCCTTGGCATTGACTTCTTCGACTGCCATCTCGGCTGCGGTCTTGACGGCGTTGCCGTAGACTGCTGCGGGGCCGGTCAGAGGGCCGGAGCCGCCGATTTTGATGGCGCCGTCCGCCGCGGGAGCGCTGGAGCTGCCGGAACTGCCCGAAGAAGAGCCGCCGCAGGCTGCCAGGGAAAGTGCCATGCATGCAGTCAGGCCGGCTGCAAGAGCTTTTTTCCAAAACTTTTTCATAACCTGTTACCTCCTGTATAATATGGAAATTTTTTGACCGCCGCAGAATTCCGCATGCTTTCTGCGCCGGAAGTCCGAAATGGTGGAAGTCCGGAAAGCCGTCTGCCCGGAATATGCAGATCGCAAATCTGTGTGTGCTCATATATGCATCTGAAAACGGGATACCGTATAAGGAACCCGGTGCAGCACAGATGCGGGCACAGAGAAGTATACATATTCACAGGACTATATACATGATAAACCTGTGCAAAGTTGGAATAATACATGTATACATGCATGTTCTGCGACGATTTAACGACATTATAATGCTATTTTTTCTCCATAGCAACTGGAAAACACTGTGAAGTGGTAAAGCCTGTGCCGGTTTAAAGCTGTCCATATGGCCTGATGCTGCCTGATGCAGGGTATCATTATGGCGGTCAACCGGTGTTTTTCACTGTTAACAAAGACCATACTTATCATTCCCCCCCTTAAAAATGTGTCTCGCTGAAGCGAGGCACATTTTTGTTTGGGCACAAAGTGAGCACGATGGCACAAATACAAGCGTAATGCGGCACAAAATCAGAGCAGGACCAGCCGGGAAGCACCCGAAAAAGTGTGTGCCACCCTCTGAAAATGTGCATAAAGACGCAAAACAGGGGAGGTTCCAGGCGCTTTCAGGGAGGAAGGAGGCTTTGGCACGCTCATTGCTAAATACATTTTACAGAAAAGAAGAACAGCCTGCAGTGACAGCTGGCTGTCAGGCAGTAAACGGCCGGGATGCGGCGCCGCCGGCGCTTCGCCGCTGATAAGCGGGCACTGCAGCCGCCAAACAGCAGACCGGCACCGGCTGGAGCAGTCAGAAATGGAAAAAACCGGGCACAGACAGTCCCGGAACACCGGCGCATCCGCGCCGCGGAAAGGAGAAAGGCAAATGGCTGAATACAAAGGAATCCCCATGAAACCCGATATGTTCGATCACCTCAAGGGTGCTTCGACCGGCGTCCGCAACATGGACTACAACTGGCGCGACATTTCGCTCTATGCCCTGTCCATTGGCTGCAAGCGCCCCGATACTCCCTATTTCTTTGAGAGAGACAGACGCGGCCTGCACGCATTCCCGACCTTCTCCTCGATCCCTTATCTGAACAACATCACCATGCGGACCATCACACCCGTTCCGGACGGGACCAATGAGATCTACCGCGATTATCTGGAGCAGATCCTGGGCTATATGCCCAACGGCCTGCACATGGCCATGGAAATGACCTTCCACACCCCCATCGATCCCTACGCCGGCACTTTCGTCGTCAAGGATCACCTCAACGGCATTTTTGACCGCGGCGAGGGCAAGGGAACCGTCGCGGACTGCGGCATGGACGTCTACGACCAGGCCGGCCGCCACATGACGACTCTCCACAGCTACCACTACAACGACGCTTTCGGCGGCTTCGGCGGACCCAAATTCACCGCTCCCAAGTGCGAGTTCCCGGACCGCGAGCCCGATGTCAACGTCACCGAGTACATGATCCCCGAGATCGCGGCCTTCTTCCGCCTGGTCGGCGACACCTACATCAACCACGTCGACTTCGAGTGGGCCACCGAGCACGGCTATGAGGCTCCCTTCAACATGGGCATGTGCACCTACGCCTACGGCATGCGCATGATCGCCCACCAGGTCATCCCCTATGAGCCCGAGCGCATCAAATACGTCTACGCCCAGGTCCGGTCTCTCTGCTTCCCCGGCCAGAACGTCACAGCCCAGGGCTGGATCGTCGAGCCCGGCGTCATCAACTGGAAGCTGCTCAGCGAGCAGGGCAAGGTCCTCATCGGCAACGGCATCATCCGCTACGAATAAAACACCGGATGCTTTTTCCGGCAATGTGAAAAAGGGTCGTACCGCTTGTGCAAACATATATTTCCGGCCTGATCCTGAGAGGACAGGCCGATACGGTTCATGACTGCGGCAGCAGATGACAGGCACTGCGGGCACAGGCGGGATGCACAGTCAAAAGAAGTGTGCCAGACACATAAGTGCACAAAAACAGCCTGGAAATGACACAAAAATTGCGCATAACGCTGTAAATACCGTTGGAAACGGCACGTTTTTTTCAAAAAAACCGGTGCGAGGGCTTTGGCACGCAAATTGCTTTAATAAAAAATTAACACATGTGTATGGAAGACCTGAACGCACAATCTGATGTTAAACCATCCGTTATGACATCTGTTATGTAAAAGAAGGAGGAAAACATGGTTAACGAGAAACTGAAAAGCCTGAACGAGAATTACATCAACCAGAGCTGGCAGCCCACCGTCGACGATTACAGAGAGATCGCTCCCGGCGAGGACCTGATGAACTACAGCTTCAATTATTCCCGTATGGTCGACGGCAAGGTCACCATCATCACCGGTGCCTCCGACGGCATGGGCTTCAAGATGGCTGAGCTCTATGCCCAGCACGGCGCCAAGGTCATCATGATCGCCCGCCGCGAGGAGAAGCTCAACGATGCCGCACAGCGCATCCGCGACAAATTCGACTACGCAGAGGTCTATCCCTATGCAGCGGACATCATGGATCCCGAGAAGACCAAGGAAGTCTTTGCATGGGTCAAGGAGAAATTCGGCAGGCTCGACGTCCTCGTCAACAACGCCGGCGCGGGCGATCCCTGCATCCCCGACACCTCCGACGATGAGCTGATCGACTGGTATGTCGACCTCAACCTCAAGGCTCCCATGCGCTATACCCGCGAGGCCCTCAAGATCATGCTTCCTCAGAACTACGGCCACATCGTCAACATCGGTTCCATCAACGGCACCCGTCCCCTGTGCGGTTCCGTTTACTCCGGTGCCAAGGGCGGCCTGAACACCTGGACCAAGTCCGTCGCCATCCGCTGCGTCGGCACCAACATCAACTGCAACGCCGTTTGCCCCGGCTTCACCGTCACTCCCCTGTCCCTGAACCAGGAGAGCAACGCGACCGAGACCGGTGCCGCCAAGAAGGCCCGCAGCGTGGACTACCTGCCCATCCTGCACAAGAAATCCACCAGAAACGTCCCTACCTTCCCGATCGACCAGGCCCACGCAGCCCTCTTCTTCGGCTCCGACCTCGCACGCTGCATCACCGGCCAGATCGTGAATGTTGATAACGGACAATATCTGTAAAGCAATGAGTCCATGCGCAGACATATTTCCGGAGCTGGAGCGCATGCTTGCATGCAGTGACAGCGATGGAAATATGGCTGCATATGGCGAATGCAACATGATGAGCAGCCGCATTTTCGCAAAGCGAAAATGAAAAGCGGCGAAGCCGCGGGGGTGCGAACATGGTGCAGACGCGCATGGACGAAGTGCGCAGAAGCAGTGAGCCAAGCGGACGCAAGCGTGTGCTTGCACAAACGCTTGCGCACATTTGGCGAGCGCCATTTCAACTTCTGACGGAACAACGAACGCAACTGTTCGGTAACTATTCAGCACCCCATATTGCAGGTGCTTTGCACCTGCAATC
>CACZIO010000074.1 GCA_902781215.1 uncultured Lachnospiraceae bacterium
CGGTTATCGATGTTTTGCCGGCGAAGGAAGGAGCATGTATGGCTTATAATGTAATTCCGATCATGGATGGCGTCTGGACGATCGAGGACGGCACCGTCCTCAACTCGGCAGGCACACTGGAACAGGCCTACTGGTTTGAAGACGTGGCGATTTTCCACTGATGCTTATGGAGGAGCCGCGGGGACGGTTCTGTGGTTCCCATTAGGAGCCACGGGGACGGTTCTATGGTCCCCCATTAAAAGGGACGAAAAAGCGCAGATCCCCGAGACCGGAGAACCGTCCCTGTGGTCCCAACAACAATAACTTACAATTCAACGAAGGAGGACAAATATGGGAAAGAAGAATGAAAAAATCGTGCAGACCGCGGGCCGCAATCAGCTGAGCGACATCGCGCCGATGTTCGCGCACCTGAATGATGACGTGCTCTTTGGCGAGGTCTGGAATGAGGAGGCCATCTCCACAAAGCTGAAATGCATCCTGACCGTCACGGCACTGATGTCCTCCGGAATCACCGACAGTTCTCTGCAGTACCATCTGCAGAACGCAAAGAACAACGGTGTCAGCAAGCGGGAGATCGCGGCGATCATCACGCACGTGACCATGTACACCGGCTGGCCCAAGGGCTGGGCCGTCTTCCGTCTGGCCATGGAGATCTGGGGCAAGGATGAGCCCGCGACCAGCAAGGAAGCCTTTGAGAAGAGCGCTTCCTTCCCCGTTGGTCCCGAGAATGTGAATTTCAACAAGTGGTTCACCGGCACAAGCTATCTGCAGCCCATCTCCACGGAGGGCGTCGGCATCTTCAACGTCACCTTTGAGCCCGGCTGCCGCAATTTCTGGCACATCCATCACGCCGACAAGGGCGGCGGTCAGATCCTGGTCTGCGTCGACGGCCACGGCTTCTATCAGGAGTGGGGCAAGGAGCCTGTCGAGATGTATCCCGGCGACTGCGTGAACATCCCCGTCGGTGTCAAGCACTGGCACGGTGCCGCAGCCGACAGCTGGTTCTCCCACCTCTCCATCGAGGTCCCCGGCGAGAACGGCTCCTCCGAGTGGCTTGAGCCCGTCTCCGACGAGCAGTACGCCGAGGCCAATAAATAATCCTGTTCTGCAGGAGCTTTTCCTGAACCATTTCGCAAGCGTCTTGCGTATATCGTTCTGCAGGAACTCTGCATAAACCATTCTGCAGGCGCTTTGCTTAAACCGGTTCGGAATCAATGGAAGAAAAGATTTGAAAAAGGTGACAAGAGCCGTCTGTCCACAGAGACAGGCGGCTCTTGTTCTTTGACGACACCTCTGCTATGCTTTTGTGAATCCAACACCTGGCAGGTCTTTTGCCAGTCATGAGCTGCCGGACGACCGGGCCGCTCCCAATAATGATCGAAGGGACTCAAATGACAGAACAGGAAGCATACCGGGTTCTGGGACTGCCGAATGACGCAGGTGCAGAACTCATTCGAAAAAAATACAGAGAACTGATCGTACAGGTCCATCCGGATACGCTTCGTCAGCTTGATGCAGGGGCAGGAGGACGCGGCGATTCAAACAGTTCTTTCGGCCGCCATCAATCAGGACGCAGCCCTCTTTTTGATGCAAGGAAAATCAATCAGGCCTACCATGTGCTGCAGAGACTTCATAATAAGAGCATGCTTTCTCAGGAACCTGCGCAGGTTCAAAACCGGAATACAGGACAGCGAACAATGAATCCTGCCGGAACCGCGCACAGCCAAGAGCCCGGCACTGAATCCTACGGAAAATGGAACGCCCCCTGCAATCCCCACGCTTATATGGCGAGAGAAGTCTATTGCAGAGCTGAGGATGTTGACGGTACTGCGATCGGTGTATTTCCGATTGCAAGGGGAAACTACCTGTGGACGCTCGATGAGGATTTCCCTCTTTTTATGAAGAGTATCTATCTCTGTGCCGGGCAGCTGCTGAACAGAGCGGATGCCGAAGCTCCCTCTGCCCGGTCCATCCCGGATGACGATACAGACATTCTATCCTCGCGGTCCGTCCCGGGCAGCGGCGCAGACGCTTCCTCCGGAAGGTCCGCCGGACAGCGGGGTGCGAGCGGCAGCCGCTCCCGCCGGGAACAGGCCCTTATTTCTCTCACTTTTTTGCTGGCTCAGCAGTTTATCGACGCACAGTCCATGCTGCGCGCACTTGCGGTAAGGATGGATGCCAGCGGAGAGGTCAGAGCCGGCGGCTGCGGCGGGACAGACAATCACGGCAGTACAGAGGAACCGTCGGGCAGAGCAGACACCGGGACCTGGTCCCTGCCTGCCATGCTGGAAATCAATGGAGGTTCGTCTTCCCGCGGAAAAGAACTGCAGGCAAATGGCAACAGAGTCTCCTCTTCCCTCGGGAAAAAACTGCCTGCGGAGGGGGAATATATTTTTCCCGCAGGAATCCGTGATCACCGCCTGTACCTGAAAAATGCGTCCGGACAGGAACTCGGCTACCTTTCTTTCCGCGATGACCGGATGTATTACATCATGATTCCGCTGTTCGAGCAGCGCCGGGTCCAGGTCAGGATCCGGGTCACCGGTGCCCCCGCATCGAAGAAGAGCCGGAGCCGCCGCACAAGGTCCTCCGCAGCATCCGGTTTCTCAGCTTCATCAACAGCCTCCGTATCCTCAGGCTCCGCCTGTCAGGATCTGGAACTGCAGGTTCGTTTTAAGCCCATGCAGGGAAATCTTTTCCCCGAAAGCATCAATACTAAGATTGATGAAGTGCTCCGGGAATACCGTTCGGGATGATTCCCCGGTGGTTTCAGGCCTTCATTTTCATTTTGTTTTTGCTCATCTACGTTTTCTTTTTCTGTATCGAATGTGATATTCTGTAAATGCGCGTCAGATCGGACTCTTCCGCTTCCATATCCGGGGATCCCGGGATCCGGAGAAGTCCGGTCTTAAAATGATAGGTGGCATGTTATCGTTGGCATGTATACAAAAAGGAGTTCCTTCTTGAGCAAAGAGAATTTCCAGGAAAATCAGGCGGATTACAGACGGAAAAAACCTGCGGGAACAGCTGACCGGAGAGGCTCCGCTTCCCCAAAATCTCTGGACATGATTCCAGTCCGCCGCAGCAACAGGGATCGAAACAGCAATGGAAATGAGCGGCCTATGCACCGCAGGAACGCGGCCGCCGGCGCCGGGAATATGCGGGCGCAGTCACGGAGGCAGCCGCAGTCCAATCATACACAGCAGTCCCGACAGGAACAGGAAGCCCGGCGGACCGGGCAGCCTCAGGGGACACAGCAGTCCCGGCAGGCACAGGCAACCCGGCGGGCCAGGCAGCCTCAGGGGACACAGGAAGCCCGGCGGACCGGGCAGCCTCAGGGGGCACGGCAGGCAGGTCGCTCCGGGCGTACCCGGCATTCCCGAAGGAGCCTCTTTCATAGAATGTTTCCCGTCGCAGTCATTCTGGCCGCACTGTTTGTTCTACTTTTCATCGGACGGGGAATATTGAGGATGCTTCCGCGGAAGATCGGCAGAGATACAGAGCCGCCCGTGATCGAGTTGACGAGTGACCCGGACTATGTGGTGTATCCGGGACAGGAATATGAGGAGGAGGGCTACAAGGCGACCGACGACCGGGACGGGGACCTGACCAGCCAGGTCAGGTGGACTGTCGAGGGGAACACGATCGTCTATTCCGTCTCGGACGAGGCAGGCAATGTCGCGACGCGGACCAGGCAGATTCCCTACGCGGAGGTCTCCGCCAACATCGCGCAGGACGGTCATTCCGCGGAGGAACTGGCGAAAATGCGCGAGAGTTTTCCGGACGCGGACAAGACTGCGTCGGGCTCGGGCAAGGTCATCTACCTGACCTTCGACGACGGACCGGGGCAGTACACGGAGCGGCTGCTGGAGATCCTGAAGCGCAACGATGTGCACGTGACGTTTTTTGTCACGGGAGCGTTTCCGGTCTATGAAGATATGATCCACAAGGAGTACGAAGCCGGACACAGCATCGGAATCCACACGCTGACGCATGATTTTGACAAGATCTATGCCAGCACCGACGCCTTCTGGAAGGACAATAACGAGATGCAGGAGATCGTCGTGCGGCAGACAGGGCATGCCACCAACCTGATGCGGTTTGCGGGCGGCAGTTCGAACAGCCTGGGGATCTGGCAGTCCCCCGGGATCATGGAAGAGCTGGTCAATCAGGCACAGAAAAAGGGCTTCCAGTATTTCGACTGGAATGTCTCGAGCGGGGACGGCGCCGCGGAGGGCGACAGCGCCATGGTCATTTCACAGATCACAGACCAGATTCAGAATTATGACACGTCGGTCGTCCTGTGCCACGACACCAAGGAGTACACGGTCAACGCCATGGAATATCTGATCCCCTGGCTGCTGGACAATGGCTACGAGATCCGGCCGCTCTCTGTCGACAGCTTCCCGGCCCACCATATGGAGCCGGATTGATACACCGCCCGGGACTGCACCGCCCGGGACGGGTCTCATGGTTCTTTTGAACCATTGAGATACGTCCCAGGCGGTTCTCTCAGATATTTGGCTCTACTTTTTTCTTCCAATCCCAATATCGTTTAATCTTTTTGCTGATTCTGCGAAAATCCACCTTGCATAAGCCGCCGGAAATATGGACAGGCACTTCTTCTTCGAAAGTGTATTTTTCTTCTTGAACCTTATCTATTGTACTCTCTTCTTTCCCGTACTTGTCTGTTTTACTGTGCGTCTGTCGCCCCGTCTCCTTCAGGTCTTCCTCTGGCTGCTCTGTCATCTTATCAAACAAAAAGACAAGAAGCGTCTCCTCCCGCGGGTCAACGATCCAGTATTCCCGGACCCCGTGTCTTCGGTACAACTCCCGCTTTCTCCAGAGGTCATTTTCAGGATTTGACGGAGAGAGGACCTCTACCACGAAGTCAGGTGCTCCCCTGTGCAGGTCGTCGTTCTTTTTTCCACTCCCCTTCTTTGGTCCGCAGTGCACGTAGAGATCTGGCTGGACAATGGTGTTGCTCTCATCACCCAGGGCAACATCACAGGGTGCAATAAACAGAAAACAGGATTCCTCCAGTTCGTGTCTCTCGATACAGTCAGAAAGCTGTCGGGCAATATCCAGGTCCACCAACTGGTGCAGCTCTGCCGGTGCCGCCATGGCATAGAAAACACCGTCGATCAGTTCGACCCGCAGATCGTCAGGCAGCGCAAAGTACTCTTCCTCGGTGTGGCCTCCTCCTGTCGGGATCCTCGGATCCGGCGAAATCCTCATATCTCGCTTTTCCAGTCTTCCGTCCTGATTGCCATGATCAGGGTCATCCGTTCTTCCGTCCTGGTCCATTTCCGGATCGCCTCCGGCAAGCCGGATCCGGTCCCTGCCATATTCCTGTTCCGCATTTTGCAGATATGCGGCCGCACCGGAGGGTTCCTTCAGAATGCCTCCTTCTTTCTCTCCCGGGGTTTCATATCTTCTCTCCCGTTTGTCTATCCTTTTGTTGTCATCTTCTTTGTCTCCGAGATTCATATATACCCCCTTTCTTTCCATTTCCTCTCTCGAAATGGAATTAACGTGAATTCTTTCATGTATTTGATTATAGCAGGGGATGCGCCTGTGTCAACCTAAATCATATAAAAAGAACCACTCAAAGCTTCTCCAGTCCCTCTTCATGGCTTCTTTTGCACGTCTTCCGTACTGTTTGTGCCGTAGAAACAGGTTGCAGACCAATCTCCTGTGGTTCTTTTCCATTATATTATCCAATTATTCTGTTATATGAATATCAGAGCTCTTGCAAGAAGTTCCCGCCGCTGCAGACAGCATAAATATCTGTCAGAGGTATCCGCCCCGGTCGACCGTGAACATCTGGCCCTGGACATCGGTGGCGAGGTCCGAGAGGATGTAGACAGCCGCGTATGCGACCTGCTCGAGATGGACGGGGACGGCGCGGTTGGTGCGTGCCTTCATGATGGGGATCATGGAACCGTTCGGGACGGGAATCCTGCCGGAGGCTTGGACGAGTTCACCGGCGTCATAGAGGTGGCTGGTGTCCACGTCCGCAAAAGTCGTGGCGTTGGCTCCGCTGGCGCTGGGGAAGGAGCCGGGGTTGAGGATGTTGACGCGGACGCCGGTCCCGACGCAGCGCATGGCCAGCTGTTTGGAGAGGCCGTACATGGCGTATTTGGCGGCGCAGTAGACGGAGTCGCAGATGGGGTGCTGGAGATTGTTGGAGCCGATGTTGAGGATACAGCCGCTGTCTTTTTCCAGAAAGTGCTGGAGCGCGCGGCGGTTGTAGCGGATGAGACCCTTCACGTCGGTGTCGATGATCTCGTCGACGTAGGCCTCGTCCGTCACCTCGAGGGAGAGCTGTTCCCCAGTGCTGGAGGCGTTGGTCACCAGTCCGTCAAAGGTGCCGAACTCCGCGAGGACTGTGTCGAAAAGGCGGTCGCAGTCTTCTTTGTCTTTGTAGTCGGCCTGCACCGGAAATGTCCGGCCGCCGGTCTCCTCAGCGACCTCTGCCGCCGCCTGTCTGAGCTTTTCTTCATTGCGGCCGGTCATGACAACGATAGCACCTTCCCTGGCAAATTCTGTCGCGAAAACCTTGCCCAGGCCGCCGCTTGCGCCGACGACGATGATGACTTTACCATCAAGCATTTTTCTGTTCATGAGCTCCCCCTTTTTTGCAGTGATGTAATCTGCCTCTTTTCAGCTATATCTTTTCAACATTCACATAAATTGGTTCTCTCCGGTCACATACCCGGCTCTATTCTCCAGTCACATATCTGGCTCTTTTTTCCGGTCACAGCAATTTCCCCAGATAAACAGAGAAGATAAGCAGAGAAGATAAACAGAGAGCCGGAAGACTGGCTTCCGGCCCTCTGTTCGGTGGTTGGTGATTATTCTTTTGTCCGGGCAGGGACCGGAGAACCGTCCCCGTGGTTCCTTACAGATTCCGCGCCACTTCGTAGGCTGTAGCAGTGCAGGAACGGATGGACAGCCGCAGGTGCATTTGCAGTTGCGTTCAGGAGAATTATCAAAGGTTCCTGGCCACCTCGTACGCAGTGGCAGTGCAGCTGCGGATGTTGCCTACCCGCGCCCCGTCGCCTGCCTTGTAGACTTCGATGCCTGCTTCGCGGAGTTCATCGATCATGTCCTTCTTGGGGCGGAGGCCGATGGCCATGACGACCTGGTCGGCAGGGATGGTCTCGAGGTTTCCGGCCTTGTCCTTGATGACAGCGCCTTCGTCGTTGACGGCGGCGATCATGCGGCCTGTGCGGATGTTGACGCCGAAGCGGTCGAGGAGGTCGCGGAGCATGGTGTTGACTGCCATGGGGACGACGGGGCCGGAGGACATGATGTCATCGAGGCCTTCGACGAGGGTGACCTTCTTGCCTTCGACAGCGGCGAGGTCATAGGCGAGCTCGCAGCCGGTGAGGCCGCCGCCGACGATGACTACGTTGTCGCCGACCGTCTTGGTCTTGAGGAGGACGTCCTTGCAGCTGACGCACTTCTCGTGGTCCACGCCTTCGATGCGGGGGATGAAGTGGTCAGAGCCGACAGCGAGGATGACGACGTCGGGGTTGAGTTTTTTGATGCCCTCTGCATCGAGGGGAGCGCCGAGATGTACGGGGACATTCAGGCGGTTGAGTTCGTTTTCATACCACTTGCGGAGGTCGGCGATGCCCTGCTTGAAGGGGTGGGCGCCGGCTTCGAGAAGGTGGCCGCCGAGGACGTTTTCAGCCTCGTAGAGCTCGACTGCATGGCCGCAGAGTTTTGCGGTGCGGGCAGCTTCCATGCCGGTCACGCCGCCGCCGACGACCAGGACGTTCTTCTTTTCCTGTGCGGGATGGATGCCGTTGTTGCAGTGGTGCATGGCTGCGGGATCGGCGCTGCACATGACGTAGCCGGTCGCGAGGTTGGACTCGATGCAGTTGGTGCAGGCGATGCAGGGGCGGATGCGCTCAACCTGGCCGCGGAAGACCTTGTTGGGGTACTCGGGATCCACGAGGGAGGCGCGGGCCAGGGTGACACCGTCGATCTTGCCCTCGGCGACGGCCTTTTCGCACATGTCGGGGTCGTCCATCTTGCCGGCGAGGAAGACAGGGATGTTGACAGCCGCCTTGAGCTGGCCGGCGAGCTCGATGTTGTAGCCCTTGGGCATGTAGTAGGGGCCTACGCAGTAGTAGAAGGTATCGTAGGTGCCGGTGTTGACATTGAGCATGTCGACGCCCCACTCCTCAAACTTCTTCGCGATCTCGATGGCCTCCTCGATGGTGCGGCCGACTTCATTGGAACCGTCCAGGGTGCGGACGTTGTAGCCGCCCATGTAGGCCTTGATGCACATGCGGAAGGAGATGGGGAAGTCCTCGCCGCAGGCGTCCTTGATGGCGCGGATGATTTCCTTATGAATGCGCAGGCGTCCCTCCAGGTCACCGCCGTACTCGTCGGTGCGGTGGTTGGTGTAGGCCATGGCAAACTGGTCGAGCAGGTAGCCCCAGTGCATGCCGTGGATCTCAACGCCGTCGTAGCCGCATTTTTTCGCGAAGGCGGAGAGCTTGGCCATGTCGGCGACCTTCTCAGCGATCTCTTCCTTTGTCAGCTCCTCGGTGAGTTTGGAGGGATCCTTGAACTTGGGGATGGGGGAACATGACTTGCCGTCGCGCATGCGGCCGGGGCCCATGGAGACCTGCATGAACATTTTCCCGCCGTAATAGTGTACGCGGTCGAGGACTTCCTTTGCCGCAGCACTGAAGTAGCTCTGGTACATGAGGGGATTGGGGTTGCCGTTTACTTTGTCAAAAGGATCCACGGTCAGGTTGGCGACATTGGAGCCGGTCATGATCAGGCCGAAACCGCCCTTGGCGCGCTCCACCCAGTACTCGATACCGTTGCGGCTGTAGGCGCCCTTGTCGGTATAGATGAAGTGACGGCCGCCCATGGCGCCCACCGCGTAGCGGTTCTTCAGTGTGATCTTGCCGACCTGGAGCGGTGTAAACAGATGCTCGTACTTTCCTGCCATGATGATCCTCCTTAATTATGTATGTATTGGTGTATTTGATGTATTGCGTGTTGCATACGTACCTGGTGGTTATTCTGGTAGTTCTGTACTCACATTATATTTTCTATATAAATAGAATACCAATTTGTGTTTTTCATCGAAGTAATGAGATTTTTCAATTTTCTTTTCCGGAGGATATCATCTATGATGATGTCAGTGATAAAAAAATGTCAGATGCGGCACGAAAGCGGTGCCTGATGATAGCATTCAAATATTCAACGATTCAAACAATTCAGGTGTTCAAACAATCAAGCAAACGATTCAGAAGGGAGAGTTCCAGATGCAAGATTTCAAATTCCACATTCAGGCACCCGTTTATTTTGGTCACGGCACGGTGAAAAAGCAGGCGGATCTCATCGCCTCCTATGGTAAGCGCGCGCTTCTGGTCACAACAAAGTTCCCCCAGGGCGTGGTCAACCAGGCGCTGGAGGATGTGATCTCCGTTCTGAATGACAAGGGGATCGAGTATCGTGTCTTCGATGAGACCGAGGAGAATCCTTCGGTGGAGTGCTGCGTGCGGATTGCCACACTGGCAGCCGAGTTCAAGCCGGACTTCTTCGTCGGCATCGGCGGCGGCTCCTCCATGGACGCCTCCAAGTGCGCCAGCCTGCTGCTGGAGAACCACATCACGGATGACGACGCCGCCTATGAGCTGCTGTGGAAGAATCCGCCCCGCGACGCATGGCGCAGGCCCTACAAGTGCACACCTGTCATCTGCGTGCCGACGACTGCCGGCTCCAGTTCCGAGATCACGGGCTTCTATGTAATCTCCAGAAAGGACACTAATTCCAAGGATACGCCGCCCGTCATTATCTTCGCGGAAGCAGCGCTTCTGGATCCCGCCTACATCAAGACTGCTCCCCAGTTCGTGCTGGATACCGGCGCCATGGACGCGCTCAGCCACGGCATTGAGACTTCCCTCAACGTCAACAGCAACTTCATGAACCGCCAGGTCGCCATGATCGGCTTCGGTCTGTTCAAGAAATTCAAGGATCACCTGCTCAGCGGTGAGCTGACTGACGAGGATTTCGACAACATCATGCTGCATTCCAGCATCATGGGCATGGCCTTCTATCAGGCAGGCACGCTCCTGCCCCACGGCCTGAGCTACTATCTGTCCCATGACAAGGGTCTCAACCACGGCCTGGCCTGCTCCATCACCCAGGGCGAGTTCCTGCGCGCGGTTCCGGACCAGTCTCTGGTCACCCCCATCCTGGAGGCCTGCGGCTTCAAGGACATCGATGACTGCTGCGACTATTTCCGCGAGATCGTCGGCCGCAACGTGCACATCTCCGTAACCGAGGAGGAGTGCGACGCATGGGCAGCTCACTTTATGAAATATCAGGCCCACCGCCTCGACCGCTTCCCCGGCCACATGGACGAAGCCGGCCTGGCAGGCATCTTCAAGAGATCCCTCAAGTCATACATGTAAAAACAGCGAGGAAAGCGGACGCCCATGCCATGCTTGCATGAGCATGGGCGGACATTTGACGAGCGTCCAAACATGAGGATGGAGCCATTTTGCGCGTGCTCTTCGCGCAAAATGTGCGGAATCCGAATGTTTGGAGCACTGCGGGAGCGCCCTGCGCGGAGCAGTGCGTCGTTTTTACATGTATATCTCTACAGCGAGGGGGACCAGGGGGACGGTTCTCTGGTCCCTCCCCCTGGTCCCTTACTCCAGGAAATGCCGGATTTTCCGACATACCCTGCGAAAATCCACTCTGCAAGCTCCGTCTGAAATTCCAACGGGAACATTGTCATCAAATGAGTATTTCTCAGGGTTCTCTCCCCTGTCTTCACTGTTGCCCGATTTTTCAAAGTGAAACACATAGACACTCTGTCCGTGAGGATCCACGATCCAATATTCCCGCACCCCGTATCTCTGGTACAGGTCCCGTTTTCTCCAGAGGTCGTGCTCCGGGTTTGAAGGTGAGAGGACTTCAATCACGAAGTCCGGTGCGCCCCTGTAGGGGCCGGGTGCAACGTCTTTTTCTCTGTCGCAGTGAACGTAAATGTCAGGCTGGACAATCGTTTTCTTATCATCGCCCAAGGCTACATCTGACGGTGCCGTGTATACAAAACAGGGAGCATCGTGTTCTTCGACACAGTCGGCAAGCTGTCTGACCAGCTCGATGCAAACTGTTTGATGGATTCTGGCCGGGGATGCCATGGCATAGAATACACCATCGATCAGTTCAACGCGCAGGTCATCCGGCAGAGCAAAATACTCCTCCTCTGTGTGTCCTCCGCCTGCGGGAACTTCCTGATCAGTTTCAGCGCTGCGCTGCAAATACACCGAGCCTTCCCGTTCGCCTGCCGCGTTCATCCCGTCTGGCTCCGGCAGTTTTTTCTCCACCCGATCCACCCGTTCCATACGCTCCATATCCGCATTCTGCGGATAGGCTTCTGCCCCAGAAGGTTCCCTGAGCAATTCTTCTGCCTGAATTGAACGATCCTCATCTGCTTTGCCGGTGGTTTTATTATCAACATCTTCCTGCTTTGCCCTGGAAAGCCTTTTTTCAGTCAACCTGCCCTGGTTGTTCCTTTTGTCTCGCCCCATATTTCTCCCCTCTGCGAGTTGTGATGTCTGTGAATACGCGGCTGGCGGCTGCCTGTATATCTCCCCGCGATCTGATTCCTCTACGAGTTGTGATGTCTACGATTCATATATACCCCTTTTAATATTCCAATTCATCTACGAAATGGAATAATAGTGAATCTTTTCGCATATATGATTATAATCTGATTCCGGCTTTTGTCAACCAAAAATATCTGTCAATTTTTATTCGGTCTCCGGTCTTTCTGAAAAGGGGACCGGAGAACCGTCCCAATGTCATTTAGATATGCAAAGGTCAAAAAGTGTTGTATGATATGAAATAAGGTGAACTCAAACACAAATACAGCCAGTTCTCGTATGATATGAAATAAGGTGAACTCAAACACAAATACAGCCAGTTCTCGGGTTTACGGTCAGAAATAATTATTTTTGAAAAAGGCAAACAGACAGTCTGGGGAGGCTGCCTACTGAAAGGTATTTAGTTGTTTTGGGTTTATCGGTAGGTTAAGGTATCTGCCGACTGGCGCCGTAAGATTCTTTTGAATCTTCGGCCCGGTCGGACGGGTACCAACACACTGCAAATCATATCCGCTACATTCTTCAGTGTCCCACGCAAAAACCTGATGCATATCTTCTGCAGCTGTGTATGATTGATGACATAGCTGTATTTTGAAGTCGTCCTTTCAGCCCGATCAGCCACACAAACAGCGATAAAGGAAGAGAAGTTATACATTGTCAGCTTTCCATAGATCTCCTGAATAAGAAATTCCTTTTTCAATGAGTGGATGTGGACCATATTTCCAGCATATTTAAGGTGTCGGAATGCTGTTTCAATCCCCCA
>CACZIO010000075.1 GCA_902781215.1 uncultured Lachnospiraceae bacterium
ATCGAGGCCGCTGAATACGAGCAGGATGCCGCCAAGCTGGACCGCTCCATCCGCTTTGACATCATGCTGCACGCCTTCCTCTTCACCCAGAGCGGCATCCCGGTCCTCTACAGCGGCGACGAGATCGGCCAGAAAAACGACTACACCTACCACGAGGATCCGCTCAAGTGGGATGACAGCCGTTACCTCCACCGCGGAAAACTCAACTGGGAGGAAGTCGCGCAGCGCGGCGACATGAACACCCGCCCCGGCCGCATTTTCAACGCCCTCCGCGTCCTCGAGACCATCCGCGCCGAGCACGAGGTCTTTGACAACGAGGCCGACACCTGGATCGTCGAGCCCTACAACGACCACATCCTGGGTATCGGCCGCTACTACAAGGGCGAGAAGCTCATCGCCCTCTTCAATTTCAGCGCCTTTGACGAGACCGCATGGATCAACGAGGACGACGACTACATCGACCTTATTACCGGTCAGCCCCGCCTCGCGAAAGCCGTCGGCATCCCCGCCTACGATTTTGCCTGGCTCCTGACCGACTTCAATAAGCCCGTCGCAAAGCGCCAGTCTGACGTCATGGCGCAAATGGGCGAGAAGCTCACGCAGCTCCAGGAGGAGGCGGCGGAAGCGCCCGAGGCGCCTGTTCCCGCAGAGGAAAAGTCTGAGGAAAACCTTGAGGCTGCTCCTGCTCCCGCAGAGGAAAAGCCTGAGGAAAAAGTTGAAGCTGCACTTGCTCCCGCAGAGGCGGCGGAGACCCCTGCGCCTGCGGAGCCGGCCCCTGCTCCCGCAGAGGCGGCGGAGACCCCTGCGCCTGCGGAGCCGATCCCTGCTCCCGCAGAGGCGGCGGAGACCCCTGCGCCTGCGGAGCCGGCCCCTGCTCCCGCAGAAGCGGCGGAAGCCCCGGAAGAACCCGTGAAGAAACCCGCCGCAAAAAAGAAAACCGCCAAAAAGACCGCTGCAAAAAAGAAAACCGCGGATCAACCTGCAGCAAAGGATGCAGAGAAAGCAGCGGACAAGCCCGCTGAGAAGAAGGCGGAGAAGAAAACGCCTGCAGCGGAAGAAGCGCCTGCAGACGCGAAAAAAACGCCCGTCGCCAAAAAGACGACAACTGTGAAAAAATCAACTGCAAAGAAGACGACCACAAAGAAAACCCCGGCACCGCCGGAAAAGATTACGACAGTTCGGCGGACAGGGGCAAAAAAAGGTAACCAGGCATGACCATTAAAGAAGTTGCCGCACTGGCGGGAGTCTCTCCCGCAGCGGTCAGCAGATATCTGAATGGAGGATCCCTCAGCGAGGAAAAACGCGCCCTGGTCAAAAAGGCCATCGAGGAGACCGGCTACCGGCCCAATCCCATGGCCCAGACCATGCGCACCGGCCGGATCAACCAGGTGGGGGTCATTGTCCCCCGCCTGCACTCCGATTCGGTCAGCCGCATCACGGCGGGCGCCACACAGAAGCTATTTGAGGAGGGCTACATGACCCTGCTCGGATGCACGGACCATGACCCGGAGAAGGAGAACCGCTACCTGCACCTCATGCAGGAGAGCCAGGTCGCGGGGATCATCCTGATGGGATCCATTTTTACATCCGAGATCGAGGAGGCTGTCCGCAGCTGCCGCGTGCCGGTCGTGATCACCGGTCAGAATTTTGAGGGCCTGCCCTGTGTCTTTCACGATGACTTCCACGCCGTGCAGGATCTGACCCGCCTGCTCCTGGCGCGCGGCCGCCACAGGATCGCCATGATCGGGGCGCCTGACCGGGACATCGCAGCGGGCCTCAACCGCAGGCGCGGAGCCGAACAGGCCCTGCTGGATGCGGGGATCGACCCGGCTTCCATGCTCTATGAGACCAGCACCTTCGACGCCGGGGGCGGCCGCGAGGCCATGGACCGCCTGCTGGCGGCCTGCCCGGAGATCGACGGCCTTGTCTGCGCGACAGACACCATGGCCATGGGCGCCCTGGCGGCCCTCCGCGAGGCCGGCAGAAGCGTCCCGGAGGATGTCAGCCTGGTCGGTGTCGGCGACGACTGGATCGATGAGATCTCGACCCCCGGCCTGACCACCGCCCACCTCTTTTTCCACCGCTGCGGCGAAGAAGCGGCAGGCCTCCTGCTCGAACTCCTCCGCAATGACGGCGACCTGCAGAAGCTGGCAGAACCCCAGATCCGCCTCCCCTACCTGATCGTGGAGAGGGGATCGGTGTAGGCTGGCTTGGCTGGCGCCGGGCCTGCGGAACCGGCAGAACACTGTTTTTAGGAAAGAAAGGAAACACAGATCTTATGGGAAAGAAACTGATCTTTCTGGATATTGACGGCACACTCACGGAGCCCGGCTCCAACGACCCGCCGCAGAGCGCTCTGGAGGCCATCCGGCAGGCGCAGGCAGCGGGGCACAAGGTCTTTCTCTGCTCCGGCAGGAACTTCGCCATGCTCTCCCCCCTGCTCCGCTTCGGCTTTGACGGCGTCATCGCCAGTGCCGGCGGCTATGTGACGGTGGGTGACGAGGTCATCTACGACTGCCCCATGACGAAGGAACAGGCAGAGACCGCCCTCAAAGCCCTTCACAGTGAAGGCGTCTTCTGCACGGTCGAGACCCTGCACGCCACCTACGGCGACGAGGACCTGGGCTCCTTCCTCGACGGCAATGCCGGAGAGCAGGGCAACAGTGAGATCGAGCGCTGGCGCAAGGCCCTGGCGGAGAGTCTGGACATCAAACCACTGTCGGAATATGACGGGACCGCCCCGGTCTACAAGGTGGTCATCATGTGCGTGCGCGACGAGCAGCTCCGGCCCGCGCGCGACCTCCTGGAAAAGGACTTCCAGTTTGTCATCCAGGAGATCAGCGACCCCGACCACCCCTGCCTCAACGGCGAGCTCATCAACCGGGCCTTCGACAAGGGCCGCGGCGTCCTGCGCGTCTGCGAGCACCTCGGCGTTCCCGTGGAGGACACCATCGGCTTCGGCGACAGTATGAATGACGTCGAGATGATCCGCACCGTCGGCACCAGCGTCTGCATGGCCAACGGCAGCAAGGCCCTCCAGGCGGAGAGCGACATCATCTGCCCCGCCGTCACCGAGGACGGCCTGGCCAAAGCCTTCGCAGACCTCGGCCTGACCGGCTGAAACTCTTTGCAATCGATTTCAACTGACTTTATGATATTTCGTGTGAGAAATATTTCGAAGATGTAATACTCTTGTGCATTTTGCATAAAAACGGCAGTTTTGTTTGTTGGAAAACCCCGATTTACAAAAGAAAAAAATTAAAATAAAATAAAGTCTGGTTGAAAACGTTTACAAAAATAAGGATCTGCAACCGCTCAAGTTTCGTTATTTGTAACCAATCATTTTTGTAACTGTTCATGTACCATTATTTTTATGACATATCCTGTCGGGCCATCGGAGCTAAAATGACCTGATCCTGATCGTGGAGGGGGACATTCTCCGGGCAGGATATGCTCCAGAAGAGGGAGGAAACCGGTATGGCTTTGGATTATCACAAATGTGCGCAGGAGATCTCCGATAATATCGGCGGCGGCGCGAACGTAGTATCCGCCGCGCACTGCGCGACCAGACTTCGTCTTGTTATCGCGGATAACGGCAAGGTCAACAAAGAGGCACTCGAGGAAATCGATGGCGTCAAGGGCATGTTCGAGTCCAACGGACAGCTCCAGCTGATCATCGGTACAGGTACCGTCAACAAGGTCTTTGACGAGTTCATTCAGATCACCGGCGTCGCCGCCGGCACCAAGGACGACGTCAAGGCGGCGGCAGCGGCCAAGGCTCCTATCTGGCGCCAGGCCCTCAAGACCATCGGCGACGTCTTCGTCCCGATCCTGCCCGCCATCGTCGCATCCGGTCTCATGATGGGTCTGGTCGAGGCCCTCGCCAAGATCCCCGGACTGGGCTTCGGCGAAAGCGACTGGTTTGCCTTCCTGGATACTGTCGCCAACACGGCATTTGCTTATCTGCCCGTCATCGTCGCCGTCTCCGCGGCGCGCGTCTTCGGCGGCAACCTCTTCCTGGGTGCGGTCACCGGCCTGCTGATGATCCATTCGTCCTTCCTGAACGGCTGGAACGTCGCGAATGCCGAGCAAATCCATAAGTTTTTTAATATTCCGATACAGGATATGAACCCGTATCTGTTTACAGGGGACTGGAGCCAGGTTGCTGCACCGGCAATACCTCGCTGGCACCTGATCGGCAATATCGTCACCATTCAGCGGTCCGGCTATCAGGGCCACGTCATACCGGTCATTATCGCCGTCTGGCTCATGAGCATGATCGAAAAGTGGCTGCATAAGCATGTGCCGGAGATGATCGACCTCTTCGTCACCCCTCTTTGCACCGTCCTTGTGACTGCTTTCCTGACCCTCTGGATCGTCGGACCTATCTTCTCCACCCTGGAGACATACGTTCTGGCAGGTGCCAAGATCCTGGTCCGCAACCCCATCGGCTCCGGTATCATGGGCGCGATCTATCCCTGGACCGTCGTCATGGGCCTGCACCACATGTACAACGTCATTGAGGCCGGCATGCTCGCCGAGACCGGCCTGAACACCTGGATGCCCATCGCCTCCGCCGCCAACTTCGCCCAGTTCGGCGCCTGCCTTGCGGTCGGCCTCAAGGTCAGAAACCAGAAGACCAAATCCGTCGCTGTCCCGTCCTCCATGTCCGCCGCGCTCGGCATCACGGAGCCCGCGATCTTCGGTGTCAACATGCGCTTCTTCAAGCCCTTCATCGCCGGCTGTGTCGGCGGTGCCGTCGGCGCTCTGCTGGCAGCCTTCATGGGCTTCGGCGCGACCGCTTACGGCGTGACCGGCATCCCCGGTTATCTCACCGTCAACAATCCGGTCCAGTACACCATCGTCCTGCTGGTCTCGGGCGCCATCGCCTTCGCCGGCACATGGGTCTTCTGGAAGGAAGAAGAGAAAAAGAAACCCGCCGCGAAACCCGCACAGGAGATCAAGGTCCCTGAAAACACCGTCATCAGCTGCTCCGCAGGTGAGGTCAAGGCGCCCACACCCGGCACCGTCATCGCCCGCGAGAACATTCCGGATGATACCTTTGCCAGCGGCGTCCTGGGCGATGGCGTCGGCATCCAGCCCACTGCGGGCTATGTCGTGGCTCCCTTCGACGGCGAGATCAGCTCTGTCGCGGATTCCAAACACGCCATCGGCCTCTCCAGCCCCTCCGGCATGGAGCTCCTCATCCACGTCGGTGTCGACACCGTGGCCATGAACGGCGACGGCTTCGATCCCCAGGTTGAAGAGGGCGACCAGGTCAAGGCCGGCCAGCTCCTTCTCAACTTTGACATCGACAAGATCAAGGCCGCCAACCATCCCGACACCGTCGTCGTCCTCCTCACCAACGCGGACGACTACGACGACGTCAGCTGTGCAGGCAACTGATTGCTGTAAACGCAATCAGTAGGAAGTGCCTGTAAACGGCACTTCCGCCCCGTAAACGGGATCCCTGTAAACGGGATCAGTAGGAAGTGCCTGTAAACGGCACTTCCGCCCCTGTAAACGGGATCCCTGTAAACGCAATCAGCAGGCCGCACACATTTTCGTCATTATTGACAAAAGCAAATGTGTAAATTGGTAAAATAGCTGTAAATTTTGCGAAATGGCTGTTTTTTCTTTAACAGTTTCGTAGTATAATAAGCTCAGTGTTCGGAGACCCTGTGCAAAGGCTCTCTGCCAGACGCATGTATATTTATACATGTCATGATTGAAACGGTATCAATTGTTTTTTTCAGAGAAGGAGAATCTATATCATGAAAGAAATTAAATTCACAGTTACTGATCCGCTCGGAATTCACGCTCGTCCCGCTGGAATCCTTGTCAAAGAGGCCAAGAAGTTCAGTTCCAAGATCACTGTCTGGAAGGGCGACAAGAGCTGCGATATGAGAAAGCTCCTTGCTCTGATGGGCCTTGCTGTCAAGCAGAACGACGAGATCACCGTCCAGGTCGAGGGCGATGACGAGGCTGCATGCGCAGAGGCGATCGAGAAGTTCCTCAAGGAGAATTTCTAATCTCATTGCCTTTCCGGCAGACTGGTAACTACCCGGCACATCCGGATGCGGGATCTGTGGTTTGTGGTTCGTGACCGGCGGCCTGTGATCGACAGCCGGTGATCCGCAGCTTTCATGAGACATTTTCCGTGACTGACGGCTGTGCAGTATAGTTGATTCGATTGTCCGGGGTGCTGCTGTTCGGAAATACCGACAGGCGCACCCCTTTTTTTATTAGTATCCGGCAGTATCTGGTATAAAACGAGGAGGACATACAGTTATGGTAGTTGCAACCGGCAAAAGTATCCTGAACCGCATCGGCATCGGCAAGATCAAGATCTACAAGGCACCTGTCTATGACATCAACGACGGCATCGTCGAGAATCCCGACAAGGAGCTGCAGCGCTTTGAAGACGCCCTCCAGAAGGCCATTGACCAGCAGGGCGTCCTGTACGAGAAGGCCCTGAAGGACGCGGGCGAAGAGAGCGCCGCTATCTTCGAGGCACATCAGATGATGCTCGAGGACGAGGATCTGCAGGACTCCACCCGCGAGATCATCACCGAGCAGAAGAGAAGCGCGGAGTACGCGACCAAGACCGCATTTGACAACTATGCGCAGATGTTCGCGGAGATGGACGATCCCTACATGAAGGCCAGAAGCGCCGACCTCATCGATGTCGAGACCGCTGTCCTCGATTTCCTGATGGGCAACGACACCAGCAGCATGCAGGGCACAGAGCCCTCCATCCTGGTCGCAGAGGACCTGGCTCCCTCGGAGACCGTCAAGCTCGACAAGTCCCTCCTGCTGGGCATGATCACCCGCGAGGGCTCCTCCAACAGCCACACCGCCATCTTGGCCCGCTCCATGAACCTGCCGACCCTGATCCAGTGCAAGGACATCGACGACAGCTGGGACGGCAAGATGGCCATCCTGGACGGCTACAACGGCTGCGTCTACATCGATCCCACCGACGACCTGCTGACCTCCCTCAAGGCCAAATATGACGACGACCTCAAGAAGGACGCCCTCCTGCAGGAGCTCAAGGGCAAGACCAGCACGACCATCGACGGCCGCAGCGTCCACGTCTACGCCAACATCGGCGGCCCTGCCGACCTGGGCAGCGTCAATGAGAACGACGCAGAAGGCGTCGGCCTCTTCCGCTCCGAGTTCGTCTACCTCAACAGCAAGGAAGAGCCCACCGAGGAGCAGCAGTTCGCGGCCTACAAGCGCGTCGTCGAGACCCTGGCTCCCAAGCTCGTCATCATCCGCACCTGCGACATCGGCGCGGACAAGACCATCGACTACATGAACCTGGACAAGGAAGAGAACCCGGCACTCGGTTTCCGTGCCCTCCGCATCTGCCTGACTAGGAAGGACTTCTTCAAGAAACAGCTCCGCGCCCTTCTGCGCGCCTCCGCCTACGGCAACATGGGCATCATGTTCCCCATGGTCATCAGCAAGTGGGAGGTCGTTGAGGCCAAGGCTATCATGGAAGAGTGCAAGCAGGAGCTCATCAAGGAAGGCCACAAGGTCGGCAACTTCCAGATCGGCATTATGGTCGAGACCCCCGCAGCTGTCCTCGTCGCTGACGAGCTGGCAGAGGAAGTCGACTTCTTCTCCCTCGGCACCAACGACCTGACCCAGTACACCTGCGCGATCGACCGCCAGAACGCCAAGCTCGAGCGCTTCTCCGACACCCATCACCCCGCTGTCCTGCGCGCCATCAAGATGACCGTCGATGCAGGCCACAGACACGGCGCATGGGTAGGCATCTGCGGCGAGCTCGGCGCAGACCCGACCCTCACCGAGACCTTCCTCCGCATGGGCGTCGACGAACTCTCCGTCAATGCCAAGAGTGTCTTGCCCCTGCGCAAGATCATTCGCAGCACCGACCTCTCCAAGGCCAAAGAGTGGACCCCCGACGAGGTGTAAACCACCCCGGACGGTTCTGACGGGACCACGGGGACGGTTCTCCGGCTCCTTTCAAAGTCCCTTCAAGGCGGCCGAACGACCGGAACCACAGGGACGGTTCTCCGCCTCCCTTTGAGCTGAACAAAAGGAAACAGAATCCCCCGCCGATCCATAGACGGATCCGGCGGGGGATTTTTATTGAAGAAATCACAGGGACGGGGAACCACAGGGACGGTTCTCCGGCGCCCAAACCATCCGGAGTTCCCCGACTTTTGTGTAGATAGATTCGTCAAAAAGAGTATTATATGTTTATGCTCCCGTAAATACATGCGGGATGTCCGCCATTTCCGCCGGTGGCTGGCGTCGGAGGTCGAATTTGACAAGAACCTGGTCATCCGGTACAAAAAAGATCTCCAGAAAGAATACAGAATCAGCAGTACCAACTCCAAGCATCCTCCGCGGCATGAAAGCCCTGGCCGGCCCGGCCGGCGTCGCGCAGAGCAAGATCTACCCGCACAACCTCCGCCACCTCTTCGCCCTCAACTATTATGAGAAGGAAAAGGACATTGTCCGCCTCGCAGACCTCCTTGGGCACTCCAACATCAACACCACCAGAATCTACACCATGACCACCTCCGAGGAGGAGCTCGGTGTCTTGGACAAAATGGGGGCTGAGCTCATGCTGCCTGGCAGGAAGGAGTATACGGAAGAATAAGCATCAGTCCTTTAACGCCGGTACCCGGCAGGCGGCATACAGCGGAACATTGGTCATCCATGACTCCCTGCGATAATCTGACATGGATAGGCGCACAGGCCTGGAGTCCTCGTGATTACTGTAAAACTGACGCAGAGATTTCGCACGCAGATTTTCCTCGGCCTTAACCTCGATGGGAACCAGTACGTTGTCCCTTTGGATGAGAAAATCCAGCTCCAGTTTGGAATTCTCACTGTCAAAATAATATATTCCCGTGTCTGTACAGCATCGCAGTTGCTCAAACACATACTGTTCGGTAAAGGTTCCCCGGTATTCTTCGAATACATTTTTCCGAAGCAGAATTTCCGATATAGGTGCATCCGTCTGAGCTCCCATAAGCCCGTGGTCGACAGTAAACAATTTGAAAGCGGAGAAATCCTCATAATATTTCAGCGGGATGCCGGCTTTGCGCACGCGGGGGACACGGTACACGATCCCTGCGTCGATCAGCCATTCGATCGCGAGCTCGAAATCCTTTGCCCGAGCCCCTTTCTGAATGTCCCCGTAGACAAATTTCTTATTGCTTTTCGCAAGCTGCTGGGGAATGGAGTTCCAGACCTGATGGATACGTCCCAGGATCCTTGTATCAGCATGCTTGGAAATATCCAGCATATAGTCTGCCAGAATGCGCTTTTGCATGTTTCGCAGGTCAATGGCGTCCCTTCCATCCAGGCTGCCCTGCACAACTTCCGGCATTCCCCCTGTGAAATAATATTCCCGAAGCGATTCAGTCAGTAACAAAGAAAGGCTGCTGAGATCCGTCAGATCACTTTCCGTCAATCGGCGGTATAGCTCTTCGCCCTGCTTCTCGCGGATAAATTCCGCAAAAGACATGGGGTAGAGCGTCATCTCATCGACTTTGCCGACAGGAAAGCTCACACCCTGATGAATGGCGAGTCCCAGAAGCGAACCGGCTACAGCAATATGGTACTCAGGTGCATCTTCACAAAAATACTTAAGCGAGGCGAGAGCCTTCGGGGCGTCTCCGATCTCATCAATAAAAATCAGTGTCCTGCCGGGAACAACGGTCTGCCCGCTGAGGATCTGAATGTCGGACAGGATACGCTCTGTCCGGAATCCATGGTCAAAAAGCTCCCGCACCCGCTCATCCTTGTCACAGTTAAGAATAATACAATTGTCGAATTCTCTCCTTCCGAATTCTCTGAGCAGCCAGGTCTTCCCGACCTGCCTTGCCCCTTTCAGGACCAGGGGTTTCCGGTACGGATCATCCTTCCATGCCACCAGCTTTCTATATAAATCCCGCTTCATTCTTTTCCTCTTCTTATTTCATACGGCTTTTACTGTTACCCGCAGCTGTTATTCCTGCATTTTCAGACTGCTTCTTGCTGTTCCTTGCAGTTGTTTGCCGGCTGTGGGCCGGTGGGTGTTCCCCTGCTGTCTTTACAAGGCCTGTTTCATGCAGAGTACATACCAGGCCTTCCAGCCTAAGCTTATGCTGTTATACATAGAAAAGCACAAATATTTTTAAAAATCAAACACAAATCAGAACGAATATATTAATTATTATACACAAATCAGAACGAAATGTCAGCAGAAGATGCGTACTGGACTAAATTCTATTTTTACACAGTATCAGTCAGGCTGATTGTAACAGAATGATTTTCTGTGGCCATTGAGTCCATCTGGTCCATCTCTGCGGGCTCGCTCAATCCGAGGTTCTGCCAGGGGAGCGACGCTGTAGTCGGCAGCGAGGTGGGCGAGCGGGAAAGCAGCTCTTTTTGAGTATATAATGCCTTTGGGTAAATGCCGAACATTGCTGAACAGATACCTGTACACTAGTCCTTTATGATTGACACCATTT
>CACZIO010000076.1 GCA_902781215.1 uncultured Lachnospiraceae bacterium
GGATGTGAAAAAACAACGAGGAAAAGCTGAGCGAATGCCATGCTTGCATGGGCATTCGTGAAGCCTTGACGAGTGTCCAATCATGAGGACGGAGCCGTTTTGCGCAGGTTTTCATGCGCAAAACGAGCGGAATCCGAATGATTGTAGCGTTGCGAGAGCGCCGTGCGCGAAGCAACGCGTCGTTTTTTCACATCCGAAGTGAGCCTGACAGTGAGCAAAAGTCATGCAGTTTTGTGCTTGCACAAAAAACTGCATGACCTTGGCGAACGTCCAATCCACCATCCGGCGGGCCGGCCCTCATGACTTTTAATTTACAATCAATAAAAAACGTGCTATGGTACTGTAAAACGCTAAACCGTCATAGTGAAGCGCGACGAGGTAATTGAATGGAGAAAGGGAAAATCACTGTCTTCGCAGGAGACGGGAGAGGAAAAACAGCCGCTGCGCTCGGCCTTGCGCTGGACGCCGCAGCGGACGGCAGAACCGCAGTCATCATCCAGTTTCTGAAGGGCCGCGGTCTTGCGGAGTCGATCTTCTGCAAGCGCATGGAACCCGATATCAAGATCTTTCGCTTCGAGAAGTCCGAGGTGGATTACGACAGCCGCCCGCCGGAGCAGAAGCAGGATGATGTCTCCAGTATCCGGAACAGCCTGGGCTTTGCCAGGAAGGTCCTCATGACAGGAGAGTGCGACATTCTGGTTCTGGATGAGGTCCTGGGCGTGATCGACAAGGGGATCATTTCGGTCGAGGAGCTTCACGACCTGTGCAAACTCAGAGGTGACACCCAGATGGTTCTGACCGGCCGCGTCCTCAACGGCGAGCTGTGTACCTTTGTGGATGAGATCTCTCAGATCAGCACAGTACGTTTTAAAAAATACTGACAGTTAGGAATAATCAATATATGCGGGACCATTCAAAGCCTGTCTTTTGCCCGACGGGGGAGTGGAAAAGAACCCGCACATCATGTATCGGCATGGGAGGTATGAGCATGTCTATTTTCAAAAATGCAGCAGTTGCTATCGTGACACCCTTCAAGGAAGAGGATCTGTCCGTCAATTACGACGCGTTTGCGGAGCTGATCGATTTCCAGATCGACAACGGCACGGACTGTATCGTAGTCTGCGGTTCCACCGGTGAGGCGGCGACCATGACGGAGCAGGAGCACCTGGATGTCTGCAAATTCTGCATTGATTATGTCAAGGGACGTGTTCCGGTCATCGCAGGCAGCGGATCCAACTGCACCCAGACCGCGATCAACCTCTCCAAAGAGATCGCAGGCTACGGCGCGGACGGCCTCCTGGTCATCCATCCCTACTACAACAAGGCGACCCAGAAGGGCTTGATCAAACACTTCACTATGGTGGCGGAGGAAGTCAAGGGGACCCCCATCGTCCTCTACAACGTCCCCAGCCGCACGGGCGGCGCCATCGAGCCCGCGACTGTCGCGCAGCTGGTCAGGGATGTTCCCAACATCGTTGGCATCAAGGAGGCCAGCGGCGACATCAGCAAGATCGTCAAGCTCATGACCCTGACCGACGGCAATATTGAGCTCTATTCCGGCAATGACGACCAGGTCGTGCCGCTCATGTCCATGGGCGGACTGGGTGTCATCTCCGTCGTCTCCAACATCGCCCCCCGCGCCGTGCACGACATGTGCGACAAGTTCCTCAGCGGCGATGTGGCAGGCGCCGCGAAGCTCCAGAGAGATACCCTGGACCTGTGCGAGAACCTCTTCTCCGAGGTCAACCCCATCCCGGTCAAGAAGGCCGTGAACATGATGGGCTTCAACGCCGGCCCGCTCCGCATGCCCCTGACCGAGATGGAAGAGGAGCACGCACAGAAGCTCGCAGCGGCCATGCGCGCATTCGGCCTGATCAAATAAGGCGGCAGTCAATAATCCAGGGACATCTCCGGTCTGATCCGGCTGTGGGTCCGCCTTTGGTGCAGATCCATCGCGAACCGGCTCTGGAGAGCACCCTTACATAAAGGGAGGAAAACAGGATGGTCAAAGCAATTTTACACGGTGCCTGCGGGCGCATGGGACATATGATCGCTGATATCGTCTCCAGGGACGCCGGGATCGAGATCGTCGCCGGCATCGATGCCTTCGGCAGCGCCTATGCGCAGTTTCCGGTCTATGCCTCTCTGGCGGAGTGCCGGGAGGAAGCGGATGTCATCATTGATTTTTCCACGGCGGCCGCCATGGAAGACCTGCTGGCCTTCAGCGCGCAGCGCGGTATTCCCGCAGTTGTCTGCACGACCGGCCTGTCGGCGGACCAGGATGCCCTCCTGAAGAAGACCTCGGAAAAGGTGGCGGTCCTCAAGAGCGCCAACATGTCGGTGGGCATCAACCTGCTGCAGACCCTGCTGGCAGAGGCAGCGCCCAAGCTTGCGGCAGCCGGCTTCGATATCGAGATCGTCGAGAAGCACCACAACCAGAAGATCGACGCCCCCAGCGGGACAGCCATCGCTCTGGCGGACAGTGTCAATGAGGCACTTAACAACGAGTACGAATATGTCTATGACCGCAGCGCAAGGCGCGAGAAGCGCCCCGTAAAGGAGATCGGCATTTCCGCTGTCCGCGGCGGGACCATCGTCGGAGACCACGACGTGATCTTCGCGGGCGAAGACGAGGTCATCACCTTCTCCCACCGGGCCTACAGCCGCGCCGTGTTCGGCAAGGGCGCCGTGGAGGCGGCCAAGTTCCTGGCGGGTAAGCCCGCGGGCTTCTACACCATGCACGACGTGCTGGCCTGATCAGACAAAAACGACAGACAGACCGCACCGGCGCGGAGGCGCGCGGTGCGGTTTTCTTTTTGCCTGCGCAGCTGCCTGCTCCGGTATGATCAGAAAGGAATAAGAATATGAAACTGCGTCCATGCATTGATATACACGACGGCCGCGTCAAACAGATCGTGGGCGGTTCGATCGGCGCGGACAGGCCTGTTGAGGAGAACTATGTCTCCGACCGGGACGCTGCCTTTTATGCCGCGCTCTACCGGGACAGGGGACTTTCCGGCGGACATATTATCCTGCTGAATTCCGCGGCGTCGGATCCGGACGCCTATGCGGCGGACCGAGCGCAGGCGTTCGGTGCGCTGGCGGCATGGCCGGGGGCCATGCAGGTCGGCGGAGGGATCAACGCGCAAAACGCGGGAGAGTTCCTGGACGCCGGCGCGTCCCATGTCATCGTCACATCCTATGTGTTCCGCGAAGGGATGCTGGACGAGGGACGGCTCAGGGAGATGGAGCAGGCGGTCGGCCGGAAACGGCTGGTGCTGGACCTGAGCTGCCGCAGGCTCCCGGACGGCGGGTATGCGGTCGTGACGGACCGCTGGCAGAAATATACCAGGTGGGAGATCACGCCGGAGAATCTGCAGAGCCTGAGCAGCCGCTGCGATGAATTTCTCATCCACGCGGCGGATGTCGAGGGAAAGCGCGGCGGGATCCAGGAGGACCTGGTCGCGGTCCTGGGCAGGTTCTGCGCGCAGACCGGATTTCCGGTCACCTACGCGGGAGGCGTCCGGGACAGGGAGGACCTGGCCAGGATCGCCGCGCTGTCAGGCGGCAGGATGGATGTGACGGTCGGCAGTGCCCTGAGGATCTTCGGCGGCAGCCTCGAGCTCGATGATCTGGCCAGGGCGGCAGCTGCGCTGTGAGATTTCGCTGACACCTGCCGGCAGGCAAAAAAAGAGACCGGTACCTGATGGTACCGGCCTTCTCTGTTTGTTACCGCTTCATTTATTGTCTGATCAGATCAAAGCTTTGTAACATTGACTGCCTGCGGACCCTTCTGCCCCTGGATCACATCGTACTCGACTTCCTCGCCCTCTTCGAGAGACTTGAAGCCTTCCTGATTGATCCCACTGAAATGCACGAAGACATCGTTGCCATCGGGATCAGAGATGAAGCCGAAGCCCTTCTGGTTGTTAAACCACTTGACAGTTCCTTTGCTCATTACTGGCACCTCCAAAAACAAAATAAAAAACAGAAAATTTGCACAAAAAAACAGCCTTATTATGTCTGTTTGTGCAACAATATCAACATAACACAAGTGTTGCTAAAAGTAAAGACTTATTTTTGTTTGGACAAAAATAATACAATGTACTATAATTCTGCGATAGCTGTACCTGCTTCTTTACTTCACCGTTGTAAAATGCTAAAATACTTGTGGTGTCTGTCCGGACGCAGGTGTCTGGACAGAAAGAGAAAATAATACAGGGCTTTTCACAGCCGGAAACCGGATAAAATGCACCGAGACTGCGGAAGAAACCTGGTGTCCGCGGACTCCTGAAACGGGGGTATCATGAACAATAAAATCAGAACAGATGCGGTGAGGCATCTATTTGAGGCGATCCTGACCTTGAAGGATGAGGAAGAGTGCTTTATCTTTTTTGAGGATCTGTGTACAGTCAATGAGCTGCTGTCGCTTTCCCAGCGGTTTGAGGTTGCCTCCATGCTCAAGAGGAAGGACACTTATCTGAAGATCGCGGAGAAGACGGGTGCCTCCACGGCGACGATCAGCCGCGTCAACCGCTCCCTCAACTACGGGAATGACGGCTATGATATGGTGTTCGCCAGAATGAAATCCTGGCAGGCGATGCTGGCCGAGCAGGAGAAAAAGGACTGACGGATCCGTCCGGCAGCTGCGGTTTTTTTGCGAAGTGATCATTCATGAAAGGGCCTGTCTGATCAGGCAGGTGCTTTCCCGGAACTATGGTACACCCCCTTGCGGGGCGGGTGCTGCTACGAGAATTGTTTTCAGACTGTGTTTTGTAAGAGATGAAAACGACAGACAAAACCGGCAGCAGAGGATTTGCCGGAAAAATGTTTTTGGGAGGGGTGCTGATTTATTTTCTTGCAGTCCTTCCTTTTTTAATCAGGTACAAGGGTCTGTTCTTTTATTACGGAGACTATAATGTCCAGCAGGTCCCTTTTCTGATCTTCGCCCATCGCGCCGTGCGCCGGGGGCGTTTTTTCTGGAACCCGCTGGTGGATCTGGGCGGCAATATGGCGGGCACCTTTGCCTTCTATCTCTGGGGGAGCCCCTTCTTCTGGCTGACCATTCCCTTCCCGGAGGCCTGGCTGCCCTATATGATGCCCGGTCTGATGGCCCTCAAATACGGGACGGCCGCGGCGACGGCCGGCAGCTGGATCCGGACCCAGACCAGGTCGGACAGGGCCGCTGCCCTGGGCGGGCTCCTGTATGCCTTCTGCGGCTTTCAGGCCTGCAATATCGTCTTTCAGCATTTCCACGACGCCACAGCCTTTTTCCCGCTCTACCTGCTGGCGTTTGACCGCTTCATTGAGGCCGGAAAGACAGGGGACCTGCCGCCTGTGGCCCTGGCAGGAAGTGGTCCTGCCGCCCCGGCCGGCGTCACTTCAGCCGCTGTATCCGGCAGAGGAGATCCTGCGGAAGTGGATTGGAGAGAGGAAAAAAGGAAAAAAGAATCCCGGCGCAGTCTGTTTGACCGGTACGGCTTTGTACTCATGACCGCCTGGATGTCCGTGATCAACTACTATTTCTTCTTCGGTCAGGTCATTTTCTTTGTGCTGTATTATTTTGTGCGGCGGGGGATCCGGCTGGTCAGGTCGGAGGGGATCCGGTCCCTGGCCGCGGAACTTTTCCGCATTCTGGCAGGAGGCATGACCGGGCTCATGCTGGCAGCCTTTTTCCTCGTGCAGTCGGCCGGCGGGATCCTGGGCAACACCAGGGTCGGCAAGGTCCTGAGCGGCTATGACCTCATCGCTTATACAGATTCCACGACGCCCCTGGCCATCCTGAAGACCTTCTTCATGGTGCCGGACCTGGTCGCCCGCGGAACCCTCTTCACCAGCGACAATATCCGCAACGGGTCTCTGGGCTTCTATCTGCCATGCTTTGCCATGGCGGGTGTGTTCGCCTTCTGGATCCTGCGGCGGCACAGCTGGAAGAAGACCCTCCTGACCATTCTTGCGGTCATGGCCTTCGTGCCTGTCCTGAACGCGTCCTTTTCCGCCTTCAATTCCAACTTCTATGTGCGCTGGTTCTACATGCCGGTCCTCTTGTGTGCCTGCATGACCGCCGAGGCGCTGGAGGAAGAGGAGAGCGCCGCCTTCACGCGCGGGGCCGGCCTGTCCCTGGCCTGCACAGCCCTCTTCATCCTTTTTTGCTTCCTGCCGGTTCAGGAGGACGGCAAATGGTCCTTTACCGCCATCTGCGAGAACAGAAAGCTCCTGACGACAGAGATCGAAGCGACCCTGCTGGGCGCGGCCAGCCTGGCTGCCGTGGTCTTTCTCAAACGCCGGAGGCCGGGCCTGCCGCGGCGCCTGTTTTCCGCCGGAACGCTCTGCCTGCTGCTCACCGTCGTCTGCTGCATCAGCTCCACCCAGGCAGTCCTGCACAACGGGACCAGCCTGATCTCCTACAGCGGATATGAAAAATGGAAAAAACAGATGCTGGGTCCGGGACCTCTCGCGGGTCTGGACGGCGACCCCGCGGCGGGGGCGGAGGGCGAAGGAACCTTCTGCCGCGTGGAGACGGACTCCACCTCGACCAATTATGAGATGGTCTGGGGCTATCCCACCATGCACTGCTTTGAGAGCACGGTCCACCCGTCGATCTTCCGCTGGTACAGGGGAATCGGCATGATCCGCACGGTCGAGTCGACCCTGCCGGAGGAGCGCATCGGGGCCAGGGCCATCATGTCTGTCCGCTATGACCTCAAGAACACCCTGGTCAAGAAGGCGGATGCCGGAGATGAAGCGGAGCACCTCCAGGGATACTCGCTGGTCAGCGACGATGCGGGCTATGACGTCTACGAGACAGAAAACTTCATTCCCATGGGCTTCTCCTTTGACCGCTATATGACCGAGGAAAACTACGACCGGCTGGAGAACGGGTCGGTCTCGGACCGGATCCTGGTCAGGGATATCGTCCTGTCGGAGGAGATGGCGGACAAGTACGGAGACCTCCTTGAGGAGGACACTGATACGGTGCCGGGTGAGATGCCCTACTGGGAGTTCGCCCAGAACTGCAGGGAGCGGGCGGCGTCCGCCTGCACGGACTTCGCCTTTGACAGCAGGGGCTTTTCCGCGACGGCGCAGATGGAGAGGGCCAACCTTCTGCTCTTTTCCATCCCCTACGACAAGGGCTTCTCCGCGACGATCGACGGCCGGCCTGCTGAGGTCGAGCGGGCCGATTTCGGCCTCACGGCCATCTTTGTGCCGGAGGGGGCGCATGAGATCCGGGTGACCTACCTGCCTGCCGGCTTCGTGCCCTGCTGTGCGGTCTCGGTCCTGACCGCCCTGGCCCTGGCGGCGCACGCTCTGTACACGTCGAGGCGGGGCAGGTGACCCCGGCATTGCAGGCCTGTCTTCGCCTGACACGGACTGCAGCGGGCTGTCAAAGCCTGGTTTTTCACGAAAAAGACTTCGGGGCCTCAGGCAGGTCTGTCCTGTAACGAAACATCGAAAAGAACGTGTAAAGAATGTAAGGTCTGCTTGCAATCGTTTTTTATGCATGGTAACATACGGGTAATTGTGCCCGTATATCGGATTTTAACAGAAGGCGCAGGGGATGACCGGATGAAAGAGGTCAGGAATCTGCGCAATATCGTCAGGGACCTGTGTGATGTCGCCGGGATCCTGAAGAAATATCGTCAGGAAAGGAATGGCAAACAGATGATAAAAGCTGCTGTGTTGGGTTTTGGAACAGTTGGTAGCGGCGTGGTCGAGCTCTTTGACATCAACCGGTCGTCGGTTGCGCGCAGAGTGCCCGAAGGTGTAGAAGTCAAGTACATCCTCGACCTGCGGGAATTTCCCGGCAGTCCCTATGCGGACAGGGTCGTGCACGACTATGATATCATCCTGAACGACCCGGAGATCCGCGTGATCTGCGAGACCATGGGCGGCAAGGAGCCCGCCTTTACTTTTTCCAAAAAGGCGCTTGAAAAGGGCATCAGCGTGTGCACGTCCAACAAGGAGCTGGTCGCGGCGCATGGCCCGGAACTGCTGAAGATCGCGCAGGAGCACAACTGCAGCTACCTGTTCGAAGCCAGCGTGGGCGGCGGCATCCCGATCATCCGCCCCATGAACACGTCGCTGGCACCGGAATACATCACGCAGATCATCGGCATCCTGAACGGGACCACCAACTATATGATGACCCGGATGGAGCAGGAGGACATTTCCTTTGAGGATGTCCTCAGGCAGGCCCAGGACAACGGCTACGCGGAGAAAAATCCCGAGGCCGATATCGAGGGACACGATGCCTGCCGCAAGATCGCCATCCTGTCCTCTCTCATGTGCGGGAAGACCGTGCGCTATGAGGACATTCCCTGCGAGGGCATCAGCCATATTTCCATGACGGATGTCGCCTATGCCCGCAGCATGGGCAGGGCAATCAAGCTCCTGGGCATCAGCGAGCGCGACGAAGAAGCCGGAACCTTCTATGTCCGGACCGCACCCTACATGGTGCCCGCCTCGCACCCTCTCCACGGCGTCGAGGATGTCTTCAATGCCGTCTTTGTACACGGAAATCTCGTCGACAATGTGATGTTCTACGGCCGCGGCGCCGGCAAGTTCCCGACGGCCAGCGCGGTGGTGTCCGACATGCTGGACTGTGCGCTGAACATCGGTCAGACCATTCCTGTCCGCTGGACGGATGAGGTCATGCAGCTGTCCGACGCCGCACAGAAGGTCGAGCGCTGGTTTGTCCGCGTCGACGCGGCAGAGGCTGAGAAAGTCAAGGCCCTCTTCGACGGCTGTGAGACCGTCACGGCTCCGAAGGCACCGGCAGATGAGACCGCTTTCACGACAGCCCCGATGACAGAGGCAGCCTTCGCGGAGAAGATCGCACAGCTGGCCGGCGTCAAAAGCACCATCCGCCTGCTGGAGGCGTAAGTGCGCCCGCGTGAGAGGACCCCGGGCAGGACGTGATCGGAAAGCGATATAAGTGATATAGATGAAGCTGTTTTCAGCGAGTCTTGATATAAAGTAGTATTTTCAGAAACTGAGGAACAGGAAACAATGAAAGTAGTAAAGTTTGGCGGGAGCTCTCTGGCCAATGCGGAACAGTTCAAAAAAGTAGGTGCGATCATCCGGGCGGACAAGAGGCGGCGCTATGTGATTCCGTCCGCGCCCGGCAAGCGCTTCAACGGCGATATCAAGGTGACGGACCTGCTCTACCGGATGGCGGACCAGGCTCTGGCGCAGGAAGATTTTTCGGAGACCTTTGCGCAGATCAAAGACCGTTACAACGAGATCATCGAGGGCCTGGAACTGCATGATTTCTCCCTCGACGACCAGTTTGAAGAGATCGAGAAGAGGATGAAGGAGGATCCGGATGCGGATTTCGCCGCTTCCCGCGGTGAGCACCTCAACGGCCGCATCATGGCGGCCTACCTGGGATATGCCTTTGTCGATCCCTTTGAAATGATCTTTTTTGACGAGGACGGCATGCTCGATGACCGCAGGACTATGCGCGAGGTGGAGAAGCGCCTCTCGCAGGAGGAGTACGCCGTGATCCCCGGCTTCTACGGCTGCAGCCACGACGGGAAGGTCAAGACCTTCTCCCGCGGAGGCTCCGACATCACCGGCTCCATTGTGGCCGGCGCCTGCCATGCGGACGTTTATGAGAACTGGACCGATGTCTCCGGCTTTATGGTCGCGGATCCCAGAATCATCAAGAACCCCGCCCGCATCGAGACCATCACCTACCGGGAGCTCCGCGAGCTCTCCTACATGGGTGCCTCCGTTCTGCACGAAGAGGCCATTTTCCCGGTGCGCCGCCAGGGCATCCCGATCAATATCAAAAACACCAACCGCCCCGAGGACGAGGGCACCTGGATCGTCGAGAGCACGGCCCAGAAGTCGGGCTATGTCATCACCGGCATCGCCGGCCGCAAGGATTTCTGCGCGGTCCTGATCTACAAGGACATGATGAATTCCGAGATCGGCTTCGGCCGCAAGGTCCTGCAGGCCTTCGAGGACAATGAGATCTCCTTCGAGCACATGCCCTCCGGCATCGACACCATGACCATCGTCGTCCACGAGGACGAGTTTATCGAGAAAGAGCAGAAAGTCGTCTCGGCCATCCACCGTCTGGCCAAGCCCGATTCCATCGAGATCGAGTCCGACCTGGCCCTGATCGCCGTCGTGGGGCGCGGAATGAAATCCATGCGCGGCACCGCGGGACGCATCTTCTCCGCACTGGCCCACGCCCACGTCAATGTCCGCATGATCGACCAGGGCTCCTCCGAGCTCAACATCATCATCGGTGTGGAGAACCGCGACTTCGAGACCGCCCTGCAGGCGATCTATGATATTTTTGTACTGACACAGCTGTAAATGCAGGTTGATCGAGACGTAAGAGACGAAGGGACGGACTTCCGACTGCACCTCTCTGCTCGTTCAGGAGTTCGTCGTCAAGATGTACTAAGGCTTGCTTATGCTCAGAGCAGGCCGGTCCAAACTCGTCTGTCGCATTGAAGA
>CACZIO010000077.1 GCA_902781215.1 uncultured Lachnospiraceae bacterium
AGCGACAATCAGGGCTGAGGACTGCACCTCTCTGGCGAGTGAATAGGGCGGAGTCCTAGATGTACTTGCCGGAAAACGGGCGGAGGGAGGGTAAAATGCACGGCCCTCACGGCCGGGCATTTTAGCGCATCGCCTGTCTGAGTATCCCGTGTTTTCAACACGGGATACGAGTTAAAGCGGCCCTCCCGCAGCCCGTTTTCCGGCTTAGTACATCTTGACGACGAACTCCTGAACGAGCAGAGAGGTACAGCCGCAAGTCCGTCCCTCCTCGACAACCCTGCATTTACCTCTCGTACACGACCTCTCCCCCGGCGATCGTATAGCGGATCACCCCGGGCAGGGTCTCCCCCAGGAAGGGGGAATTGGAGGACCGGGAGGCGAAGGGCTTCTGTACGGTCCACGACGCCTCCGGATCGAAGAGGACGAGGTCGGCCGGGGCGCCTTCCGCGACCCGCCCGGCATCCAGATGGTAGAAGTCCGCCGGATTGCAGGTGAGGCAGGCAAGGAACTGCCGCATGGTGAGATGACCGGGCTGAACCAGGTTCTTCAGGCCCAGGGAGAAGGCGGTCTCGAGGCCAATCATGCCGCTGGGGGCCTGGACGAAGGGCTGGGCTTTCTCATTGTCCGCGTGCGGGGCGTGGTCGGTCGCGATGATATCGATCGTGCCGTTCGCGAGGCCCTCGATGATGGCGCGCCGGTCCGTCTCTGTCCGGAGCGGGGGATTGACCTTGGCCAGGGTGCCGCAGCGGAGAACGGCGTCCTCGGTCAGCGAGAAATGATGCGGGGTCGCCTCCGCGTGGATGCGGGGGTTCTGTTTCCGGGCCTGCCGGACCAGGTCGACACCCTCGGCGGTCGAGATGTGCTGGATGCAGAGCGGGGCCCCTGCCTGTACGGCCATTTCGACATCCCGGCGGATGAGGGTGATCTCCGCCTCGCGGGGGGACCCGGTCAGGCCCAGGGCCTGCGCCGCGGGGCCGCCCCCGTTGATACCGTTCTGGGCGATCAGGTTCTTGTCCTCCTCGTGGAGGCTGACGGGCAGGTCCAGCCGGACGGCGGCCTGCAGGGCATGCTCCAGGAGGGCCGCGTCCATGACGGGGACGCCGTCATCGGTAAAGCCCGCGGCGCCCGCCGCTGCCAGGGCATCGAAATCGACCGTTTCCCGGCCCTGCATGCCCAGGGTGACATTGGCGCAGCTGTAGAGATGGATCCTTTCCTGCCGCGCCCGCGCCAGAAGGTCGGTCAGGACGGGAACGCTGTCGATGACCGGTTTTGTGTTGGCCATGAGGATGACGCTGGTATAGCCGCCCTTTGCCGCCGCGAGAGCGCCGGTGTGGATGTCCTCCTTGTGGGTGAAGCCGGGATCGCGGAAGTGGGCGTGCGTGTCGATCAGTCCGGGCGCCGCGCAGAGACCGGCTGCGTCGATGATCTGCAGAGGGCCGGATCCGTCCGGATCGATCTGCGGGGCGATGCGCGAGAAACGGCCGTCACGGATCAGCAGGTCGGTCTGTCCCTCTGTTCCGGAGGCGGGATCATATAGAAAGGCATTTTTGATCAGCAGCATGGCAGGTCTCCTTTTTTACATGATTTTGCGTGTGCTTTTATGTCTTGTGCGTGAAATGTGACATTCGTCTCCTGATGCACATTATACCATGAATCGGGAGATAGCAAGAACCGTTCCTGCACGCCCGGAAATGCGGGCGCACGGAATTGTTGTACACTGTTGCATTTAAAAAATGTCTGCTGTGTGGTATACTAAACCGGAAAAGAACAAATGTGACTGAACAGCGGGGCAGAGGGCGCGAATGCCGGACCCGCTCGAAAATGGACGGCCGCGGGACCGCTTCCATAAGATCAGGAATTCTTAGTATAAACGGAGAATAGAAATATGTGGGTGATACGTCTCGTGCTGACGGTGATCGTTCTGGTTCTGCTCCTTCTGATCGGTCTGGTGATGCACGTGATCACCTGGATCGTGGGCAGATTTGATCAGGCTGCGTGCCTGAGAATGCGCAGCGGCTACATGCGTCTGGCACTGAAGTTATTGTGGGTTTTCGGCGGCGGAAAGGCCACCGTGATCGGAACGGAAAATATACCGACGGACCGGGCGGTCCTCTTTGTCGGAAACCACCGCAGCATCATGGATATCGTGCTGGCGGGGAATCTGATCCCGGTACCGGTCGGTTTTATTTCCAAGATCGAACTGAAAAAGATCCCCCTGCTGAACCTGATGATGGAGGATATCAACTGTCTGTTTCTGGACAGAAAAGATGACCGGCAGGCCCTGAAGGTGATCCTGAAGGCAATCGATCTGGTCAAGGGCGGACAGTGCATGTTCGTCTTTCCGGAGGGGACAAGATCCAAGGTGGAGGGAGAACTGCTTCCCTTCCATGCGGGAAGCTTCAAAATCGCGACCAAGGCCAAGGTGCCGGTCGTACCGGTCACGATCACCGGTATGGGTGATGTCCTGGAGGATCATTTTCCCAGGCTGAAGCGCGCACCTGTCGTCATTGAATTCGCGCCGCCCATCGAGACGGCCTCCATGGGCCGCGACGAGATCAGGGAGCTCCCGGACAGGGTGCGGGACCTGATCGCGGAGACCTACGAGCGCAACCGGAAGCTGATCTGAAGACAGCTGTACATGGAGTAGATCTATGAAAAAAAAGACCACGATGACGGTGGCGGACAGCCGCCGGATCGCGCAGGAGATATGGTCGCTGGAGCTCGCCTATGCGCCCGGAGAGGCGCCTGACCAGGTGCGGCCCGGCCAGTTTGCCGGCATATATCCCGCGGCAGCGGACCTGCTGCTCATGCGGCCGATCAGCATCTGCCGCTGGGATCCCGCCCGCAGTGTGCTGCGTTTTGTATACAGAGCGGCCGGCAGGGGCACGACGACGCTGACGGGACTGAAGGCAGGAGACCGGGTCGACATGCTGGGGATCCTGGGCAACGGCTATGACCTCGATGCGCTGGCGGGCAGGAGAGTCCTGCTGCTGGGCGGCGGGATCGGCATTCCGCCTATGCTGGAGCTGGCGGCGTCCCTCAGTGCCTGCAAAAATGAAAATAAGAATACGCAGGTGACCGCCATCCTGGGGTATCGGGACGGAGACCTCTTCCTCAAGGAGGAGATGGAAGCCTTCGCGGATGTTCTTGTCGCCACGGAGGACGGCAGCGCCGGAACGAAGGGAAATGTGCTGGATGTTGTCCGTGAAAAGGGAATCGAAGCGGATGTGATCTGTGCCTGCGGCCCCCTTCCCATGCTCCGGGCGGTCCGCCGGTATGCCGCAGAGAACGGGATCCGCGCCTTCCTGTCGCTGGAGGAGCGTATGGCCTGCGGTGTAGGCGTATGCCTGGGCTGTGTGACCGGAACGACAAAGGTCGATGAACATTCACGGGTCCACAATGCCCGGGTCTGTGTCGAGGGTCCTGTCTTTGACGCGGAGGATGTCGCGCTGTAAACGTGCGCAGACTGACGTTTACCGGCAGCCGCATACACATGAGGATAGAGATTTGAGTACTTCTGAACATTTACAGAGACCGGACATGTCTGTGACCATCGCGGGCGTGACCTTTCGGAACCCGGTGATGACCGCGTCGGGAACCTTCGGCTCCGGCATGGAATACGCGGAGTTTATTGACCTCTCTCAGCTTGGAGCCGTCGTGACCAAGGGCGTCTCCAATATTCCCTGGCCGGGCAATCCGACCCCGCGCGTGGCGGAGGTGACGGCCGGCATGCTCAATGCGATCGGCCTGCAGAATCCCGGCATCGACGTCTTTATTGAGCGTGACCTCGCCTTTCTGAAAGAAATCGACACCAAGGTGATCGTCAATGTCTGCGGAAAGAGCGTGGAGGATTATCTGGAGGTCGTGCGGCGCCTGCAGGAGGAGCCGGTGGACATGCTGGAGATCAATGTCTCCTGCCCCAATGTCAAGGAGGGGGCCATCGCCTTCGGCCAGAATCCGGATGCTCTCTATGATATTACGGAAAAAATCAAGCGGGTGGCTGCGCAGCCGGTGATCATGAAGCTCACGCCCAACGTGACCGACATCACGCAGATGGCCAGAGCGGCCGAGGACGCCGGCGCGGACGCGATCTCCCTGATCAATACGATTACCGGTGCCAAGATCGACATCGAGAAAAGGCAGTTTGTCCTTGCCAACAGGACAGGCGGTATGTCAGGACCCGCCATCAAGCCGGTTGCCGTCCGCATGGTCTGGCAGGCGGCCCAGGCGGTCTCGATCCCCGTGATCGGAATGGGCGGGATCGCCACGGCGGAGGACGCCATCGAATTCATGATGGCGGGCGCCTCGGCGGTCGCGGTCGGCGCCATGAATTTCCACAACCCGTACGCGACCGTTGAGATCGCGCGCGGGATGGAGGACTGGTGCGCCCGGCACGGCGTAGAACGCGTCGCTGATCTGACCGGGATCGTTGCGGGATAAGGAATAGGCACAATATATGACAAAGACAGTGACCAGGAATGCCTGCGCCAAGATCAACCTCGGGCTGGACGTCGTCGGCGTCCGTGAGGACGGGTATCACCTGCTGCGCATGATCATGCAGCAGATCGACCTGTATGACACACTGACCTTTACCGCGCGGGAACCTGAAAAAACATCACCTGAAAGAATATCAGAACATACAGCCGGGCAGGAAAACCCGGCAGCAGCGGCGCAGCGCCTTCCGGCAGAGCCGCAGCCCGTGGAACGCGGCGCGATCCGCCTGCTGGACGAGAGCGGCCTCTCTCCTGCGGGGGAGGACAATCTGATCTGCCGCGCGATCCGTATGATGATGGAAAAATATGATATCAGGGCGGACATCGATGTGCAGCTGACCAAACGGATCCCCGTTGCGGCGGGCCTGGCCGGCGGCAGCACGGACGCGGCGGCGGCCTTCTGCGCCATGCGCGATCTGTTCGTCCCCGAAGTGACGGATCAGGAGCTGATGGAACTGGCGGTCCGCCTGGGTGCGGACATCCCGTACTGCATCGCGGGCGGGACCAAGCTGGCAGAGGGAATCGGAGAGCGGCTGACAGACCTGCCGCCCATGCCTGACTGCGCCATTGTCCTGATCAAACCGGAGGCGGGCGCCTCCACGGCACATGTATACCACGCGCTGGACGCGATGGAGGGTTATCATCACCCGGATATCGACGGCCAGATCGATGCGCTCCGCAGGGGAGACCTGCAGGGGCTGTGCGCGCGCTGCGAGAATGTGCTGGAACTGGTAACGGGGGGGAGTCTTCCGCTGATCGGAGAGGTGGAGGACTTTTTTATAAAAAACGGTGCGGTCACAGCCCGCATGAGCGGCAGCGGACCCACTGTTTACGCAATCTACGAGACAAGTCAGTCGGCAGAACAGGCACGGGGAGCCTTTCTGCGCACGGAAATGGCAGCGGGATGCCGCACTTTTCTGTGCAGGCCGGTCCAGTGATGATCATGGAGCCGGATCAGCACAGCGAATGATGAACTGCCCTGCCCGGATAGAGGTACCGGGCTTCGAAGAGCAGGACATTGCGATCCGCACGTCGGGGGACGGCGTGGAACCGCACGGATTTCCGCTTTTTCATTTTCGAATGCAAACTGACTGCAGATGGAGGTCTTTATGCCGGAACAGAAGAAGAAAAAGTATAACGAAAAAGAATTTCTGTCTGTAATTCCCGACGCAATGCCGGCGCTGGACGACCAGCAGTCGATCCCGCTCAGGGAGACGGCTTTTCTGACATTGCGGAAACTGATCCTGACCGGGAAACTGCACCCCGGAGAGAGGCTGACGGAGGTGCGCCTGGGCAAGATCCTGGGCACCAGCCGGACACCCATCCGGGAAGCCATCCGCAAGCTCGAGCTGGAGGGACTTGTGACCATCACGCCCGGGAGCGGCGCCCGCGTCGCCAGGATCACGGAGGAGGACCTGCAGGATGTCATGGAGGTCCGCAGCGCCCTGGATCAGCTGTGCGCGTCCCTGGCCTGCCGCCGGATCACACCGGAGGACCCGCGAATCCTTCGAGTACAGCACACGGTTCGGGGATGAGCAGGAAATCGCCGAGAGCGACGTCCACTTCCACGATATCATTGCCCGGGCCGCGCGCAACAAGCGCCTGGATCAGGTGATGAACGGACTGGCGGATACCATTTACCGCTTCCGCTACGAGTACATCAAGGACGACCTGCACTACGAGGAGCTGATCCAGGAACACCGCACGATCTGCACGGCGATCCTGGAGGGAGACGCGGAGGCAGCTGTCGAGGCTGCGCGTCTTCATATCGAGCGTCAGAGGGAATTTATCCTCGAGCAGATCCGCAAGACACAGTTTTAGAAAGGCAGCACATGCCGTTTCGAATTCAGACATACCTGCAGTCGGATCGTTTCGAAACCGGACTGTTTCGAATTCAAACAATCTCGCATGCAGGCGGCCTTCAAAACGGAGGCTTTTACCTGATTCCAGCGCGAGAGTCTGAGAGGAACGGCGTACAGCGGGCATCTGCCTGCTGTGCACAGGCTGTACACAGTTTCAGAAAAAAGCCGCGCAGCTTCGGCTGCGGGGCGTATTTCTGCGGGCAGACAAAAATGCCTGCGGGCAGGTGGCTATGACAGTATTTAAATCCTTACATCCGGATATGCCGATCGGCGTCTTTGACTCCGGCATCGGTGGGCTGACGGTCGCGCGTGAGATCATGCGTCAGATGCCAAACGAACGGATCGTCTATTTCGGGGATACAGCCCGTGTTCCCTACGGCAGCAAGTCCAGGGAGACCGTGACGAGGTATTCCAGGCAGATCGTGCGCTTTCTGCTGGAACAGAAGGTCAAGGCGGTCGCCATTGCCTGTAATACGGCCAGCGCTTATGCGCTCCCCGAGATCGAAAAAGAATGCCCCGTCCCCGTGATCGGAGTCATCCGGCCCGGGGCCAGGACCGCCACGGCCTGCACCAGGAACGGCAGGATCGGTGTCATCGGGACCAGGGCGACCATCTCCAGCGGGACCTACAAAGAATATATCCGGCAGATCATGCCGCAGGCGGAGGTCTTCGGCCAGGCCTGCCCGCTCTTTGTCCCCCTTGTGGAGGAAGGACTGTGGGAGGATCCCGTGACCGACGAGATCGCCAGAAGATATATGGCCTCCCTCCTGGACAGCCGGATCGACACCCTGATCATGGGCTGCACCCACTATCCCCTGATCCGCAAGACCATCGGCCGCGCGGCGGGAGAAAATGTCTCCCTGATCAATCCCGCCTATGAGACGGCCATGGAGTTGCGCCGCATGCTGACCTCCATGGACCTTTTGTCCACACACCGGCAGGAGCTGGGAAGCGGCGAGCCCCAGTACCGCTTCTATGTGAGCGATATGGCCGGCCAGTTCCGGCAGTTCGCCAACTCGATCATCAAATACGGGATCCTGGCCGCGGAGAAGATCGACATCCACAACTATTCCGGCGCCCCGCTCCGCGAAGATGAAAGCGGCAGCCGCAGTGATTCAGATGCCCCGCTCCGCGTGGAAGAGGCTGGCCTATGAATAAGCAGACGCCGGAAAATGACCGCGGCAGACAGGCGCGGCGGAAGGATACAGAGAACAGGTCTTCCGGAGAGCGGACCGTCTGCCTGACCATCCGCGGGATCCAGACAGACCCGGACGGGAACAGCCAGGAACACACCTCTGTGTATCTGGCCGGGTATACAGAGGCAGAGGAAGGCCCGGGGCATGTGTTCCGGTACAGAACGGGAGAGGACAAAGCCGGCGGGCCGGAATCTGTCCTCTTTGTTTCCCGCGGCCTGGTCCGCATGGAGCGGGCGGGGGAAGGCAGCTCGGTCATGATCTTTGACCCTTCAGTCCCGATGACCGGCTGCGACTACGGAACCCCCTTCGGCGTGATCCCCATGGAGATCCGCACGCAGAGGATCTCTGTCATGGACGGAGGCGCTTCCCTCCGGCCGGCAGCCGGGTCCGGCCGCCTCCGCCTGCGCGCCAGAGTGCAGTACAGCCTGGGAATGGACGCGGGCTATGCCCTGGAGTGCTCCGTCACGATCCAGGCGGATGAAATAACAGAGTGAATACTATTTTTTTGACACAAGTTTTTTCATTCCGCGATTGCCCGGCGGCAAACCGTTGGCAAACATAAAAAACACATCAAAAAAGCAGAGTGCGGAATTCCGCTGCTCTGCTTTTTTTTGAACGCTGTTTGATTTTCTTTTTTAAGGCCGATGATCGGATCCTGTTCATGAACCTTTTCATAATTCGATCATTCTGATGCCATATATTGGATCCGGTCTCTTTATTTGACGGGCTTGGCGCCGGCCTTTTCCTGAAGCTTTTCGATCCAGCTCTTCTTCTTCGGCTCGCCGTCTGTCTGAAGACTGCCGCGAATGCCCTTGACTTCCACGATGTAGATGCCGCTGACCATGGCTTTTACCTGCTTCTTGACCGGGACGCTGTCAAAGATCTTTTCGTCGCAGATAAAGTTGATGAACTGGGGGCCAACCTTGGCTTTGACCACGGGGACCTTGGACCGCTTGGCGTACCAGGGTGTCTGTTGGATGACCTGGTCCGGAAGCCCCGCCTCCTTCAGCCTGAGCCGCTTTTTATCGATGACCAGAAGCGTCATGGGCTGTTTCATGGACTGGATCTGCGCATCGGACTGTGCCTGCCTCGCCTCGAGGCGCTTCCCGAGAAAGTAGAGCGCGATCAGGATGGCGATCAGGATGACAAGGATAATCAGTAAAACAATTGTTACACGGCTCAAAGTAAAACCCCTCCATTGAGAAAAAGTACAAAAAAATAAATGTACGAATGTATGATAAATGATCTGCAGAAAAATGTCTTCAGGTATTCTATCATTCTTTTTCAGGCAAAACAAGAGGAAGCAGGAGAAACAGAGGACCCACGGTGGACAATGATTGCCGACGCCTCCTTTCGAACAGCATCTGCGGTAAACACAGGGCGTCCGGTTCACCATTTTTTCAGAAATCGTCCCTTTTCAGCTTTGGGGTCCTGTGATACACTATGTAAGTTAGCATCTTTTTGCGCCCGGTATCCGCATGACCGGCGAGTGCAGAACAGGATGAAAACAGGGAGCCGGAGGATGCAGGCCTGTGCCTGCGCGAATGCAAGTGCAGACCTCCGGCGGGATGGACTTTTCATCGAAACGGTCATCTGAATCGTTTATTCGAATCGCCATTCGAAATGTCACAGACCTGAGGAGAAATTGAGAGGGCACTGTCAAATGACTGTCAGATGCCGGAGGCAGTTCTCTTCAGAGCTCATTACAGGAGGTTATTACATATGAAGAAAAAGGGAATCGCAGTAGTGGTCAGCGCGATGATCCTGTGCATGGCGGCGGCCGGCTGCGGCGCGCAGTCGCAGGGTACAGGCGGCGACGGAGCGGCTTCGGGCGCCACGTCAGCAGCTGCACTGGCGACAACGGCGGAAGCCGCGGCGGAAGAGGACATGTCCTGGCAGGAGTTTGACGATGCCTATGTGACCGGCGTCAAGGCGGCGGACTATGTCGAGCTGCCCGAGGATTACAAGCACATTGAAGTCGAGGCGGCAAGGCCCGAGGATCCCACGGATGACGACGTGGAGCAGGCAATCCAGGCGGAGCTGCAGAACCGCGCGACCTCCGAGGAGGTCGACCGCAAGGTCAAGGAGGGCGACACCGTCAGCATCGACTATGTCGGCAAGATGGACGGCAAGGAATTTGACGGCGGCACCGGCTCCTACGACCTGGTGATCGGCTCCAATTCCTTTGTCGAAGGCTTCGAAGAAGGCCTGATCGGCGCGGAGAAGGGTCAGACCCTCGACATTGAGCTGACCTTCCCCGAGGACTACCACCCCGAGGCCGGCCTCAACGGCAAGGACGTCGTCTTTACCGTCACCGTCAACAACATCAAGGAGACAAAGGTTCCGGAGCTCAACAACGATTTCGTCAAGAGCCTCAACCTGACCAACTCCTTTGGCCAGGCCGTCACGACCGTCGACGACTACAGGGACTACGTCCGCAGCAACCTGATCGAGAACCTGGAGCAGAGCTATGAGGACACGGTGAAGAGCCAGATCGTCAGCAAGCTCATCGACGAGAGCACCCTCAAGCAGGATCCGCCCGCCAACATGGTGGAGAAGTACAACTACCTGCTCAAGCGCCAGCTCACCTACTATGCCCTGCAGAGCTACACAGACCTGCAGACTCTCATGAACGCCTACTACGGCGCGACCGAGGACAATTATCTGGATATGATCCACGACATGGCAAAGAACTATGCCAAGCAGGGCCTGATCTTCCAGGCAATCGCGGATGAGCACGACCTCAATCCCTCCGAGGAGGAGGTCACGACGGCCATCGCCGGCTATGTCGCCGATGACGTCACCGTGGAGAAGGCAGAGGATCTGGACCGCGTGATCCGCGAGTCCCTCCGGGACGACCTCATGACCGACAAGGTCATCGACTACCTGTACGACCACTGCAAGGTCTCCGAGCCCTCTGAGGAAAAAGAGGATGAGGATGCCGCCGAGGCCTCCACACAGGCTGCCACCGCTGAAGAAGCGGCTGCTGCCGGCGACACATCCGCAGACACTGCCGCTTCATCTGATGCGGCCTCCACAGAGGAAAAGGCTGAGGAAGAAGATAATAAGACTGACGAAGACAAGGACAGCCAGGACAAAGACGCTGACGAGAAAGAGGAGAGATGACCATGAGACAGGAATACAGCCTGACAGAGATCAAGGATCTCTTTGCGGCGAAGGAAAGCTTTGCGGATAAAAAAGTGACTGTTGGCGGCTGGATCCGCTCCAACCGCGACTCCAAGAAGATCGGTTTCATCACGCTCAACGACGGCAGCTGCTTCCAGACCCTGCAGCTGGTCTACAGCGCGGACCTCGAGAACTTCGCACAGGCCGCCAAACTCAACATCGGTTCGGCCGTCATCGCGACAGGTACCATTGTTCTGACCCCCAATGCCAAGCAGCCCTTTGAGATGCAGGTCGAGAAGATCGAGGTCGAGGGTGCCTCCTCGCCCGATTACCCCCTGCAGAAAAAGCGCCATACCTTTGAGTACCTGCGCACCATCCCGCACCTGCGCGTGCGCGCCAACACCTTTACCGCCGTCTTCCGCGTCCGGTCCCTGATCGCCTTCGCCATCCACAAGTTCTTCCAGGAGAGGGGTTTTGTCTACGTGCACTCGCCCATCATCACCGGCAGTGACGCAGAGGGTGCCGGTGAGATGTTCCAGGTGACCACCCTGCCCCTGGACGAGCTGCCCATGACCGAAGACGGAAAAGTGGATTATTCCAAAGATTTCTTCGGCAAGCCCGTCAACCTGACCGTCAGCGGCCAGCTCGACGTCGAGACCTACGCCTTCGCCTTCCGCAATGTCTACACCTTCGGCCCCACCTTCCGCGCCGAGGTCTCCAACACGACCCGCCACGCGGCCGAGTTCTGGATGATCGAGCCCGAGTTCTGCTTTGCAGACCTGGGTGACAATATGCAGCTGGCCGAGGACATGCTCAAGTACATCATCCGTTACGTTCTCGAGAATGCCCCCGAGGAGATGAACTTCTTCAACCAGTTCATCGACAAGGGCCTCCTGGACCGCCTCAACCATGTCCTCAACTCCGACTTCGGGCATGTCACCTATACGGATGCCATCAAGATCCTGGAGAAGCACAACGACGAGTTCGACTACAAGGTGTCCTGGGGGTGCGATCTGCAGACCGAGCACGAGCGCTACCTGACCGAGAAGGAATTCAAGCGCCCCGTCTTCGTCACCGACTATCCCAAGGAGATCAAGGCCTTTTATATGAAGCTCAACGACGACGGCAAGACCGTCGCCGCCATGGACTGCCTGGTCCCCGGCATCGGTGAGATCATCGGCGGCAGCCAGCGTGAGGAGGACCTGGACAAGCTTGAGAAGCGCATGGACGAGCTCGGCCTGGACAAGGAGAGCTATCAGTTCTACCTCGACCTGCGCCGCTACGGCAGTGTCCGCCACGCCGGCTTCGGCCTGGGCTTCGAGCGCTGTGTCATGTACCTGACCGGCATGGGCAACATCCGCGACGTCCTGCCCTTCCCCAGGACCGTCGGTACCTGCGAACTGTAAGTTTAAGATTGACAAGCCAAAGACGGCTCTGCCGACCGGCAGAGCCGTTTTATTATGTCTGAGTCAAAATGAAGCTCTGACGGGACTAATCATATCTCGTCAGAGCTGCCATTTTCTATTGAGAGCCTGCCTGTGCTGCAGTAAGATGCGGGATGAAAAAAGCGGAGAACCTTAACTATGAGGCTCTCCGCTTTTCTGACTTTTAGAGAATATCCGGTTTATGAAAGACCTGTTTTACAAAAGCGCCGATTGTCACAGGATAACGGCAGGCTGCCGGCACCCTGTACAGGCCGGCTCTTTCTGCGGCAGCTCCAGGGCAGAAGCACAGGAAGCTGAGCGTCAGGTGTCGGGAAAACCGGTCTGAGGCATCAGGCCTTGCCGGCGCTGCCGAGGACGTTGAGGATCTTGTGGGCGACCATATCCTTGACCGCCTGTCTCGCAGGTTTCAGATACTGTCTGGGATCGAAGTGGTCCGGGTGCTCCGCGAAATATTTGCGGATGTTGCCGGTCATGGCAAGACGGATATCGGAGTCGATGTTGATCTTGCAGACGGACAGTTCAGCTGCGTGACGAAGCTGGCTCTCCGGGATACCGACTGCGTCGGGCATGTTGCCTCCGTAGGTATTGACCATCTTGACGAACTCCTGCGGGACGGAAGAGGAGCCGTGCAGGACGATCGGGAAGCCGGGAAGTCTTCTGGAGACCTCCTCCAGAACATCGAAGCGGAGCGGCGGGGGAACCAGGATGCCTTCTTCGTTGCGTGTGCACTGCTCGGGTCTGAACTTGTATGCGCCGTGGGAGGTGCCGATGGCGATCGCGAGGGAGTCGCAGCCTGTCCGGGTTACGAATTCCTCGACCTCTTCCGGACGGGTGTAGCTGGCCTGGCCGGCTTCGACAACGACCTCATCCTCGACGCCTTCGAGGGTTCCGAGCTCGGCTTCTACGACGACGCCGTGGGTGTGCGCATACTCGACGACCTGCCTGGTCAGAGCGATGTTGTCCTCAAAGGATTTGGAGGAGGCATCGATCATGACGGAGGTGAAACCGCCGTCGATGCAGTTCTTGCAGAGCTCAAAGGTATCGCCGTGATCCAGGTGAAGTGCGATCGGGATCTCGGGATTCTCAATGATGGCAGCCTCGACCAGCTTCACCAGATAGGTGTGGTTGGCATAAGCGCGGGCGCCCTTGGAGACCTGCAGGATCACAGGGCTCTTGAGCTCGCCGGCTGCTTCTGTGATACCCTGGACGATCTCCATGTTGTTCACGTTGAATGCGCCGACCGCGTATCCGCCGTTGTAGGCTTTTTTGAACATCTCTGTGGTTGTTACTAATGCCATTACTTCTCCTCCTTTTCTAAAATGAGACATTGTTAAATCGTACATTTATGATCTGGATTGTCTGTAACAATGGAGTAACGATGGAAACGATTGAAAAATGATGGAAATCACAGGCTGCAGATGCCGGAAGGGCCTTCATGTGCGGCAGTCTGTGCCCCGGACGATCACGGCGGTGAGGACCGGAACCCTATCCGGACCTGCCGTATTCACAGGCGATGCTGTTATGCGTAAACGATCACGGCAATGAGCTCCACCACTTCATCCGTGCGGTTGGCAATGCCGTGCCCTTCTCCGTCAGGACAGATCGTGACATCGCCGGCGGTGACCTGTTTCACGGTTCCGTTGTCGCTGTACTCCGCTGTCCCCTTCAGGATATAGAAGAGCTCCGCATCGCCCTCATGGACATGGTAGCCGATGCTGCATCCGGGATTCAGCGTGATCCTGGAGAAGAGCCTGCCCTTCCCGTTGAGCTCCTCAGGACCTGTGATAAAATTGGTCAGCTGGACCGTTCCGTCGCCGTCGCGCATATGTTCACGGTATTCAATCTGACACTCACTGCTTTTACGGATCATAGAGCTACCTCCCTTTTCAATGGATGCTATATGGATGAGTTTCATCGTATCGCTTTTGCTGTCTTCTCTGAACGATACAGCCTGCACAGTCAACACACTGCCCGTCCTTTTATATTTACCTTTTCATTATACGATGGGAACGAAAAAAATGAAACTGCGGATTCTCCGTCAGCCCTCTGCATATTGCCGGACTGCGGCAGCAGCTTCCGCCTCAAAAGCGCAGTCAGCCCTCTGCATATTGCCGGACTGCGGCAGCAGTATCCGCCTCAAAAAGCGCAAACAGCCCCTGACCCGTCCGGGCAGGATGTTTTTGCAGAATATCTGTGTTACAATGGGGCGAAGCCTATGACGTGATATCATTGTTTTATGAGCTTATTTTCACCATACATCATATGAACCGGAATGGAGGAGGTAGAAATGAACAGATCCATTCATACAGACAAAGCCCCTGCGGCGATCGGACCCTATTCCCAGGCAGTACAGGCCGGAAACACCGTCTATGTCTCCGGACAGATCCCGATCATCCCCGAGAAGGGAGAACTGACCGAGGGCGGCATCGAAGCCCAGACCAGGCAGAGCCTGACCAATATCAGCAATATTCTGGCTGCAGCCGGATATAGCATGAAGGACGTCGTCAAGACCACCGTCCTCCTGGCGGACATCGCGGATTTTGCTGCCATGAACGCTGTCTACGCGGAGTTCTTTGAGGAGCCTTATCCGGCCAGGGCGGCATTCCAGGCGGCCGCCATCCCCAAGGGCGCCCTGGTAGAGATCGAGTGCGTGGCCGTGAAATAAGGAATCACAGGGACGGTTCTCCTGGTTCTTTTTCCGTAGGGGACCACAGGGACGGTTCTCCGGGCCCTTTTTTTGCAAGAATAAAAGAAGAGCCATCGGACGCAGGGAGCTATAGTACAAGACGGAATGTGCCCGTAAAAATGGGCATAGTGGGAGATAACATGGACTTCACACCGAGGACGCAGCAGATCCTGGAGATCCTGCTCAGCGGGAAGGGACCCGTTTCAAAACAGGAGATCGCGGACCGGCTGGGGGTCAGCAAGCGGACCATTCAGCGGGAATTCGGCTTTCTGGAGAACGACATCCGGCATTACGGCCTGCAGCTCGTCAACAGGAAGGGAAAAGGAATCGTCCTGTCCGGGGAACTGCAGAATATTGAGAAACTCCGCAAAGAGATCCGCGCCAACAGCGGCGTCGAGGCGGCCGGGAGGGAGGAGAGGCGCAGGCACCTGCTCTTCGAACTCCTCCGGGACCGGGAGCCGAGGAAGCTCTACTACTACAGTGAGATGCTGGGTGTGAGCGAGACCACCGTCGCCAGCGACATGGAGGCGCTCGGCGAGTGGTTTTCCCGTAACCACCTGGAGGTGATCCGCCGGCCGGGCTATGGCGTAGTGCTCAGCGGCTCCGAGGGAGACTACCGCGAGGCCATGCGGCGCTTTATCCATGAGAACGGACCCAGGCAGTACAGGAAGGGCAGCAGGGCGGGAGGCACAGATCATGCAGCTGCCCCCGGCATGACACATGACGGGGCCTCCGCGGAATCCGGACGCCGCGCGAAGCACGCGGAGGAGGCCATCACGGACATCCTCCTGAGCGCAGCGGACAGCGGCATTTATTCCCTCCTGAACAGCGACATCCTGAGCCGGGTCTACGGGGTCCTGAGCAATATGGACGAGCCCATGCTCCGTCAGCTGGCCGACAATGCCTTCACCGGGCTGGCCATCCACATCGCGATCGCCATCGACCGGGTCCGGCAGGGCGCAGTCGTGGAGGCGGATGAAAAGGGACTCGAGGACCTCGCCTCCTGGGAGGGATATGATCTGGCCGCCAGGATCCTGCGCGAGATGGAAGAGGAATTCCGCATCACGATCCCCGGTGTCGAGCTGTCCTATATCCTCCTGCACCTGCGGGGCTCCAAGATCGCCTACTCCGGGACTGCCGGCGACTCGATCTCGCGCGACGACCCTGTCATGCGTCAGATGCGGGGCATCGACGAGGAAAAACTCCTGGACATGATCGACGAGATGGTGGAGATCTTCAACCC
>CACZIO010000078.1 GCA_902781215.1 uncultured Lachnospiraceae bacterium
CCACCCGCAAGGCAGGATTTACTGACTGTTTACTGACAAAAACCGCATTCATCTCACCGCCTGCAGAGGCGGGAGTCTTCTGCGGAGATAGGATAAAGACCCGCCGGGCGTCCAGCAGTATATCACAGGACGTTTCCGGCGGGTCTTTGTATGGTCATGCTGACTGCCGCGGAAAGGGCTCTCTTATAAGGCACCGGACGCCATGGCTTTTTTTACATCGGACAGGGTCCCGTAGATGCCGGTGCAGAGTTCACGGATCTCTTCGTCGGGCTGTACCATGTTGGGAACCATGAGGACGGAACAGCCGGCTCTGTGGCCGGCGCGTATGCCGTTGGGGCTGTCCTCCAGGATGTAGCAGTCCTCCGGGGCGCAGCCGAGTCTGTCCAGCACGCGCAGGTAGCCCTCGGGGTGGGGCTTTCCGAGGGTGACCTCGTCGCCGCTGACGCTGACGGGAAAATAGTCCTTCAGGCCGGAGACGCGCAGGTTGCTCTCCACGATGGCGCGGTCACTCCCGCTGGCCAGACCCAGCCGGACGCCCTGTTCGCGCAGCCAGGGCAGGAGTTCATACAGGCCCGGGCGGGGAACCAGCTCATCCCTGACGCGGTCTGCCACGGCCGCGAAGCTGCGGCGGACATATTCCGGGGCGTCAATCCCGGGGAAAAAGCGGTTGATGGTCTGATACAGGTCATCTCCGCTGCGGCCCATCATGGCCAGGCGCAGGGCATCGGGCAGCTCGAGGCCGTAATCCCGGAGCAGGATGTCGTGAAAGGCGCGGTCGTAGATGCACTGGGTGTCGAACATCAGGCCGTCCATATCAAAAATGACACAGGATTATTTCAAGGGAACCTCCGAATGAAAATGGTCGTTACAGGCAGGCCCTCCGGGGAGGGATGAATTGCATGTGTTGCTGCTCTGACGAGCAGCAAGGTTGGAAAGGGCGTGAAAAGTGAATGTCTGTAATGTATACTATTTTCAGTGGAAAAACAAGCGACTGCCGACAGCATGTACATACGGAGGAGAAATGGCTGATCATACTGTAAATTGTGAAGAGATGGAAAACCTGTCAGGAACAGGATGTGAGGTGCTCTGCATCGGGCAGGCGGTCATCGACTGCATCACGCGCGGGCAGGAGGCAGACAGGCACAGGGAGAATGTCTTCCGCGCCGAGCGGATCGAGCTGCATATCGGCGGGGATGCCGTCAACGAATCCATTGCGCTCACAGAGCTGGGACACCGCGCGGGAATCGCCTGCGGGGTCGGCATGGACGCGGCGGGAAATCTCCTGCGCTCGGAGCTGGAGCTGCGGGGGGTAGATACGCGCAATATCACCGTGATGCGGGAGCTCACGACGCCGATCGCCCAGCTGGTGGTCCACCAGGACGGCGGGAGGCATTCGATCAACAGTCGGGCGACCATGCTGGAGGGCTATGTGCCTTTTCTGGCAGGCCGGGCCGGGAGCGGAGACGGCGGTGCTGAGACGCCTGGAAGCCGGGCAGGGGCGGCCGGCGAAGAAGAGCTGACAGAAACCGGTGACGGAGTGCTCCTGCCGCCTCCGCTTCGTATGCGGGAGGCAATGGAGGGCGTGCGGATCGTCTCCCTGGCCAGCCTCTTCCGGGCGCCGCTGGACCGGGCGGAAGTGATCCGGAGCCTGGTCAGAGCGGCGAAAGAAGCCGGCGCCATTGTCAGCGCGGACACCAAGCTCCCGACCTTCCGGGAGGTAGCTGTGGAGGAACTGGCGGACGTGTGGCCCCTGGTGGACTATATTTTTCCCAACGAGAAGGAGGCCGCCTACTATACCGGTGAGACGGACTGCGCGAAGATGGCGGAGGCCTTCCGCCGGCTGGGTGTGCGCAATGCCATCGTCAAGGCCGGCGAGGACGGCTGCTATGTGAACGGGGAGGAGGGGGTCTTCCACCTGCCCGCCCTGCCGGTCGAGGTCGTGGATTCCACCGGCGCGGGGGACAACTTTGTGGCGGGCTTTCTGTCCGGTGTCCTGGACGGGGAGGACCTGCGCGCATGCGCGGAGCGCGGCCGGGCCCGCGCCTCGGAGTGCATCTCCCGCATGGGCGCCAGCCGGGACTGATGTACCGGCAGAACCGTCCCGGATAGTTCCTCGGGGAACGGCAGGAAAAATGGAAGACTTTGGACTGATATTCTTTTGATAAATGGAGGATGAACAGATGTATACGACCAGACAGATGGCAGGCATGATCGACCACACGAATCTCAAGGCGTTTGCGACGCACGATGATCTGGCGAAGCTGTGCGCGGAGGCCAGGGAGTACGGATTTGCATCGGTGGCGGTCAATTCATCGACGGTGGCTTTCTGCCGGGAGCAGCTGGAGGGCAGTGATGTGATGGTCGACTCGACGGTGGGGTTCCCGCTGGGACAGATGACGATCGCGGGGAAGGCGGCGGAGGCGGAGGACGCCATCCGCAACGGCTGCGGTGAGTTCGACTATGTCATCAATGTCGGCCATGCCAGGATGCACGACTGGGGATATCTGGAAGAGGAGATGAGGTGCCTGACCGACATCGCCCACAGGGCGGGGGTCCTGATCAAGGTGATCTTTGAGAACTGCTACCTGGACAAGGAGGAGATCGCGGAACTGTCCCGGATCGCCTCCCGCGTGAAGCCGGACTATATCAAGACCAGCACTGGTTTCGGCACCGGGGGCGCGACGGTGGAGGATGTTCGGATCATGAAGGAAAACTGCGGGCCCGATGTGAAGATCAAGGCGGCCGGCGGCATCCGGACTCTGAAGGAGGCGGAGGCCATGCTGGAAGCCGGCGCGTCCAGGATCGGCAGCTCGGCAGGGATCGCCATCATCGAGGAGATGAAGGAAATCGTGTGAAAAATGCGCGGTGTCATTTCCGCGCATTTCCCGGCGCGGGCAGTTGAAGCCGAATCTCTTTTACTACACCTCTCCGGAAGGACCTCACTTCCCGGTGCGGTCTGCTGGTGAGTCTGGTGTGGCTGGTGCAGTTGGAGCGGTTGCAGTAGAAAGACCTTTCTGATAGAATCATTAAACAGAAAAACAGAGATGACAGTGCGGAAAAAAGTATTGATAATTGTATTTTCAAGCATGGAGAAGTGTACCGCATGAATTTCAGACGTCTGTTCCAATTGTGTCATTTTATACTGGGGCTGCTGCTGGCAGTCCTGGTTTTTTGTTGCTTTTTTTTCCGGCCGGATATCTCGGAGAATCAGAAGGAGAATTCTGTCCTGATCGGGGCCAGCTATATGACCATGAACAATGAGCTGTTCGCGATCATCAATGAACAGATCGCACACAGAGTGGACGCGGAGGGCGACCGGATGGTCCTGCGGGATCCGGCGCTCAATGTCGAGAGACAGATCGAGCAGATCGACGACATGCTGGACATGGGAATCGATGTGCTGGTCCTGACGCCCGTGGAATCCGGCAGACTGACCCGGGTCCTGCAGCGCGCCAGAGAGCAGGGGGTCCTGATCGTCGTCGTGGACTCCAATCTGTCGGAATCCGATTCGGGACTGGCAGACTGTACCATCGTTTCGGACAATTACAGGGCCGGCCGGCTGGTGGGAGAGTATTTTCTCTCCAGAAAAGAAGAAGCCGGCCAGGAGGAGGCCCGCCTGGTCATCCTGACCCACGAGGAAGCGGCTTCCGGGGTCGAACGGGTGCAGGGATTTCTGGACACAGTCAGCGGGCAGGAGGGAGTTACGGTCGTGCAGAAGATTCCCTGTGAGGGCAAGCTGGAGCTTGCCATGCCCCGCATGGAGAAATTCATCGAAAAGGGGATCCCTTTTGACAGTGTCTTCTGCCTGAATGATCCCGCCTGCATCGGCGCCGCAGCGGCCCTCGACGCCAACGGACTGCTGGAGCAGACCTCTCTGTATGGTGTGGATGCCTCCCCGGATGCCAAGGCGATGATCCGGGACGGGAGCATTCAGGCTTCGGCGGCGCAGTTCCCGACCCGGGTGGGGGAGGAAGCTGCGGATGCCATCTATCATCTGCTGAACGGGGAAAAGGTGGATCCGCTGATCCTGGTGCCGGTCGAGCTGGTCACGAAGGAAAACGTGGAATCCTACAGTGTGGACCGCTGGCAGTAGGACTGCCGGGAGGGGAGAAGAATGGCGGACTGGTCTCTGGAGCTTTACCGGGAAAAAGAGGGCGAGGATGTCAACAGCATCAGTCAGATGCCGGAGATCATCCTCAACGAGATGAAGCTTCTGAATCTGGTGATTTTCCTTTTTATCACAGTGATCACGGTACATGCGCAGAGGGGATATATCCACGACGGCAGCGCACTGCGCTTTCTGGTGGAATCCGGGACGATCCCGATCCTTTTCTGGAAGCTGCCGGCCACTGTCGTTATGCTGTGCGCAGCCTTTATGCTGCTGCTCTCGATTCCCTGCAACAATCATCCGGAACTGGTGATCAAGCTGCTGGCGGAATACGGGATCGCGCTGTGGATCAGCGCCCTGACCGGCTTCGGTTATACCGGGGCGGTCCTGCTGCTCCTGGCGGACGCCATGCGCTACCGGATCGACTGGAAAAAGCGGATCTGGTACATCGCCCTGATCTGTATCCTTTACCTCGTGATGAACGGGAATATCCTGCAGGACTTTTTCCACACGATCCCGCTCTCCCAGATGTGGATGTACTACCGGCAGGACGCCAGGAATTCCCTGCTGGGGATCCTCAACATGCTGGGGCTGATCAATACCCTGGTCTTTATCCTGTACATGGTGGTCCTGACCATCACGCAGACCAGTGAAAAGGAGCGGATCCTGCGGCTGAACAGCCAGCTGCAGGCGGCCAACCGCAAGCTGGAGGAATACGCGGAGGAGCAGGTCCGGATGACAGAGACCCGCGAGCGGAACCGTCTGGCCAGAGAGATCCATGATACACTTGGACATTCCCTCACCGGGATCATCACGGGGATCGAGGCCTGTATCATGCTGATGGACATCGCGCCCGAGGCGACCAAGGAACAGCTCCGCGCGATCGCGGAGGTCGCACGGGGCGGCATCACGGATGTGCGGCACTCTGTCAATGCCCTGCGGCCGGATGCCCTGGAGAACCTGGAGCTGCACCGCGCGCTGGAAAAGCTGGTGGAGGAATCGGAGCGGTCGACGGGCGTCAAGGTGGATTTCACCTTCCCGGAGGATCTGCAGATGCTGGACCAGGATGAAGAAGACGTCCTGTACAGGATCGTGCAGGAGAGTATCACCAACGCCATCCGGCACGGGCATGCCAGTCAGATCCGGATCGAGATCACCCGCAGCGGCAATGACCTGAAGATCCACATCGAAGACAATGGTGTGGGATGTGACGAGATCCACAGCGGATTCGGACTGCACCACATGCAGGAGCGCATCGATATGCTCAAGGGAAGTCTGTCCTACAGCGGCAGCAATGGATTCGTGATCGACGCGGTCGTCCCCATAAGGGTGGCGTCGGAGGAAGAAGACGGAGGAAACGAAAGAAGATGATCAAGATTCTCATCGCAGATGACCAGGAGCTGATCCGGCAGAGCCTCATGATCATTCTGGACAATATAGAGGACTTTCAGGTGACGGACAGTGTGGCGGACGGGATCGAAGTCATGGCCTCTGTCAAGAAGGAGAAGCCGGATGTGATCCTCATGGATATCCGGATGCCCAAGATGGACGGGGTGGCCTGCACCCAGCGGATCAAGGAACTGTATCCGGACATCAAGATCATCATCCTGACCACGTTTGATGACGATGAGTATGTGTTTAACGCACTGAAATTCGGTGCCAGCGGCTATCTGCTCAAGGGAATCTCCATGAAGGAACTGTCTGCTGCCATCCGGAAGGTCTATAACGGGACGGCCATGATCAACGAGGACATCGCCTCCAAGGTCGTGCGTCTGTTTTCCAGGATGGCCCAGTCCAATCTGGCGATCCAGGTGGAGGACTCCCTGACACAGGACCTCAAACCCCATGAGTGGGACGTCATCGTACTGGTGGGGAGCGGACTGTCCAACAAGGAGATCTCCGCCCGGCTCAATCTCTCGGAGGGAACGGTCCGCAATTCTCTGAGCGCCATTCTCTCCAAGCTCTGCCTTCGCGACAGGACACAGCTGGCGATCTGGGCTGTCCAGACCGGCGCCGTCAACCGGCCGCTCCGTCAGTGACCGGTCTGTGCCCGGAAAAGGAGCGCAGAAGCGTTCAGGCCTGACCGGAAAGAGAAATATTACGGGATGCATTCTTTTTCACATAGGAAAAAACAATGATCATCAAACAGAAAAATGCAGCGGACGCTCCCCGCTCGCCCCGGTTCTGGGCCGCGGCTGTCCTGCTCCTGCTCGCCGCGCTGCTGCTGGGCGGAGTCGACCGGCGTCTGAGCTTTCACAAAAATAAAAAACTCACGGTCGGTGTCTTTGCAGGCAGCTACTGGGAGATCGAAAACGGCTATCCCTACCGGATCCTGGACGACGCCATCGCGCGTTTCCGGGAGGAGAATCCGGAGATCGAGGTGGTCTATACATCCGGAATCCTGAAATCGGATTATTCAGAGTGGCTGTCGGAACAGATCATGCAGGGCAGCGCCCCGGATCTCTTTTTTGTGCCGGGCAATGACTTCGGGACTTTTTCTCAGATCGGGGCCCTGCGCCCGCTGGATGACCTGATCCGGGAAGATCCGGACTTTGATCCGGAGGCTTTTTATCCCTCCGCGCTCGCCTTTGGGCAGGAGGAAGGCCGCCAGCTGGCCATTCCTTATGAATGCGCGCCGAATATGATGTTCGTCAACAAGACGATCCTGGACAGAGAGGGGATCGCTCTGCCCGACCCGGACTGGACCTGGGAGGACTTCCTGTCGATCTGCCGGCAGGTGACGCACAGCACGGATGAAACAGGTGTGGTCAACCAGTTCGGCGTATCCGGTTATACCTGGGTCGACGCCTTCAACGCAAACGGGGTCACGCTCTTCAATGAGGCGGGCACATCCTGCGACTTTACGGTTCCCCCTGTCGGGGAGGCCATCTCCTTTCTGGAGAATCTGCAGAATGCCAACAGCGGCTACAACGTGTCGGACCGCGATTTTTCCGGCGGAAATGTCGCCTTTCAGCCGATGATGTTTTCCCGCTACCGGGCATACAAGTCCCGCGAACTGAGCCTCAAACAGTATTCCGGCTTTGAATGGGACTGCATCACCATGCCCGCGGGGCCTTCCGGGGACAATGTCTCCCGGCTGGACACGCTCTGCGTGGCGATGAACAGCAGGACCTCCCAGGAAAAGGAGGCCTGGGAGCTGCTGAAGCTCCTGACCTATGACAAAGAGATCCAGAAGGAGATCTTTGACTACTCGGAGGGCATTTCCCCCCTGTCCGGGGTCACGGAATCAGAGGAGACTGCCGACATGATCCGCCGGAGGACAGGCACGGAGTTCAACACGGACACGCTGCGCCGCGCCATGGGGAAATCCGTCATTGCCCCCCGTTTTTCGGGGTATGAGGAGGCCAAGGAGGAGGTCTCCCTGGCTGTCCGTTCGATCCTGGAGAGCAATGCCAACCTGCAGATGGAACAGATCCTCTGGAACCGGACCATCAACAGCTATCTGAAGGCGAGAAAGTAGGGGACTGCCCGCAGGCATTCGCCGCAGTTTAGGAAGTCCCCGGCACATGACAAATGTCATGTAAATTTAATGACAATATTCTAACCATATTGGTGACACTTGTTAGCTGAACAGGTGCCGCCATTTTTTTATACTTTTTTCAGAAACAGGGCAGCCTTATGAAACTGTTTTGCAAAAGATGTCTGCCCGGGAGCAGGCATCAGGAGGCAGTGATCAAAAGGCAGGCATCAAAAGGAGGTAAGTATGAAGTATGTGCTACTGGTGAGCCACGGTGAGTTTGCACCGGGACTGCACAAGGCAGTCAATATGCTGGCGGGCGAAGAGAGGGAGGATGTCCTCTCCACCAGCCTGGTCAACGGCATGGGTGCGGATGAATTCGCGGAAAATGTCAAACAAGTGCTCTCTGTTGTCGGTTCCGGGGATGAGATCATCCTGTTCGCGGATATCGTGGGCGGATCGCCCCTGGCGACGACTGCCAATGTACTGCTGGAGACCGGCCTTCTGGAGAGAACCCGGATGATCGGAGGAATGAATCTTCCCCTGGTCCTGACCTGTGTCCTGAGTAAGGACGACGAGGAGACCGCGGACCTGATCGATGAGCTGATCGAGGGCGCCAGGGAGCAGATCAAGGAATTCACCATTGCGGTTGACGACGAGGATGAAGAAGAGGATCTGTGATCCGGGAATCCTGCGGCAAAATACGGCCGGTCAAAAAGGGTAATCGTCGAAAAAGGTTGTATTTCGGGCTGTTCCCGGCAGGAACAGCTCCCACTGAAAAGTAAAGGAGGAGCAGCAATGTCAATTTCTTTCGTACGTGTCGATGACAGAATGATCCATGGACAGACAGTGACCAGATGGTCTCTGGAGTATCCCTGCACCGGCCTGATCGCCGTCAATGATGCAGCGGCCAAGAACCCTGTTCTGAAGGGTGCCTACAAGAGCGCTTCCGACAAGAAGACCTTCGTCTGGGGTGTCGATGAGTTCATCGCAAAGAGCAAAAAGGTCATCGAGTCCAAGGACAATTATTTCCTGATCACCAAGAATCCCGTGGACATGAAGAAGATCCTGGTCGACGCCGGTTTTGTTCCCAGCGATGTCAAGACTGTCATCATCGGTCCCTGCAACGACCGTCCCGGCGCGATCAAGCTCGGAAATAACCAGTCCATCACCCAGGAAGAGGCAGAGGCTCTCGAGGCAATCACCAAGGCCGGCTATGAAGTAGAGTTTGCTCTGGTCAAGGAAGCCGCCATCGGCAACTGGAAGAAATTCCGCGGCCAGTTCGGCTTCACTGATTGATCAGGTCTTTTATAAACATCTATTTATCCGAGATTTCATTTGAAAGAGGAGATTGAAAATGTCAATTAATATAGTTCAGGCAATCATCCTTGGCCTGTTTGCGTCCCTGTCCAGTATGCCCGGACTCGGCGGAACATCCATCGGTAACTACACACTCGGCCGTCCCCTGGTCGGCGGACTCATCTGCGGTATCGTCCTCGGCGACATCCCCACCGGTATTCTGGTCGGCGCGGCCATGCAGGTCGTCTACATCGCTCTGGTCACCCCCGGCGGCACAGTTTCCGCAGACGTTCGTGCGGTCTCCTATATCGGTATTCCGCTGGCAATGATCGCTCTCAAGAGCTATGGTCTTGACCCCGCTTCCGCAGAGGGAACCGCACTGGCAACTTCCTTCGGTACCATGGTCGGTACCATCGGTACGGTCCTGTTCTACGGCACAGCAACCATGAACCTGGTCTGGCAGCACATGGGCTGGGCATGGGTAGACAAGCGCGAGTATGACAAGCTTCCCCTGGTCGACTATGTATTCCCCTGGATCTCCCACATCTGCTTCTCCCTGATCCCCACCGTCGCGATGTGCATGGCCGGTGAGCCTGTCGTCAACCTGATTAAGGAAAGACTTCCCATGGACGGCATCCCGATGAAGACACTCTTCACCGTCGGTGCGCTCCTTCCCTGCGTAGGTATTGCGATCCTGCTCAAGCAGATCGTCCGCAACGTGCTTGATTTTATTCCCTATCTCTTTGGTTTCCATGGGCCTCAACCTGGTCGCTTCCACAGTCGTCGCAGGCCTTTTCGCAATTCTGATCTTCAAGCTGAAGATGCTTGAGCTCAGAAAACCCGCCGCGGCCACGCAGAGCACAGCAGCTGATAACGGATGGGATGATGATGAGGAGGATATCTGATCATGGCAGAAAAGAAATTATCTAAAAAAGCGTTAAACAGTGGTTTCCACAGATGGTATTACGGAAACCTGACCTGCTTCTCCCAGGAGCACATGCAGACATTCGGTTACCTTTGCTCCATGCTTCCTCTCTGCAAAGAGCTGTATGCGGATGATCCCGACAAGATGGCTGAATCCATGGATACCTACAGAACCTTCTTCAACACAGAGCCTCAGCTTGGTGCCATCATCGTCGGTGTCACGGCAGGTCTGGAAGAAGCCCGCGCTAACGGCGCGGAAGACGTCGACAGCGAGACCATCAACGGCCTGCGCGCAGGTCTGATGGGCCCCATTGCCGGTATCGGTGACTCCCTGGTCGTCGGTACTGTGATCCCGATCCTTCTGGGTATCGCCATGGGTATGTCCGGCGGCGGCTCCCCCATGGGCGCGATC